>NZ_JAJAUY010000059.1 GCF_020532625.1 Streptomyces antimicrobicus | reverse complement strand
CGGCCTCGGCGTACGGCGCGGCCGTACGGAGGTGCTCCGCGGCATCGACCTCGACGTCCGGCCGGGCGAGACCGTCGCCCTGATGGGCCGCAACGGCGCCGGCAAGTCCACCCTGCTGGCCGCCCTGACCGGCATGATCGAGCCGGCCGCGGGCTCGGTCACCGTCGCCGGCAAGGTCCCGCACCGCACCCGGCCCGCCGAGATGGTCCGCCGGGTGGGCCTGGTCCCGCAGGAGCCCCGCGACCTGCTGTACGCCGACACGGTCGCGGCCGAGTGCGCCGCCGCCGACCTCGACGCCCGGGCCGAGCCCGGCACCTGCCGGGCCCTGGTCTCCGCTCTGCTGCCCGGCGTCCCGGACGACACCCATCCGCGCGACCTCTCCGAGGGCCAGCGCCTCGCGCTCGCCCTCGCCCTCGTCCTGACCGGCCGACCCGGGCTGCTCCTGCTCGACGAACCGACGCGGGGCCTGGACTACGCCGCCAAGGCCCGGCTGATCGAGATCCTGCGCGACCTGGCGGCCCGGGGCCACGCCGTGGTCCTGGCCACGCACGACGTGGAACTCGCCGCCGAGCTGGCCCACCGGGTGGTGATCCTGGCCGGCGGCGAGATCGTCGCGGACGGCCCGACGGCCGAGGTCGTGACCTCCTCCCCCGCCTACGCCCCCCAGATCGCCAAGGTCCTGGCCCCGGACCCGTGGCTCACCCTGGCCCAGGTCGCCGAGGCCCTGCCGGAGACCCCCGAGGTCCCCGAGCCGCTGCCCGGCAGCGTCCCGGTGCCCGCGACCGGCGAACCCTCCCCCGCCCGCCCCCTCCGTCCCGGCCGCACCTACCGCGTCTCGGGACCTGACCCGCAGGACGCCCGATGAGCCGCCGCACGCCCGCACCCCGGGGCCGCAGCCGCCCCGTCCGGATCGGGCCGCGCGGGGCGGCCGCCCTGCTGCTGGTCACCCTCATCGGCATCGCCGCCTTCGGCTGGCCGCTGCTGGCCGACCGGCAGTCCGGGCTCGCGCACTCCCAGGACGCCCCCTGGCTCTTCGCCGCCCTGCTCCCGCTGCTCGTCGCGGTGGTCGTGGCGACCCTGGCCGACCAGGGCATGGACGCCAAGGCCGTGGCGATGCTCGGGGTGCTCGCCGCCGTCGGGGCCGCCCTGCGGCCGCTGGGCGCCGGGACCGCCGGCCTGGAGCCGATGTTCTTCCTCATGGTGCTCAGCGGCCGCGTGCTGGGGCCCGGCTTCGGTTTCGTCCTCGGGGCCGTCACGATGTTCGCCTCCGCCCTGCTCACGGGCGGGGTGGGGCCCTGGATGCCGTTCCAGATGCTGGCCCTGGGCTGGTTCTCGCTCGGCGCCGGCCTGCTGCCGGGACCGGAGCGGATCCGGGGCCGGGCCGAGCTGGCCATGCTGGCGGCGTACGGCTTCGCGGGCTCGTTCGCGTACGGCACCGCCATGAACCTTCAGGGCTGGGTGCTCCTGCAGGGCATGGGGCAGGGCATCTCCTTCCACCCCGGGGACCCGGTGCCCGCGAACCTGGCCCGGTTCGCCGCGTACTGCCTGGCGACCTCCGCGGGCTGGGACCTCGGCCGGGCCGTGCTGACCGTCGTCCTCACCCTGACCCTGGGCGGCACGGTGCTCAAGGCGCTGCGCCGCGCGACGAGGAAAGCGGCGTTCGACGCGCCGGTGGCCTTCGATTCGGGGGGTGAAGTGGCCCGCACCACACCCCAAAAACAGGTACAAGTCGTGACAGAAAGCGACATCCGGGCCCGTTGGCGGTGAGGCGGCCCACAGGACCCACGTCACATTCGACCCCGCCTAGTAGACCCCCACCCCCGTCCCGGGCGCGCCCGCACGGGCCGAGCGGGCGGCCACGGGCCCGGTTCCTGCGACCGCCGCTAGTAGCAGGGGGGCGTTGCCAGGCGGTTCCCGGCCTGGCTAACTGGTGTTGTCGCCGAGGCGGCCGGGGCGCAGGCCCCCCGCCGGGACGAACCCCTCTCCCTCGCGTGAGTGGCTCACGCATGCCTGCGGCATGCCGCGACCG
The DNA here is from genome assembly GCF_020532625.1 of Streptomyces antimicrobicus. Classification (GTDB taxonomy): domain Bacteria; phylum Actinomycetota; class Actinomycetes; order Streptomycetales; family Streptomycetaceae; genus Streptomyces; species Streptomyces antimicrobicus. Next base: position 33,634 of record NZ_JAJAUY010000059.1, on the reverse strand, counting down.
CCCCTGTCCCCTACGGAAGGTCTTCCGTGTCCCGCTCCGTCATCCGCCGCATCGCCGCTTCCCACAAGACCCTCGCGGGCACCGTCGTCGGCCTGGCGGCCGCCGGCTCCCTGCTGGCCGCCGTTCCGGCCCAGGCCGCCCCGACCAGCGCCAAGGCGATCGCCCAGCAGATGATCAAGGACCCCGCGCAGTTCGCCGCGTTCGACAAGATCGTGTCGCACGAGAGCGGCTGGGACCACACCGCCACCAACGCCTCCTCCGGCGCCTACGGCCTGGTCCAGGCCCTGCCCGCCTCGAAGATGGCCTCCGCCGGCGCGGACTGGAAGACCAACCCCGCCACCCAGATCAAGTGGGGCCTGGACTACATGAACGCCCGCTACGGCAGCCCCGTCGGCGCCTGGAACTTCTGGCAGGCCAACCACTGGTACTAGACCAGAGCCACGCCCGGACCGGTGACCCGCGCCACCGACGCGGCACCCCCGGCAGGCGCCACCGAAGCAGCACTCGCGCAGGCGCCCCGCAGCAGCACCCCGCAGACGTACGAAGGCCCCGGCAGGCCGACCTCCCCAGGTCCGGCCCGCCGGGGCCTTCTGCTTCCCCATCCCACAGGGTCCGTACGGGCTCACCCCGGCCGGTGGCGGCGGCAGCGGCACCGACTGCGCCCGGCTGCGGCTGCGACCGGCTACAGCCGCTGGATGATCGTGCCGGTCGCCAGCGCCCCGCCCGCGCACATCGTGATCAGCGCGAACTCCTTGTCCCGCCGCTCCAGCTCGTGCAGCGCGGTGGTGATCAGCCGGGCGCCGGTGGCCCCGACCGGGTGGCCCAGGGCGATGGCCCCGCCGTTGACGTTGACCTTCTCCAGGTCCTGGTCGAAGACCTTCGCCCAGCTCAGCACGACCGCGGCGAAGGCCTCGTTGATCTCCACCAGGTCGATGTCCTTCAACGACATCCCGGCCTTGCCGAGCACCGCCCGGGTCGCGTCGATCGGCCCGTCGAGGTGGTAGTGCGGGTCGGCGCCGACCAGCGTCTGGGCGACGATCCGGGCCCGCGGCTTCAGCTTGAGCGCGCGGGCCATCTTGCGCGAGGCCCACATCACGGCCGCGGCGCCGTCGGAGATCTGCGAGGAGTTCCCGGCGGTGTGGATGGCCGTGGGCATGACCGGCTTGAGGCGGGCCAGGGCCTCCATGCCGGTGTCGCGCAGCCCCTCGTCCCGGTCGACCAGCCGCCACATGCCCTGCCCGGCCCGCTGCTCCTCCTCGGTCGTGGGCACCTGCACCGCGAAGGTCTCGCGCTTGAAGCGCTCCTCGGCCCAGGCCGCGGCCGCCCGCTCCTGGGACAGCAGGCCCAGCCGGTCGACGTCGTCGCGGGTCAGGCCGCGGCGGCGGCCGATGCGTTCGGCGGCCTCGAACTGGTTGGGCAGGTCGACGTTCCACTCGTCCGGGAACGGCTTGCCCGGCCCGTGCTTGGATCCCGAGCCGAGCGGGACCCGGCTCATCGCCTCGACGCCGCACGCGATGCCGATGTCCATGACCCCGCCGGCGATCATGTTGGCCACCATGTGGTTGGCCTGCTGGGAGGAGCCGCACTGGCAGTCCACGGTGGTCGCGGCGGTCTCGTACGGCAGGCCCATGGCGAGCCAGGCGTTGCGGGCGGGGTTCATGGACTGCTCGCCGGCGTGCGTGACCGTGCCGCCGACGATCTGCTCGACGCAGTCGGGGCGGATTCCGGTTCGGGCCAGGAGCTCGCGGTAGGTCTCGCCCAGGAGGTAGGCGGGGTGGAGGTTGGCGAGCGCGCCGCCGCGCTTGCCGATGGGGGTGCGTACGGCTTCGACGATGACGGGTTCCGCGGCCATGAGCTCGTCCTCTCCTGCACGGCGGGCGGGCCGTCCCGGCGCCCCACCCGAACTAGTACGCGTTCTAGTTCTCCCCGCAGTCTTACGACCCTCGGCCCGACCGCACAAGGGTCTTGCACCCGCCCTGCACGGATTCCACACGCAACAGTTGGTGCGGCGACCCTTGCCTCTTCTAGAACTCGTTACTACGTTCAAGCCAACATCTGATGGGTCGTCAGACTTCCCGACCTTGGAGTGCCGATGCCCTGCCCCGCGCTGCCCGAAGGCTTCGACGCCACGGATCCCGACCTGCTCCAGGACCGCGTTCCCTTCCCCGAGTTCGCCCTGCTGCGGCAGACGGCTCCGGTGTGGTGGTGCCCGCAGCGCCGCGGTGTCACCGGCTTCGACGACGAGGGCTACTGGGCCGTCACCCGGCACGCGGACGTCAAGTACGTCTCCACGCACCCCGAGCTGTTCTCCTCGCACGCCAACACCGCGATCATCCGCTTCAACGAACGCATCCAGCGCGAACAGATAGATGCCCAGCGCCTGATCATGCTGAACATGGACCCGCCGGAGCACACCCGGGTCCGCCAGATCGTGCAGCGCGGCTTCACCCCGCGCGCCATCCGCGGCCTGGAGGGGGCCCTGCGCGAACGCGCCCGCGGCATCGTCACCGAGGCCAAGGCGGCGGCCGGGGGCGGCTCGTTCGACTTCGTCACCAAGATCGCCTGCGAGCTGCCCCTGCAGGCCATCGCCGAACTGATCGGCGTACCGCAGCAGGACCGCTCCCGGATCTTCGACTGGTCGAACAAGATGATCGCCTACGACGACCCGGAGTACGCCATCACCGAGGAGGTCGGCTCCGAGGCGGCGGTCGAACTCATCGGCTACGCCATGAACATGTCCGCCCAGCGCAAGGAGTGCCCCGCCAAGGACATCGTGACGCAGCTGGTGGCGGCCGAGGGGCAGGGCAACCTCAGCTCGGACGAGTTCGGCTTCTTCGTCCTGCTGCTCGCCGTCGCGGGCAACGAGACCACGCGCAACGCCATCAGCCACGGCATGTACGCCTTCCTGACCCACCCCGAGCAGTGGGAGCGGTACAAGGCGACCCGGCCCTCGACCGCCGCCGAGGAGATCGTGCGCTGGGCCACCCCGGTGGTGTCCTTCCAGCGCACGGCCACCCAGGACACCGAGCTGGGTGGCCAGAAGATCCGGGCGGGCGACCGCGTCGGCCTGTTCTACTCCTCGGCCAACCACGACCCCGAGGTCTTCACCGACCCCGACGTCTTCGACATCACCCGCGACCCCAACCCCCACCTGGGCTTCGGCGGTGGCGGCCCGCACTTCTGCCTCGGCAAGTCCCTGGCGATCCTGGAGATCGACCTGATCTTCAACGCCCTCGCCGACACCCTGCCCGACCTGCGCCTGACCGGCGGGGGCCCCCGCCGCCTGCGCGCGGCCTGGCTCAACGGCATCAAGGAACTCCAGGTCAGCCCCGCCTGACCCGGCCCGAGCACGGCAGGGGCCCCACTTCCCACGCCAGGCCCCTGCCGCCCGCGGACCCCGCCCGAGCCCCGGCCGGGGGCGGAGGGCGGGGGTGCGGGTGGGCGTGCGGGGTGGGGGTGCGGGCTCGCCCCGCGCCCCGAGTGGCGGAAAGCATCCCCCGGGCGGACCATGGCAGAACGCGGCGATCCATCGCACAACAGGGGTGCCGGGGCCCCGAAACCACCCCGGCACCCCTGCCGACGCCCCGGCACGGCGGTGACGCCGGCCGGCAGCGGCACGAGGACGACGGGACCCCACGGACAGCACCGCCACCCCGGGCAGCGACGCGCCACCACGGACCGTCGGCGACGGGCTCGTACGCCGATGCGACCCAGCAGCGACGCCCGGAGCCGACGATCCCAGCTGAGCGGTGACACCCACTCAGCCACGACCCCGCACCGACCGCCGCTCGACAGCGCCCGGCGCCCCACGAGCGGTTGCGCCGCAACGGCGCTGCCTCCCCGACAGCGAGTCCACCCGGCCAGCGGGCGCCCCGGACCACAGGCGACGCCGGGACGGCGACGCCCGGGACGGTGGTGACGCCAGGACAGCGGCGACAGCCGGGGCGGCGGCGGCACCGGGACGGCGGCGACAGCCGGACAGCGAGGGCGCCGGGGCGACGATGACACATGGACGGCGGTGCCACCGCACGGCGGTGGCACCGGGACGGCGGCGACGCCGGCACAGCAGCGGCAGCCACTCGGCGCTGACGCCCGCTCAGCGACGACGTCCAGGCGGCGCTGGCTCCTGCACAAGCGGCCGCGTTCCCAGACAGCGGTGACACGCAAACAGCGGCACCCACCCAGACGGTGGGAGCACCCAGCAGCGCCCGGTGGCGGTGACACCCACTCAGCGGTGACACCGACTCAGTCACGGCAACCGCCCGGCCACGGCAACCACCTGGCCGGGTACGGCACAGCGGCCGGGTCCGGCACAGCGGCCCGGTACGGCCACAGCGGTCGGCGCCCAGGCGGGGCGGTGTCACCAGGACGACGGCGCAGCCAAGTCGGCGGTGACACCCAGCAGCACCCGCGCAGCGGGATCCGCTCAGCCGACCCGCCCCGCCCCGGCGGACCTCTCGGCGGCGGCCTCAGCAGCCCCGGCCGACCCGGCGGAGGCGGCGGACCCGGCGGAGGCGGCGGAGGCGGCGGAGGTGCCCACCTCGGCCGACCCGGCCGACTCGGCCGACCCGGCCCCCCGCGGCCCCGGCACGCTCACCCCCCGAGGCCCGGGCGCCGGAACCCCCGGCCCGCCCGCCGGAACCCTCGGCCCGGACAGCACGTGCACCGCCGCGAACCCGCACCCGACCACCACCGCTCCCCCCACGGCATCCAGCACCCAGTGATTGGCGGTGGCCACGATCGCGCACACGGTGATCACCGGATGCAGCGCCCCCACCACCTTCTGCCACCCCTTCGGCGCCAGCACCACGACCACGACCCCGCACCACAAGGCCCACCCGAAGTGCAGCGACGGCATCGCCGCGTACTGGTTGGAGATCGCGGTCATGGCCCCGTACTGCGGATCCGCCAGGTCCTGCGGGCCGTGCACGGTGTCGACGAAGCCGAGGCCGGGCATCAGCCGCGGCGGCGCCAGCGGGTAGAGCCAGAACCCCAGCAGCGCCAGCACCGTCGCCAGCCCCAGCGAGGCCCTGGCCCACCGGTAGTCCGCGGGCCGGCGCCAGTACAGCACCGCCAGCACGCCGAGCGGCACCACGAAGTGGAACGACGTGTAGTAGAAGTTGAAGAATCCTTCCAGCGGGCCGGTCCTGACGACCGCCATGTTCACGGCGTACTCGATGTCGATGCCGAGCGCCCGCTCCACCGCGTGGATCTGCCGCCCGTGCCCCTCGGCCACCGCCCGGCTGTTCGGCGCGGCGGCCCGGATGTGGGAGTACAGGGAGTAGCCGACCCGTATCAGCAGCAGTTCCAGCAGCAGGTTCGGCCGGCTCAGCACCCGCCGCCAGAACGGCAGCAGCGGCACCCACGACCAGCGTGACGGCACGGCCGCGCCGTACCCGGTCGGCACCGGCTCGCGCCAGTACGGCGAACTGCGCGGCAGGAACGGCACGGCGCAGGCCGTGGCCAGCGCGGCGAGCAGCAGCACGTTGTCGCGTACGGGCGCCAGGACGGCCAGGTTGGGCAGCAGCACGTCGCTCGGCAGGGCCGCGACCAGCACCACCGCCACCGGCCACACCCGCCGGTCGGCGGCGCGCCGCCCGATCCGCCCGGCCACCGCGAGCAGCACCCACAGCAACTGGTGGCGCCAGCCGGTGGGCGAGACCGCGACGGCCGCACAACCGGTCACGGCGACGGCGAGCAGCACCTGGCCGTCGGCGGCGTACCGGACGGCGCGGCGCAGCCCCGCGTAGGCGACCGCCCCGGCCAGGGCGACGTAGAGGACGATCTCGCCCGGCCCCGACAGGCCCAGCCGCAGCAACGCGCCGTGCAGCGACTGGTTCGCCACGTCCGCGGGGCCGCCGCCGAGGCCGGCGCCGACCAGGTGCTGCACCCAGTACGTCCAGGAGTCCCGCGGCAGCGCGGCCCAGGCCAGCAGGCCGGCCCCGGCGAAGGTGACCGCGGCCGAGCGGGCACCGGTACGGCGGCCCGACAGCCACAGCAGACCGGCGAACAGCAGCAGCGCGGGCTGGAGGGCGGCGGCGAGGCCCACGAGGAAACCGGCCGGGCGTTCGCCCCGGACCCGGAAGACGCCGAGGAGCACCAGCAGCACGGCCAGCACGGCGGTCCGGCCGGGCGTGGCCGCGTCCCGGACCGGCAGCGAGACCGTCATCAGGGCGACCAGCACCGGCGCGGCCAGCAGCGCCGTGCGGCGCGGCACGGGGTCGGGCAGGGCGCGGGCGGCGACCACACCGACCGCGGCCACGAGCACGAGCGTGATCCCGGTCCAGACGACCTCCAGCGACTGCTCGCCGAACCCGCTGACTTCACCGATTCCGGTGAGCGGTCTGATCGCCAGTCCCGCTAACGGTGTGCCGCCGAACCGGCCGCCCGCGTAGAGCGCTCCGGGCGGTCCCGGCAGGTGGAGTTCGGCGAGCCAGGCGTCGGACGGCACGCGCAGCGCCTCGGCGAGCTGTCCGACGGCCAGCACGGCCGCGAGGGCCCACAGCAGCAGTCGCGCGGCCGTGGGTCCGCCGCGTGCGTCGCGTCCACCGCGGGCGTCGCGTCCGCCGTGTGCTTCGCGTCCGCCGTGTGCGTCGCGTCCGCTGTGTGCTTCGCGTCCGCCGTGTGCGTCGCCTATGACTCCGGCATGTCCGTGCCCACCGCCGTGCTCCGCCGCGTCCGCCACGCCTCGTCGGCCTCCCACCGTGTCGTCCTGCTGACCGCAACCGCGAGTTCACTTGGCTGCCGCGCCGCATTACCGGGGACGACGATATCCCTAGGATGGCGGGCATGAGCATCGTGAAGATCAACGTACTGACCGTTCCGGCGGAGCAGCGGGAGGTCCTGGAGCAGCGGTTCGCCTCGCGGGCCGGCGCCGTGGAGGGGTCCGACGGATTCGAGTGGTTCGAGCTGCTGCGCCCGACGGAGGGCACCGACCAGTACCTCGTGTACACGCGGTGGCGTGACGAGGCGGCCTTCCAGGCGTGGATGGAGGGCCCGATGAAGGCGGCGCACCAGGGCGGTCAGCAGCAGGGCGGTCAGCAGCAGGGCGGCGGCACGGAGACCGCCGACCGGCCGAAGCCGGCGGCCTCGGCGTCGACACTGTGGTCGTTCGAGGTCGTCCAGCAGGCGGCCCCGAAGCAGGCCTGAACCCACGACGCCCGGGCCGGGACCGGGGCCGGGCGGAGCCCGGGCCAGGGCGAACTCAGCCCGCGAACCCCCGGGCCGGGCGGAGCCCGCGAACCCGGGCCGGGCCGGGGCGAGCTCAGCCCGCGACCCCCGGGCCGGGCAGTCGGTCATATCTGGCCGGCTCCAGGCCCGGTCCGTACTGCCGGGCCCCCTGATCAGGCCTGTTCGGCGGGGACCACCAGGGGGCAGGTCGGGCCATCAGGCCCAGAAGGCGTTCTCCTCATCGATGTCCGCGGTGCACTCATCGATGTCGGTGATCTTGCCGCCCACGACGGTGAAGAACAGACCTCCCCCGATCTCCATCCCCCGGTCCTTGCGGTCGGCGTAGAAGGTGTGGAACGACATCGCGTGCCCCCGGCCGTCGACGAGCACGTGGTGCAGTTCCACCCGCATGGTGCCGCCGGTCTCCTCGGCGTAGCGGCGGTAGAGCTCCAGAACGGCCTCGCGGCCCTTGTGGTGCCCGGACAGCGGATGGGTGCCAGGGACGTGGTGGATGACGTCGGCGGTCATCAACCCCGCGAGCGCGTCCATGTCGCCCTTGCTGAAGGCGTTGTAACCGCGGCGGACCAGCGCGGCGTCCGGATGCTCCGACATGGCGTTTCACACCCTTCGTCGGTCGATTCCCTAGGCCGAAATGAACCTTTTCCTATCATCAGCCCGCCGGTGTGGATATTGCACGCGGGACGAGCCGGCAAAGCTCCACACTTACGGCATGAACGAGACGAAGATCGCGCAGAGGAGCGGCTCCAGCGGTTGGACCGTCGTCCCCGAGTCGTTGCACACCGCCGACGCCACGGCCCTGCGCCGCGCCTACTACGCGGAGGTCGCCGGGCGGTACTGGAACCGTCCCGCCACGGAGGCCGAGGTGGACGAAGGCCTGGCCGAGGACCCCGGCACCGAACTGGCACGGCCCACCGGAGAGTTCGTGGTCGGCCGCCTGGCCGGCGTGCCGGCGGCCTGCGGCGGCATACGCCTGCTCGACGCGCGCACGGCGGAGCTGACCCGGGTCTACGTCGACCCGCGCATGCGGGGCACCGGCGGCGGCACCGCGCTGCTGGCCGCCCTGGAGGACGCGGCACGGTCGCTGGGCGCCGAGCGGATACGCCTGGACACCCGAACCGACCTCGTGGAGGCCCGCGCGCTGTACGCGAAGCACGGCTACGAGGAGATACCCCCGTACAAGCAGGATCCGTACGCACAGCACTTCTTCGAAAAGTCCATACTCTGACCCCCCTCCTCCGTCCCCGCCCTACGCCGGAGGGCCGGGCGGGAGGCCGGGAGACCGGGAGACCGGGAGGCCGGGTGCCGAGACACCGGGAGCCGGGAGACCGGGAGGCCGAGACACCAGGTGCCGGGAGGCCGGGAGGCCGAGACACCAGGTGCCGGGAGGCCGGGTGCCGAGACACCCGGAGCCGGGAAGCCGGCGTCGGGCGGGGACACCGGGTGCCGAGACACCGGGTGCCAGGAGGCCCGACGCCTCAAGGCGCCCGGGTTCCGGCGAGCCAGGATGCCGGTAGGCCGCTGCCGGAACGGCTCGTCCCGCCCCGGCCCCGCCCGCGCCCGCAAGCCCGCAGCCACCAGCCACCAGCCACGAGCCACGAGCCACGAGCCACGAGCCACGAGCCACGAGCCACCAAGATCATCGGACGGCGTGGTCCCGACGAGCCAGGCGATCGTACGGCTCCTCCTTCTCGGAGCCGCACAGCTCGGCGTTGATCTCCTCGACCAGCTTGACCAGGTCGGTCGGCCGGTCGGGGCCCCACCAGTCGCCGAGGAGTTCGGCGAGTGACTCCTGCCGCGCGGCGGCCAGCCGGGTCGCCGCCACCTTCCCGGAGTCGGTGAGCAGCAGGTCGAGTCCGTCGCGGGTGGCCAGCCCGCGCTCCTCGACCTGACGCGCCGCGTCGGTGACGACCTTCAGCGGGACGTCGGTGCGCTCGGCGAGCAATGCCGGCTCGACGGACCCGTAGCGGTTGATCCGCAGCAGCAGCCAGCTGCTGGCGGGCAGCAGGTCGTACCCGGCCCGCTCGGTGATCTTCTCGTAGACGTGCCGCCGGCCCTCGCGGGTGCCCAGGACCGACAGGGCGCGGGCGACCTCGTCGCGGGAGGAGCGCTCGACGGGGTTCGAGGCCAGGGTCTCGGTGACGTCCGGGGCCGTGACGGAGGCACGCAGCTTGTCCTCCTTGAGGAACCAGGCGACGGCGAAGGCGAGGAGGACGACCGGCACGGCGTAGAGGAAGACGTCGGTGATGGAGACGGCATAGGCGTCGAGCACGGTGGGGCGCAGCTCCGGGGGCAGCAGGGCGATGGCCCTCGGATCCGCCTCCAGCCGGGCGGCGGAGGCACCCGGGGGCAGCGGCACGCCGGCGAGGGCAGCGGCGAGCTTGTCGTCGAGGCGGTTGGTGAAGACGGTGCCGAAGACGGCCACGCCGAAGGAGGCGCCGATCGAGCGGAAGAAGGTGGCTCCGGAGGTGGCGACTCCGAGGTCGGCGTAGCTGACGGAGTTCTGCACGACCAGGACCAGGACCTGCATGACCAGGCCCAGTCCGGTGCCGAAGACGAAGAAGTAGGCGCTCATCTCCCAGGTGGAGGTGGTGCGGTGCAACTGGTGCAGGAGCAGCAGACCGAGGGCGGTCACGGCGGTCCCGGCGAGGGGGAAGACCTTCCAGCGGCCGGTGCGGCTGACGATCTGCCCCGAAAGGGTGGAGGCGATGAGCATGCCGAGCACCATCGGCAGCATGTGGACGCCGGACAGGGTCGGCGAGACGCCCTGGACGACCTGGAGGAAGGTCGGCAGGTACACCATCGCGCCGAACATGGCGAAGCCCACGATGAAGCTGATGACCGAGCAGAGGGAGAAGGTGCGGATACGGAACAGCTTGAGCGGCAGGACGGGCTCCGCGGCCCGCCGCTCCACGAACACGAAGGCCACGAGCAGCACCGCGCCGAGGACGGCGAGACCCACGATCCGGGCCGACCCCCAGCCCCAGGTGCCGCCGAGGGAGGCCACCAGCACCAGGCAGGTGGCGACGGAGGCGATCAGCAGGGTGCCGAGGTAGTCGATGGTGTGCTGCGAGCTGCGCCGCGGGATGTGCAGCACGGCCGCGATGACGACGAGCGCGACGAGACCGATGGGGAGGTTGATGTAGAACACCCAGCGCCAGGAGAGGTGGTCCACGAACAGTCCGCCGAGCAGCGGGCCGAGCACACTGGTGGCTCCGAACACTCCTCCGAACAGGCCTTGGTAGCGGCCGCGTTCGCGTGGCGGGACGATGTCGCCCACGATCGCCATGCTCAGTACGATCAGGCCGCCGCCGCCCAGACCCTGCAGGGCGCGGTAGCCGATCAGCTGCGGCATGTCCTGGGCCATGCCGCACAGGGCCGAGCCGATCAGGAACAGCACGATGGCGGCCTGGAACAGCTTCTTGCGTCCGTACTGGTCGCCGAGCTTGCCCCACAGCGGGGTGGCGGCAGTGGCGGCGAGCATGTAGGCGGTGACGACCCACGAGAGGTGGTCCATCCCGCCGAGGTCGCTGACGATCGTCGGTAGTGCGGTGGAGACGATGGTCTGGTCGAGTGCGGCGATCAAGAGGCCGAGCAGCAGGGCTCCGATCGAGACGAGTACCTCACGGGAGGCGCGTTCGGCGCCGGGTCCGGAACCGGGTTGTGCCGTTCGCGCGGTCACTTCCTGGGCCATGTACTCCTCCTCCGGCAGGCGTACACATCCATCCTGAGCGGTGTGTCCGGTTATGGCCTGTCGGACGGGTGCGGCGGGCTGGAGCGGGTCTGCATAATGCCTGGCAGTGTCCAGGGGAGGGGTTTCTCAGTGAGCGCCGAGCGCTGTCCGGAATGCAACGGGTCAGGTAGACCCTGCGCATGCCCCGCCCCGAGCGGCGGCTTCGACCCGCTACGCATCCGCCCCTACGTGACGATGCCGAACGCGGCCACCCGACCCTCCCCCTGGCCGACCGGGACCCCCGACCTCACCATGCCCCTGCCGCCGCAGCCGGGCCTGCCGGAGGCCGGGACCGGGCCGGCCGGCCCGGGGACAGGCCTGCCGGGGGCAGGGCCGACGGCCGGACCCGGGACGGGCATGCCCTCGGCCGGGCCGACGGCCGCGCCGGAGGCGGGCCTGCCGGATGCCGGGGTCTTTGCCGGGCCGGGGACGGGCGTACCGGGGTTCGCGCCGTCTGCCGGGCCGGGGGCGGATGTGGCGGGCTCCGGCGCGGAGCAGGACACCCCGCCGTACGGGGTGCCCGTGCCGTACGAAAGCCCGGGGTACGAGGCCCCGCCGTACGGCGCGCCCGCACCGCCGGCTGCGCCGGAGCCGCCCGCGTGGCCGGAGGACACCGTCCTCCTGCGGCCCGCACCCATCGACGACGACGGACGGGGCCGAGCCAGAGGCCGGAGGCGGGGAGGGGGTGGGGGCGGGGGCGGCCGGAGCACCGTCCCGCTGCTCGCCGGGGCCGGCGCCGTCGTGGTGATCGGTGCCGTCGCGGCGGCGCTGACGCTGTTCACGGACTCCGGCGAGAGCGACCGGGCCCTGCCCGGTCCGTCGCCGACCGCCCCGGCGACCGGTGTGGCACCGGTGGGCCCGACGCCGTCGGGCTCGTCCGGGCCCGGCACTCCGTCCGCGTCGGCGTCGCGCTCGGCGCCCACCGCCTCCCGGACGGCCTCGCCGTCCGGGACGCCGAGCAGCTCCCCGAAGCCGGCCTCGCCCTCTGCGGGCGCCGGCAAGTCGCAGAATCCGGCACCGCCCGACCAGCCGGTGGCGTCTCCGCAGGCCCAGACCCTGCGCAAGGGGGACTCCGGCCCCGAGGTGCGCGACCTGCAGCAGCGGCTCAAGCAGCGGGGCTACTTCCGCGGGCGCAGCGACGGCCAGTACGACGACTACACCGAGTGGATGGTCGCGTCGTTCCAGGAGGACAACGACATCACCCAGGACCCGCCGGGGGTCTACGGCCCCGCCACCCGAAAGGCCCTGGAACAGGCAACCGACTGGGGCTGACCCGGACCGACACCGACCGACCCCCACCGACCCCCACCGACCCCGACCGACCCGGGTCGACTGGCTACCCGGGAGCTCATCGGGCTGGGCGCCCGGCCGCCCGGGCTGCCCCGGACTCCGGACCAACCTGGGCCGACCGGCCGTCCGGGCTGACCGCCCACCCGGGCTGATCGAGCGACCCCAGGCCGACGGGGCTACCCGGGGGCTTACCAGGGGCCGATCGCGGTCCCCCAGACAACGGGGCAGTCCCCGAGGCCCGCCGGACCGCCTCCGGCCCTGCCGGGCTGCTCCGCAGCCGCCCAGGGCTGACCAGCCGCCCGGACCCAGCGGGACGGCCTCGGCCCACGGGAAGATCGGCCTACCCCCCGGCAGAACAGGCCTGTCCCAGGCCGATCGGCCTGCCTCCGGCCCGGCCGAGCTCCCCCCAGGCCACCGGGCTGCCTCCGGCCCGGCCGAGCTGCCCCCAGGCTGACCAGCCTGCCTCCGGTCCCCGAGCTCCCCCCAGGCCCACCGGCCTGCCTCCGGTCCGGCCGAGCTCCCCAGGCCCACGGCCTGCCTCGGGCCCTGCCAAGCTGCCCCCAGGCCCACGGCCTGCCTCCGGCCCTACCAAGCTGCCCCCCCCCAAGCTGCCCCCGGCCCACCGGCCTGCCCCCGGCAACGCCGAGCCCCCAGACCCACCGCCCTCCCTCCGGTCCGGCCGAGCTGCTCGCGGCCGACCGAATACGCGGCGGCGGACCGGGCTACCCCGGACCACCCGGGACGACCTCCGCCCCCGGGCTGTCGGGACGACCTCGGCCCCTAGGCCGACCTGGGCCGCCGCCAGGCCGGCCGGCCCGGAGCCCGACCGCGGCCTCAATCGGAGAGCCGGCGAAGAGCCGATGACGGAAGGCTGGCAGCGGTCCGGCAGAGGGCCCGCGGCGGGCGGCACGAGGAGCTGACCCGGGCCCACAGGTCGGCCCTGCCGGGGGCCGGTGGCGTAGACCGCCCCACGTTTTGTATCGTGTAGGAACAAAGTGGTTCCGTCCGCACTCCCTGACCGGTGGACGGAACCGCTTGTTCTCTTTTCCCGCCCCGTCTGGAGTCCCTCCATGCAGGCCAGCACCACGTCCACCACCCCCGTCGTCCTCACGGCCAAGGCTCTCCTCCTCGACATGGACGGCACGATCGTCAACTCGGACGCGGTGGTCGAACGCTGCTGGCGCGACTGGGCGCGGGCCCACGGCCTGGATCCCCACGAGGCCATGAAGGTGGTCCACGGCCGCCAGGGCTACGCCACGATGGCCCTGCTGCTCCCGGACCGGCCCATGGAGCTCAACCACGCCGACAACGCCGTGATGCTCGCCCGCGAGACGGCCGACACCGAGGGCGTGGAGCCGGTCGAGGGCGCCCCGGAGTTCATGGCGGCCCTCGGTGCGCTGCCGCACGCCCTGGTCACGTCCGCCGACGACGCGCTGGCCACGGCCCGGATGGCGGCGGCCGACCTGCCGATGCCCGAGGTCAAGGTCACGGCGGAGTGCGTCGGGGCCAGCAAGCCGGACCCGGAGGGCTTCCTCAAGGGCGCCGCCGAGCTGGGCGTGGACCCGGCCGACTGCGTCGTCTTCGAGGACTCTGCCGCCGGGATCGCCGCGGGACGGGCGGCCGGCATGCGCGTGATCGGCGTCGGTCCGCGCGCCGCCGCGCACGGCCCGACCCTGCACGTCGAGGACCTCACCTCGGTCCGGGTGGCCCCGGATCCGTCCGGCTCCATCCGCCTGACGGTCCACACGTCCACGGCCTGACCCGCCCCTCCCAATACCGCCCCTCCCTCTCCGCCCCTCCCTCTCCGTCGCTCCCTCTACCGCGCCTCCCTCTACGGCGTCTCCGCCTACGGCGTCACTGCGCCGCCGGCCCCGTACGGACGACCGCCTGGTCCCCGTGCGGGCCGAACAGGTGCAGGATCTCCACGGCGGTGCCGCCGACGGGGCCGAACCAGTGCGGTTCGGTGGTGTCGAACTCGGCCGCCTCGCCCGGCCGCAGCGTGAACTCCCGCTCCCCGAGGACGAGGTGGAGCTCGCCGGCGAGGACGTAGAGCCACTCGTAGCCGGTGTGGGTGACCAGCTTGCGTTCCCGGTGCGCGAGGACCTGCTTGTAGACCTGGACGCGGCCTGGGTACTGGGTCAACGGCACCAGCACGTTGCCCCGGTGCCGCTGAAGCGGTGTCAGGTGGACCCGCGGGTCACCGGTGGCCGGCGCCGCGATCAGCTGGTCCAGGGCCACGCGGTGGGCGTGGGCGAGCGGGATGAGCAGTTCGAGGGTGGGCCGCCGTTTGCCCGACTCCAGGCGGGACAGGGTGCTCACCGAGATCCCGGTGTCGCGCGCCAGCGTCTCCAGTGTCAGCCCGCGGCCACGCCGGAGCGCCCGTAGCCGGGGCCCGATGTCCTCGAGGATCTTCTCGACGGCCTCCTCCGTGACGCCGCCGCCCGGCGGGCCCTCGACGCCCGCGCCCCGCCTGCCGTCCGGCTTGGCGTCCGCGGCCCGCTTGCCGTCCCCCTGGACGCCGCCCACTTCCCGCCTGCCGCCCCTGCTGCCCCTCGGCTCTTCCTGCTGATCTTCCTTCTGCTCTTCCTTCGGCTCCATGCCCCCATTTTGCGGTCTTGGCAAATCCGCTCGGGGTGCGGCCACGCCCGGTCCGACCATGGCCGGGCATCGGCTCCCCTACGGAAGGCAGACCATGACCACGTCCTCCCCACCCCCCAAGGCCTCCGGCGCAACCAGCCCGACCGCCCCGCCCGCTTCAGCCCCAGCCCCAGCCCCCGCCCACGCCTCCACCCCCACCTCCACCCCCGCCCTGAGCGCCCGCCGGCGCTGGACGGTGCTGGCCGTCTGCGCGCTCAGCATGTTCCTGGTGGGCGTGGACACGACCATCGTCAACGTCGGCCTGCCCGCCATCGGAACCGGCCTGGACGTGGACACCAGCGGCCTCGAATGGGTCGTCGACTCCTACACCGTGGTCCTGGCCAGCCTGCTGATAGCCGCCGGGGCGCTGGCGGACCGGTTCGGGCGGCGGCGCGTGTTCCGGTGCGGGCTCGTCGTGTTCGGGCTCGCCTCGCTGGCGTGCGCCCTCGCCCCCTCCCTCGGCCTGCTGGTCGCGGCCCGCGCCGTGCAGGGCGTCGGGGCCTCGATGCTCAGTCCCGTGGCCCTGGCGATCGTGGTCGGCGCGATGCCCGATCCGCGGGAGCGGGCCCGGGCGATCGGTGTCTGGGCCTCGGTGTTCGGGCTCAGCATGGCGGCGGGCCCGGTCACCGGTGGGGCGCTGATCGCGGCGTTCGGCTGGCGGTCGGTGTTCTGGATCAACGTGCCGGTCGTCGTGGTCGCGCTCGTGCTGGTCGCGGTGTTCGTGCCGGAGTCGCGCGGGCAGCGGTCCAGGCGACTGGACCTGCCGGGCCAGCTGCTCCTCACGGTGGCCCTGTTCGCGTGCGTCGCGGTGCTGATCGAGGGCCCGCGCATCGGGTGGTCCGCGCCGCTCGCCCTCGCCGGGTACGCCGTGGCGGTGGCGGCCACGGCCGGTTTCGTGCGGGTCGAACGGCGGCGGGCCGAGCCCCTGATGGACCTGGCGCTGTTCCGCCGGCCGCCGTTCGCCGCGGCCGTGGTGGGCGCCGTGGCGGTGTTCGTCGCCCTGAACGTCAGCCTGCTGCTGAACACTTTCTACCTCCAGCACGCCCGCGGCTGGACCCCTCTGGCCACGGGTCTGGCGGCGCTGCCCATGGCGCTGGGGGCCACGGTGTGCGCGCCGTGGTCCGGGGCGCTGGTCGGGCGGCTCGGGCCCCGGCGTCCGCTGCTGCTGGCGGGCGCGTTCACCGCCGTGGGCGGTCTGTGCGTGGTGGACCTCGGCCCGGACACCGGCGTTCCGCGGCTGCTGCTCGCCTACCTGTTCATCGGCATCGGCTTCGGTTTCGCCAACGCGCCCCTGACGAACACGGCCGTCGGCGGGCTGCCGCCGTCCCGGGCCGGGGTGGCCGGGGCGATCACCTCCTGCGCGCGCCAGGTCGGCGCGGCCGTCGGCATCGCCGTCGCGGGCGGTCTGGTCGCCGGGGCCGCCCCCGCCGCTCTGGCGAGTGCCACCCGGCCCGGCTGGCTGGTGGTGTCGGCCTGCGGCCTGCTGCTGCTCGCCGTGGCCGGCGTACGGACGCGGGACGGCGCGGCGGCGCCTGCCGCGGCGGACGGCCGGACCCGGACCTCCGGCTCCGGGCAGGGCCCGGCCGAGCGGTCCGGGCAGGGCCCGACCGAGCGGTCCGGCCGCGGCGCGACCGAGCCGTCCGGCCAAAGCCCTGCCGCGCCGTCCGGCCGAAACCCTGCCGCGCCGTCCGGCCAAAGCCCTGCCGAGCGGTCCGGCCAAAGCCCGCTGCGGGGGGCCTAGGCGACGGCCTCGTAGAGCGAGAAGGCCGCCAGTGCCGCCATCACGGCCGCCGCGACCTTGGTGATCAGGCGCAGCGGGACGTACTTCATCAGGGTCCGGCCGCCGAGGATCCCGATGGCCGCGACCGCCCAGAGGGCCAGCACGGCGCCGAGGCCGACCGAGAGCGGGTTGTCGTAGCGCGCGGCAAGGTTCGCGGTCATGATCTGGGTCAGGTCGCCGAACTCGGCGACCAGGATCAGCATGAAGCCCGCCCCGGAGACCTTCCAGAAGGACTGGTCGGCCGGGGCCTTGATCTCTTCGTCCCCGTCGTCCTTCTTCATCAGCAGCATCACGGCACCCGCCAGGAACAGCAGGCCCACGACGGCCTGGACGAGCCGGTGCGGGAGGAGCGTCAGGACGCTGCCGGCGGCGATGGCGAGGGCGACGTGCACCGCGAAGGCGGCGGCGACGCCCGCGAAGACGTAGGAGGCCTTGTAGCGGGTGCCGAGCATCAGCCCGGCCAGCGCGGTCTTGTCGGGGAGCTCGGCGAGGAAGACGACGCCGAAGGCGATCGCCAGGACGCTGAAGCTGATCACGGGGTGGTACCTCGATCGGTCGGGCAGGACGGCGCCGCACCGAGGACCGGGGTGTTCCAGGGGTCGCTTCGGCTCGGCGGCGCCCTGCGTGCATGGAACAAGCAGGACACTGCGGCCGAAGGTCTCGCTGGCGGGTCCGCTGCGGGCGGCCTGCCTCCGGGCGCCGGCTGGGTGACCCAGCAGTATGTCGACGGTCCGGCGAAGAGCTACTCCCCTTCTGCTCCGAACAGGGTACGCGACGCGCGCCCGCACCCGAAATGGCCCGTTGGTCCCGAACGCCCCTCGGTGTGCCGCGCCGGCTCCGCCCCACCAGCCCGGAATATCAACTTCCGTTTGAAAAGGAGCAGTTCCGCTCCTTGATGTGACGTGCCCATGTCGCCAGGCTGTCATCTGGCGCCCATCCCCGTGTCATCCGGCGCCGCCAGCATGGCCGGGCCCCGCCGGGGCCGCACGGCCGTCCCCCCGCACACCCAGGGAGCCCCTCCATGTCCGCCCTGCCCACGTCCAAGCTCTACGCGCGTCGCCTTGGCATGCTCGCGTCGGTTGCCGCGCTCGCCGCCCTGACCTCCCTCGTGAACGCCCCCGCCGCCCAGGCCGCCCCGCCCACCCCCATCAGCGCCGCCGAGGCCCGCGCGTACCTGGCGACCGTGACGCCCCGGGCGGAAGGTTCCTCCAGCGGCTACAGCCGGGACCTCTTCCCCCACTGGAGCACCGTCTCCGGCACCTGCAACACCCGCGAGACCGTCCTCAAGCGGGACGGCGTGAACGTCGTCACCGACTCCTCCTGCGCCTCCGTCAGCGGCAGCTGGTACTCCGAGTACGACGGCGCCACCTGGACCGCCGCCTCCGACCTCGACATCGACCACGTCGTGGCGCTCTCCGAGGCGTGGCGCTCCGGGGCCAGCTCCTGGACCACCTCCAAGCGCCAGCAGTTCGCCAACGACCTCACCCGTCCGCAGCTCATCGCCGTCACCGACAACGTCAACCAGGCCAAGGGCGACCTCGACCCCGCCGAGTGGATGCCGTCGCGCACCGCGTACCGCTGTACGTACGCGCGGATGTGGGTCCACGTGAAGCAGTACTGGGGCCTGAGCATGGACTCGGCCGAGAAGACCGCGCTGGTCAACACCCTCAACGGCTGCTGACCCCGCCCCGGCTGCCGGCCCGGCATCGGCACGGTGCCGGGCCGGCCGGCCGCCGCCGCTGATCTCCCCCGCGCGGGGGAGGCCCGGCTCCCCCTCCACCCCGTACCTTGATGCAAGGGGATGTGGAGGAGGGGGAGTTGGATGGCTGCCGGACTGCGGCTGGGTCCGCTGCTGAGACATGTCGACCACGAGCGGGGCGACTCGGCCACCGTGTGGATGGAGGCCGACCGGCCGTGCACGGCGGAGGTGCGCTGCGCCGACGGCGCGGGCGGCGCCGTGCGCACGTTCCAGATAGCCGGTCACCACTACGCGCTGGTTCCGGTGACGGGTCTGGCCCCCGGCACCACCACCGCGTACGAGGTGCTGCTCGACGGGGTGCGGGTGTGGCCGCTGCCCGACAGCCCGTTCCCGCCGAGCACGATCCGTACCCCGGAGCCGAGCGCCGCGCGTCCGGGCCGGCCGGCCGCGCGGCCCGCCTCGCTGCGCGTGGCCTTCGGGTCGTGCCGGCAGGCCTGCCCGCCCACCGAGGGACGCCTGCCGCACGGCGTGGACGCGCTGAACGCCCTGGCCGAGCGGGTGGCCGCCGACCCGGGAGGCGAGGGCCGGCCGGACGTCGTGCTGCTGCTCGGCGACCAGGTCTACGCCGACCACCTGTCGGCGCGGACCCGGCAGTGGCTCGCCGCCCGGCGGGACCTGAGCGAGCCGCCCGGCGCGCAGGCCGCGGACTACGAGGAGTACACCCGGCTCTACCAGGAGTCCTGGCTGGACCCGGGGACGCGCTGGCTGCTGTCCACGGTGCCGAGCCTGCAGATGTTCGACGACCACGACATCATCGACGACTGGAACACCAGCGCCGCGTGGCTGGACGAGATACGCGCGGCGCCGTGGTGGCGCGAGCGGATCATCAGCGGTCTGATGGCGTACTGGGTCCACCAGCACCTGGGCAACCTCTCCCCGGCCGAACTGGCCGTGGACAAGCTCTACGCCGCCGTCCGCGAGACCCCGGACGGCACGGAGGCGCTGCGCGCGTTCGCCGCCGAGGCGGACGCCACGCCCGGCGCGGTGCGCTGGAGCTACCGCCGCGACTTCGGCCGGACACGGCTGCTGATGGTGGACACCCGCACCCGGCGGGTCCTCGCGGAGGACGCGCGCGCCATGCTCGACCCGGCCGAGCAGCAGTGGCTGCGGGACAACGCCCTGGAGGGCCACGGCAGCTACGACCACCTGCTGATCGGCACCTCGCTGCCCTGGCTGATGCCCCCGCTGGTCCACGACGCGGAGGGCTGGAACGCCGCGCTGTGCCGGGGGGTGCGGGGTGAGCGGTGGGCCCGGTTCGGGGAGAACCTGCGGCGGCGCAGCGACCTGGAGCACTGGGCGGCGTTCCCCGCGTCGTTCGCGGCGCTGAGCGACCTCGTCGAGGAGGTCGGGACGGGCCCGCGGGCCCCGGCGACGGTGTGCGTCCTGTCGGGAGACGTGCACCACGCGTACGTGGCGGAGCCGCGGCTGCCCACGACGGCCGGGGTGTTCCAGCTGACCTCGTCCCCGGTGCACAACTCCGTGCACCGCACGGTGCGGTTCGGCTTCCGCCTCGGCTGGTCGGGCACGGGCCGCTGGCTGGGCCGGCTGCTCAGCCGGCACGGGCGCACGGGCCGGCCGCCGCTGAGCTGGCGGCGCACGGCCGGGCCCTGGTTCGGCAACCAGCTGATGACCCTGACCCTCACCGGCGGCCGCGCCCGGCTCCAACTGGACCAGGCCCGGCGGGAGAAGAGGGGCCGCGATCGGCTGGTGACCGTGCTGGACCGGGAGCTGACGGGGCCTTCGGGGGGTGGGCACGGCAGTCACTGACACGCGGGATCACCCCCGGCAGCAGGGGCACCACGGCGCGGCGTACGCTGTATGGCTGTCAAGCCGCCCCTGCCGCTCCCCCGCGACGTCGCGGCGCTTCATGCCGCAGCACGTCAACCGGACCGGGGAGTCCCGCCTTGTTCGAGACAGTGGGGTCGCTGACCACGAGCCCGTGGATCTACGCCTTGGTGGCGGTGTCCGTGGTCCTCGACGTCTTCGTCCCCGTGCTGCCCAGCGGCGTCCTCGTGATCACCGCCGCGGCGGCGGCCGCGGCGGCGGGCGCCGCCGGGTCCCCGGCCGTGGTGCAGGAGCAGGTCCCGGACATCGCGCTGCTGCTGGTGATCGCCACCACGGCGTCGGTGCTGGGTGACTTCGCCGCGTACCGGCTGGCGCGGCGGGGCGGGGAGCGGCTGGACCGGGCCATCGCGCGCTCGCGGCGGCTGACCCGGGCCCAGGAACGGCTGGGCACGGCCCTGGCCCGGGGTGGTGGCGCCCTGGTGGTCATCGCCCGCTTCGCGCCGGCCGGCCGCTCGGTGGTCTCCCTCGGCGCGGGCAAGACCCACCGCAAGGCCAAGGAGTTCCTGCCCTGGTCCGTCCTGGCGGGCATGGCCTGGGCGGGCTACAGCGTGGCCCTCGGCTACTTCGGCACCCAGTGGCTGGGCGCGGCCTGGCTGGGCACGGCGGTCTCCCTGATCGCCCTCTTCGCCGCCGGCGCCCTGGCCGCGTACCTGGTCCGCCGCCCGACCCCGGCCCCGGCGTAACCACCCGGCCCCGCCTTCCGGACGGCGCCGCCCGGCCCCTGTCCCGGCGACGAGGGACGAAACCGCCGCCGAGCAGCGCCCCACCCCCGAGACGGCGCAGCCGAACTCGGCGCGCCCCACCCGACACACGACAGCCGCCCATGGGGGCACCGACCACCCGTGAGGGCACCGACCACCCACCGGACAACACCGGGCCCCGGCCGCGGCCCGCCGCACGGGGCGGTTCGCTCCCGAGCGGGGACCCCGATCACCCGACCTCGCCCCAGCCGACCAGCCGACCAGCCGACCGGGTCGGGGTGGGCCGGTGGGCCCCCTCGGCCGGTGGTCCCGGTCGGCCAGTGGCCCCGGTCAGCCGGTGGGCCCGGTCGGCTGGTCAGCCGGTGGGCCCCCTCGGACGGTGGGGCCGGTCAGCCAGTGGCCCCGGCCAGCCGGTGGCCCCGGTCAGCCGGTGGCCCCGGTCAGCCGGTGGGCTCGGTCGGCTGGTCAGCCGGTGGGCCCGGTCAGCCAGTGGCCCCGGTCAGCCCGGTCGGCCGCTGGGCCGCGGGGCCGGTGGCCACGGGCCACGGGTCCCTCCGGCGGCAGGCCACGGGTCCCTCCGGCGGCGCGCTACGGGTCCCTCGGGCAAGCGGGCCACGGGTCCCTCGGGCGGCGGTACGGACTCACCCGTTCACCCGGCCCCGATCGCCGCCGGGCCGGTCCGCTCCTAGCGTCCACATCACGGTGCGCAGTCGAAGCCGAACCCGGACCCGACGCACGGCGTCGTCACGCGTCCCGCGTCACAGCCGAGCCGTGCCCTGGCCGCGCCGATTTCCCGAGCCAGGGAAACAAGGGAAGCCAGCCGGAGCCAGAGGAGCCCGCCCATGCCAGCCCAGCACCGCCTCGCGGCGCTCGCCGCCGCCACCCTCGTCGGCGCCGCGGTCGTCCCCGTCCTCGCCCCGACCGCCGCGTACGCCCGGCCCTCGGCCACGGTCTCGCCCACCTCCGTGGCCCCCGGCAGCCGGGTCAGCCTGAACGTGACCGGGTGCGGCACCAAGACCGGCCGGGCCACGTCCACCGCGTTCGGCGAGGTGTCACTGGCTCCCGGCAACCTGGAGGCCACCAACCTCTTCGGCGCCGCCATCGTCTCCCGCAACGCCCGGATCGGCTCGCACCCCGTGACGTTCGAATGCGGCACGGGCGGCGAGCGGGTCACGGTCACCCTGAACGTGGTCTCCGGCAGTGCCCGCGGCGGCCTCGGCGGCAGCACCACGGGCGTCAGCCCGGGCCAGATCGCGCTCGGCGGCAGCCTGGTCGCGGCCGCCCTCGGCTCCGGCGTGTGGTACGTACGCCGCCGCGCCCACGCCATGTGACGTACCCACGCCGTGCGACGGCTCAGGCCTGCCCTGCGACAGGCGGCGGCGGGACGGTTCCACGGACGGCGGCGGGACGGCAACGGGGACGGCAGCGGGACGGGGACGAGGACAGGGACAGGGACAGGGACAGGGAGCCGAGGCCGGATCCCGATCAGGCCCGGGTCGGCCTGATCCCGATCAGGCCCGGGTCGGCCTGATCCCGATCAGGCCCGGGTCGCCGCGCCCCGCACCTCCAGCCCCTCCAGCAACACCCGCGTGGCTTCGGCGACGGCGTCGACGGCCTCGTCGAACACCTCCCGGTTGTGCTCGGCGGGCGCCCGGAACCCGGACACCTTCCGCACGTACTGCAGCGCGGCCGCGCGCATGTCCTCCTCGGTCGCCTTCTCCGGGAGCGCGGGCGGCCTCAACGTCTTGATGCTCCGGCACATACCCCCACTATCCCGCGTCGCGCCGCGCCGCACAGCGACCAGGACAGGAACGCCACGGCACAGCACCGAAAGGAAGCGGACAGCAGATGCCGGAACCACAGCGGGAGCACCCCCGCACCGAGCTGGACCCCCGCTACAGCTCCCCGGGCGCCACGGCCACCTCGTGGGACGACGCGGCGGCCCAGCTCGAAGCGGCCGAGATCTTCTGGCTGACGACGGTCCGCCCCGACGGCCGCCCGCACGTCGCCCCGCTGATGGCGATCTGGCAGAACGAGTGCCTCCACTTCTGCACCGGCCCCGGCGAGCGCAAGGCGCTCAACATCTCCGCCAACCCGAACGTGGTCCTGACCACCGGCACGAACCGCTACGGCGAGGGCCACGACGTGGTGGTGGAGGGCGTGGCGGTCCGCGTCACGGACGGCGTCCGCCTGCGCGAGCTGGCGGCGGCCTGGGAGCGGAAGTACGGCCCGGACTGGCACTTCGACGTCCGTGACGGCGCCTTCGACAGCACCGCGGCGTCGGCGGCCCCACCCCCGACGGAGCAGTCCGAACAGGCCGGCACGGCCTGGGTCTTCGAGGTCGCCCCGCTGACCGCCTTCGGCTTCGGCCGCGGCCGGCAGTTCACCCAGACCCGCTGGCGGTTCCTCACATGAGACGCTGATCACATGCAACAGGGCGGATTCCGCGGACATTACCGGGTGTGAACCCCCAACTGTTCGCGGAACTCTACGGGAGGCGTCGAGGACGGACGAGTCCGCCGAGCGCTGGGTGTCGGTCGACGGCTCGGCCGGCACGGTCACCCGCACCGCGCGCGGCACCACGACGGAGTTCCCCGCGGGCAAGGACCGCGCCAGTCTCAACGGCCCCACGTACCGCTTCCTGGAATCCCTTCCGACCGACCCCGACCGCCTGCTGGAACTGATCTACGCCGACACCCGCCGCAACCACGGCCCCGGCTCGAACTCGACCACCGGCCCCGACCAGCAGGCGTTCGTCGCGATCGGCGACCTCCTGCGCACCGTCGAGACCCCGCCGGGCCTGAGCGCGGCCCTCTACCGCGCTGCCGCCCGCATCCCGGGCGTCGTCCTGGTCCCCGAGGCGACGGACGCCGTCGGCCGTCCGGGCGTCGCGGTGGCCCGCGCCCACAACGGCGAACGCACCGAGTGGATCTTCGACCGCCAGACCCTGCGCCTCCTGGGCGAACGCACGGTCCTCCTCAAGAAAAGCCCGTGGGGCCCGACCGGCACCCCCGTGACATCAGTGGCCATCCTCACCCGAGGCATCACCGACCACCCCACCCCACCCCCACAGCCCTGACCACCCCGCACCAAGGCCCCCATCGCCCGGGGGCCTTGGGCGCCGTCGATGCCCGCCGGGCACAGCGAAGGCCCCCGACCAGAATCGGTCGGGGGCCTTCGCGGTGGTGGGCGCGGACGGTTTCGAACCGCCGACATCTGTGCTTTGCAAGCTCGCCCGGCGGCTACCGCTCGTGGCCCACCCGAAGATCCGGCGCCTCTCCTCGGCTCCTCGTGAGGGTCAGGATCCGCCTGCGTTGATGTCAACCAGGGATGTCAGCGGTCGGTCACCACCAGGACCGCTTCTTCCTCCGAAGCTCTTTCTTCTTCGCCTTGGCTTCCCGCTCCTTGCGGTCTGCCGCCGCGCGGGCTGTCCACTCGCCCTGGTGCTGGTAGCACTGCCCGCTGCCCACGATTGCCGGCCTCGCGCACCGGCCTCCGTCCTTCTTCGGAGCCCCACACTTCGGCTGGGTCACTCCCCCTCCACCTCCTCCCGAGCAACCACACGACGTTGGCAGCGTCTCGCTGACCAGTCGAGTCGGGAAGGGGCATGCGGGAGCACAGAGGAGCACACGAATTCGGAGGGCCCGTGTGTCCCAGGCATTCCAACAGAGGACGATCCCAAGGGGCGACGGCGGCGGAAGCAGACCCTGCCGCTGCCCGCCATCTGCATCGCGCCCCTGAGGTGGCGGGACACCCAGCGGGAAGCGATCAAGCACATGGACCGGCTGCTCAGGAGGCGAGCTCCGCTCCCGATCCGCTCCCATTGAGGTCAAAAACGGATGTCAAAGGCCCCCAACCAAGATCGGTTGGGGGCCTTTGTGCTGGTGGGCGCGGACGGTTTCGAACCGCCGACATCTGCTTTGTAAGAGCAGCGCTCTACCCCTGAGCTACGCACCCGTGAACAAGTGGACAGCCTACATGGACCGCGTACCCCCGGCGCAAACGCGTTGGCTTGGGGGAGAATGGGGCGGGGTAGGGCGGTGGAGGCGTACGGGAGAGGGATTGTGGCGACGGCATCCCGGCGGTGGTTCGGAGGGCGGGACGAGAGCCGGCGGGCCGAGGCGCAGGCCGCCAAGGACGCGGCCGCGGCCGCCTTCTACGCGTTGGACAGTGCCCAGCGCGATCTGCGGATCTCCGTCGAGACGATCGCCGCCGTCGACTCCTCGCCCGCCGGCCGGCAGGCCGTGGACGCCTTCGCGGGGCTCGGGCAGCGGATCGACGAGGTCAGCCACCGCTACATCGAGGCCGTCGACGCGCACGACCTCGACCGGGACGGGCTCGACGCGGCCACGGCGGCGCGGGCCAAGCAGGAGCTGGACCGGGCGCGGGCCGAGCTGGAGCGGGTCGCCGGGGAGCTGGAACGGTTCGCCCAGGGGCTGCAGCCGCTGCTGGACCGGGCCGAGACGCAGCTGGCCCGGCTGGCGCCGGCCCGTGAGCGGGCCAAGGCCGCGCTGCTGGCCGCCAGCCAGGCGCTGGACGCCGTACGGGCCTCCGGCCTGCGCGCGGACGAGCTGGCGGCGCGGCTGGCCCGGCTCGGGCCGGAGCTGACCCTGCTCAACCAGGGGGCCGGCCGGCACGGGGTGCCGGAGACGATCCAGCGGGCGGAACGGATC
The DNA here is from genome assembly GCF_020532625.1 of Streptomyces antimicrobicus. GTDB lineage: Bacteria > Actinomycetota > Actinomycetes > Streptomycetales > Streptomycetaceae > Streptomyces > Streptomyces antimicrobicus. The sequence goes on along the minus strand of NZ_JAJAUY010000059.1, from coordinate 8,028 downwards.
CTGCGGGACGCCGAGGCCGTGCGCGCGGAGGCCGAGCGGCTGCCGGAGCGGGCGGCCGAGACCGGGCGCCGGCTGGTGAGCCTGCGCACCCGCGCCCAGGCCCTGCGGCACCGGGCGGACGGGGTGGACCCGGTGCTCAGCGAGCTGCGCCGCCGGTTCACCGCGGCCTGCTGGCAGGACCTGCAGCAGGTGCCGGAGCAGGCGCGGCGCGACGTGGCGCGGGCCGAGGAACGGCTGCGGGAGGCGGGCGCGGCGCTCGCCGAGCAGCGGTGGGCGGACACCACGGCGCTGATCGCGACGGTCCGGTCCCTGCTGGATTCCGTGGACGAGGGGGTCTCGGCGGCGCGGGACCGGCTCGCCCGGCTGACCGCGGTGGCCGAGGACCCGCAGGTCGAGGTGCGCCGGACCCGGTTCGCGATCCGGGACGCGCAGCGGCTGGCGATGGAGGGCCGCAGCGTGCCGGACCCGCGGCACGCGCGGCCGCTGGACGCGGCCGTGGCCCGCGTGGACCGGGCCCTGGCGGGGCTGGAGGGGCGCCACCCCGACTACTGGCACTTCCTTCAGGAGTTGGAGGAGGTCCGGGCGTCCGTGGCCCGGGTGGTCGGGGAGATCCGCGCCGAGCGTGCCGCTTCCCCCGGGTGAGCCGACTTGTCCCTCCCGCGGGCCGGGCGGATGCTGAGAGGTGCACCGAACGGAGCAGAGGAGGGCGGTCATGTCTGCCCACAGGTCTCATGCGTCCCCGAGGTCTCATGCGTCCCCGAGGTCCCAGACGCCCCCGAGCACCCCGGCGCCCACCACGCCCCAGGCGCCCCTGAGCTCCCAGGCCCCCACACCGTCTCAAGCGCCCACGGCCCGCGGTTTCCGCCCGTTCGGCACGTTCCGCCCGTTCGGCACCTTCCGCATGTCCCGTGCCTCCCGCGCCTCCCGCACGGCCTCCCGCGCCTCCCGCACGGCCTCCCGTGCCTCCCGTGCCTCCCGCACGCCCCCCGCTCCGTACGCCGCCCGAGCTCCGTACGCCGCCCCCGCCCCGTACGCGGCCCCCGTCGCCCGCACCCCCCACGCCGCCTTCGGCTGTCATGAGGCCCACGACCACTACGCGCCCCTCGCCCCCCACACGCCCCCCGCGCCCCGCACCCGCGGCGTCCCGCAGCGCTGGCTGCGCCGGGCCTTCCACCCGGTCGAGGCCAGGCTCGACGAGCATCTGCCGCAGGACCACAAGCTGAGCAAGGTGTACCGGGTCGGTGCCGGGCTGACCGGGATGCTGCTGGTGGTCTTCGGGGCCCTCGGGCTCACGCACCACATCGGGTTCTTCGACACCGGCGGCGACAGCGTGCTGAGCCTGAACACCAACGGCGCGCTCAGCGTGCTGTCGATCTGCGTCGGGCTGCTGCTGTTCGCCGGCATGGTCGTCGGCGGGAACTTCGCCTCGACCCTGAACATCGTGGTGGGCGTGGCCTTCATCGCGAGCGGCTTCGTGAACCTGGCGCTGCTCGACAGCAGCTTGAACTTCCTGGCGTTCGAGATCCAGAACGTGCTCTTCAGCTTCGTCGTCGGCGTGATGCTGATGTGGTTCGGGATGTACGGGCGGGTCGGCAGCGCCCTGCCGCACGACAATCCGTACTGGCGGGCCCGCCACCCCGAACAGGCCGCCCGTGAGGAGCGCTACCGCGGCGCCCGGTACCGTCCGGGGCCCACGGGCGCATAGCCTGGGGGCATGCCTCGTTACGAATTCCGCTGCCGGACCTGCGACGACACCTTCGAGGTCAGCCGGCCCATGGCCGAGTCCGGCGCGCCCGCCGCGTGCCCCGCCGGGCACGCCGACACCGTCAAGCTGCTGTCCGCGGTCGCCGTCGGCGGCACCGCTGCCGCCCCCGCGGCACCGTCCGGCGGCGGATGCTGCGGCGGGGGCGGCTGCTGCTAGACCGGCGCTCAGCGCTTGCGCGACAGCGTCAGGCCGTCCGAGATGGCCAGCAGGACCGACTCCATCCGGTCGTCCGCGCTCACGTGGTCGTTGAACGCCTGGACCCCGGCCTCCGACGGGCTGGGGTCCTCGCTGAGCACGCCGCCGTGGAACAGGGTGTTGTCCGTGACGATCAGGCCGCCCTGCCGCATCCGCGGGACGAGCTCCTCCCAGTACGCGATCTGGTTCTGCTTGTCCGCGTCCAGGTACGCCATGTCGATGTGCGGCTCGGCCGGCATCGCCCGCAGGGTCTCCAGGGCGGGCGCGATGCGCAGGTCGATGCGGTCGGCCACGCCCGCCGCCTCCCAGGCGCGGCGGCCGTACTCCGTCCACTCCTCGGAGATGTCGCAGGCGATCAGGGTGCCGCCGGCCGGCAGGGCCTGGGCCATCGACAGGGCGGAGAAGCCGGTGAAGGTGCCGACCTCCACCACGTGCCGGGCGCCGGTCAGCCGGACCAGGAACGCCAGGATGGGCCCCTGCTCCTCCGCCGACTGCATCCCGGCCGCGTCCGGGAACTTCTCCTCGGTGGTCACCACCAGCCCGCGCTGGTGCTCGTCGAGCGGTGGGTTGTGCGCCAGCATGTAGGCGTACAACTCGTCAGTGATTTTGGTCGTGTTGCCTTTGCTCATGCGCTCAGTCTCGCAACTGCGCCGCCGAACCGGCGGACGATTTCCTCACCCGCCCGCACACCCGTCTCGGTGAGCGCCGTGACGCCCGGGGCGGTCCACCGCGTGTCGGCCAGTTCGCCGTGGCCCGGCCGCCAGCCCTCGTCGGCCGCCAGCAGCAGGTCCGCGTCGAGCAGCGAGTCACCGGCGGCGAGGGTGGCCAGGGCCCCGGTCCGCCGGGCGACCTCGCGCACGGCCGCGCTCTTGGTCAGCGGGCGCGGGACGGCGTAGATCTTGCGGCCCTGGAGCGAGACGGTCCAGCCGCGCGCCTCGGCCCATTCGGTGAGCGTCTTGATCCACTCGTCGGGCACCTGGGCCCGCTCGACGACCAGGTACGTGAACAGGTCGTCGGCCACCCGCGTCTTGCGCACCCAGGCCGGGTCGGCGCTCGCCAGCAGGTGCTGGTGGACGTCCTCCAGCGGGGCGCACTCGGCGGCCAGCCGGGCGGTGACCGTGCGCCGCCAGTCGCGGTCCGGGACGCCGTCGACCAGCAGCTGACCGCCGTTGGCGCAGATCGCGTACGGCGCGGGCGGGCCGGGGAAGCGGATGCGCTGGTACTGCTTGCGCGTACGAGTCGTGGTCGGGACGAAGACCACCGAGGGCGCGGCGGCCAGCTCGGCGAGCAGCGCCGCCGCCGTCTCCGTCATGAAGGACAGGGGTCTGCCCTCGTGGATCTCCACGCACAGCAGGCGCGGAGCCACCGGGTCGGGCATCGTCAGCGCGAGCGCCGCCGACGAGTAGATGAGCGTGCGGTCGAGGTCACTGGCTACCAGGACGGTCACTTCGCGGCCACAGCCTTTCCGTCGGCGCCCGTGGCGCCGCGCGTGAAGCGGGGATGGATGAGGCCGACACACGTGTACGGCAGGTCGTCGACCTCCTCGACCGGCACCCCGCGCTGCTCGGCGAGCAGCCGTACGTGGTCCAGGTCGGCCCCGGCCCCCCGCTGGGCCAGGATCTTCCACGGCACCCGGCGCAGCAGCACCCGGGTGGTCTCGCCGACGCCCGGCTTGACCAGGTTCACGTCGTGGATGCCGTACTCCTCACTGATGCGTTCGACGGCGGCCCAGCCCTCCCAGGTGGGGGCGCGGTCGGCCACCAGCAGCTCCTTGACCTGCGTGTCGACCGCGTCGGCCACCTCGGCGAAGCGGGCGGCGACGGTGTCCACGAAGGCGGTGGAGACGTCGGCGGCGGCGAGCTCGCGGTAGAACTTGGCGCCGTGGAAGTCGTCGGGGCCGACCAGGTCCGCCCTGAGCACCGTACGCGACACGAGCCCGGAGACGGTGGAGTTCAGGCAGGCGGACGGGATGAGGAAGTCCTCGCGGGTGCCGTACGTGGCCACGCAGCGGCCCGGGTCGGCGAGGACGACGATCTCCGGGTCGAAGCCGGGGAAGTCGCGCAGCGCCTCGCGCAGTTCGCGGGTGATGGCGCCCTTGCCGGTCCAGCCGTCGACGAACACGACGTCGGCGGGGTCGTGGTGGGCGGCCAGCCAGCGCAGCGCGTTGGCGTCGATGCCGCGGCCGCGCACGATGGAGACGGCGTAGTGCGGCAGGTCCAGGCCGTGCCGGTAGCGGGCCCAGCGGCGCATCAGGACGCCGACGGGGGTGCCGGCGCGGGCGAGCGAGACCAGCACGGGGGCCGGTGACCGCTCGGCGAGGACGGTCTCGGTGACCGTGCCGACGGCCTGGGCGATCCGGGCCGCGGAGGCGTCCAGGGCGCTCTGGTAGAGGGCCTGGTAGCGGGCGCTGGGCTGGTACTCGACCGGCAGCGACTCGGCGTAGTGGGCGCCGCCCGCCTGGATGGCCTCCTCGCGTTCCTCGGTGGGCGCCTCCAGGGCCACGTCGGAGAGGTCCTGCAGGAGCCAGCCGACGTCCTCGGCGGGGTACGAGGAGAAGGCGGGGCCGCGCAGGGGGGCGGGCAGCATGATCGGCTCCAGGGTCGGTACGTACGACGGGACGACGGCCAGGACGACCCGGGCGGTGTGGCGGCGCAGCCGCTCCAGCAGTCCGTCGTGCAGTGCGGGGGTGTCGCCGGCCGAGTCGACCACGGCGACGACGGTGTCGAAACCGGCACCGGCCACGTTGTAGGCGTAGCGGTCGCCGGGGCCGTCGGCGGGATCGTCGTGGGCGGGGAAGACCAGCCGGGTGCGGATGGCGTAGCCGGGATCGTCCACGGCGAGCACGGGCGACCGGGTGGTGGTGGAGAACCGCACCTCGGTGGCGGTCCCGGTCTCCTCCAGGGCGCGGGCCAGGCGCAGCGGGGCGTACATCAGCTCCTCGTTGCCGAGGACCAGGACGCGCCCGGGCCGGTCCCCGAGCGCCGCGGCGAGCCGCTCGGCGAGGCCGGGCAGCGCCTGTTCCAGGCGGGCCCGGTGCGCGGGGGTGAAGCCGTGCCGGCCGCCGTCGGGCAGGCCCTGCGGCCAGCCCAGCTCGACCCGCTCGACGGGGGCCGCCCCGGACGGGGGCGCGCCGCGGTCGCGGCCCACGCCGCCGGCGTGGCTGCCCTGGGTCTCGGGGCTGCCCTGGCTCTCGTACTGCGCCACCAGGGCGCGGCCCTTGTCCAGGACGCCGTCCGGCAGCTCGACGGTGCCCGCGGCCAGGGCGATCAGGTCCACCCGGGCGCCCAGCCCGGCCGCGAACTCCGCCAGCCGGGCGCGGTCGGCCGCCGAGCGCATGTCGACCAGGGCCACGACCACGTAGTGCTCCCGGGGGTAGCGGGCGTGCAGGTCGCGGATGGTGTTCAGGACGGTGTTGCCGGTGGAGAACTCGTCGTCCACCAGCACCAGCGGGCCGGTCCCGGCCAGCAGCGCCGGGTCCTCGGGCAGCAGCAGGTGCGAGGTGGCGTGGGAGTGGGACTCCTCGAAGCCGCCGGCCGGGGTCAGACCGGGCACCGGTCGACGGGTGGAGTGCAGGTACGGCGCCGCGCCGAGGCCGTCGGCGACGCAGTGGCCGAGCCCGGTCGCGGTCTCGGCGTAGCCGAGGACCAGGGCGGTGGCCGCCGCCTCGGCGCCGAGCAGCTCCCGTACCCGTACGCCCAGGCCGTGCCCGGCGGCGTAGACGACCTCCGGGGACTGCGGCACGTGCTTGCCGAGCACCTGCGAGACGAGCAGGTGGGCGCGCTTGGGGTTGCGCCGCAGGGCCAGGCCCAGCAGCTCGCGCAGCGCCGGCCGCGCCGGCGCCCCGCCGGTCTCCGGTTCCCGCAGTCGTACGCCCAGCCGCTCCGCGACCCATGTTCCGGACCACACCGTGTCGATCGTCTTGCCCTTCGCCGTCGCGGGAAGCCGCGCCATCAGACCTGGATCCCCGCCGTCAGGAGGTCGACGAAGCCGACGTCCTCGCGGGCCACGCCGAAGACCTCGGCGCGCAGCACGGTGCGCTCGGCCCAGGCCCGGTGCGGCTTCACCTCGTTCATCTTGTTCGTGTACGCCGAGCGCAGGACCCCGCCGCCGCCGCGCTCGGGGCGCAGGATGTCCTGGGCGTCGCTGAACTCCTCGTGGGAGACCACCGACAGGGCGTGCACGGGCGTGACGTGCGCGGGGTGGATGCAGGTCTTGCCGAGCAGGCCGTTGGCCCGGTCGAGCTCGATCTCGCGCAGCAGCCCGTCGAGGTCGTGCTCGATCAGCGTGGTGCGCAGCTCCTCCGCGCCCTCCTCCAGGAAGGGGCTGCGCCGCAGCTGCGGCTTGAACAGCCGCTGCTGGCGGCGGAAGTATTCCCAGACCGGGCCGGTGACGGTGAAGCCGCTGCCGTCGGCGCGGCTGAGCACGTTGACCACGTCCGCGATGACGCCCGCCACGATCTGGATGTCGTACGCGGTCATGTCGGGGGTGCGGCGCAGACCGTAGGCGGAGCAGAAGTCGGTGACGCCCAGGCGCAGGGCGAGGACGCGGTCGCGGTGCCGGCCGACCGTGCGCGCGATCCCGGCGAGGGTCTCGGCCCGGCTCTCCAGGTGCAGCAGCTCCGGGGACTCCAGGACCGGCATCGCGTACAGCGGGCGGTCCCCGAGGACGTCCGCGGTCAGCGCCTCGGCGGCGACGACGGCGTCGAGGAAGGCGTCACCACGGCCCGCGGTGAATTTGGGAAGTACGAAACCGGCCAGATGCCGCACGGCGGGCCCCAGCCGCCGGACGAGGTCCGGAACCTGCTCGGGTTCGCGGACCCGGACGAACAGCAGCGGCAACTCGCCGCTGTGCGCCTCCAGCTCGGCGAACTGCCGTACCAGGTTCTCCTCGGCGGCCACCACATCGGCGTCGCTGATCGAATCCTCCAGGCAGAGCACCATGGAGACGACCCCGCGACCCGCCTGCTTGACGACGTCGGCGGCGAGCCGGGGCCGGGTGGCAGGGCTGTAGAGGGTGGCGCCGAGGGCGGCGGACAGCATGCGTGAGGGGGAAGCGGCGGTGAAGTCGGCCGGTTCCTGGTGGAAGAGGTCCTTGCGGACCGCGGGCGATATGTGCCCGAAATGACGCATCTGCTTCCCCCGTACTGCCTCGGTGGCCCATCTGGCGTGGCCGGTAATAGTACGTACGAACGAGATTCAAGAGTTCCTCAAGTACGTGAAATTCAGGTAACCCTCTCGCACCATGCCCACGCCCCGGGTGAGGCGACAAGGGCCGCGCCGGTGCTCCCGCGGTCGCTACCGGGGGGCCGCATTGTCCCGCCTCGGCCCGGGAGGGCAGGATGACGGGCATGACGCACGCGATGCAGAAGGGCTCGAACATCCCGGTGACCGCCGCCGCGGTCCGGGCGGTGCTGCGCTGGACCGGCGGCCCCGACGTACCGGACGTGGACGCCTCCGCGCTGCTGGTGGGCCCGGACGGGCGGGTGCGTTCGGACGAGGACTTCGTCTTCTACAACCAGCCGCGCCACCCCTCGGGTTCCGTGTGGCGGCTGGGCAAGAAGCGGATCGGCGACGCGGTGACGGACGCGGTGCAGGCCGAGCTCTCCTCGGTCCCCGCGATCGTCGACCGGGTGCTGGTGGTGGCCTCGGCCGAGGACGTGCCCTTCGAGCGGGTCCGGGACCTGCGGATCCTGCTCTACGACGCCACGGTCGAGGGCGGCGGCGAGCCGCTCGCGTACTTCGACGTGCGGCCCGAGACGGGCGGGGAGACGGCCCTGATCTGCGGCGAGCTCTACCGCCGCGGGGAGGGGTGGAAGTTCCGCGCCCTGGGCGAGGGATACTCCAACGGGCTGGAGGGGCTGGCCACGGACCACGGCATCTCGGTGGACGAGAACGCCCCGGCCCCCGACCCGGACCGGACGGCCGCGATGAGCCCCCCGACGCCGCCGCCGGCCCCGCCGACCCAGGCGCCGCCGGCCGTGCAGCCCGCGTACGGCTACCCGCAGCCGGCGTGTCCATGAACCGCCCGTGACCGTATCAGCCACCGCGATCCTTGTACGTTTCCGCACT
>NZ_JAJAUY010000058.1 GCF_020532625.1 Streptomyces antimicrobicus | reverse complement strand
GGCGATCCGGGCCGCGGCGATCCGGCCGTCCGCGCACAGGGTCAGCGCCGCCGCCGCGGCGGCCTCCGGCAGTCGGCCCGGCTGGACGCCGTACTCGACGAGGGCGGCGGCCGGTTCGGCGGCCGGGAACCGCAGCCCGGTGAGGATCTCCCCGGGCCGCAGCGCCGTACGGTGCCGTCCGCGCAGGAACGCCGAGGCGCCCACGACCCGGGTGCCCCCGGGGCCGAGCAGCGTCAGCTCGGCGTCGAGCAGCACCGCGAGCAGGCACCACTCGGCGCACGGGTCGGCGTGCGCCAGGCTGCCGCCGACGGTGCCCCGGACCCGCACCGGCAGCTGCCCGATCAGCGCGGCGGCCTCGGGCAGCACCGGCAGGTCCCGGTGCAGGACGCGGTCGGTGCTGCGTTCCACGGCGGCGTGCGGGGTCAGGGCCCCGATCCGCACGCCGGAGGCGTCGGCCCGTACGCCGGACAGTCCGGGCACCCGGCCCAGGTCCACCAGCAGGTCGGGCCGCACCAGCCGCTGGTTGAGCAGCGGGATCAGGGACTGCCCGCCGGCCAGCACCCGGGCCTCGCGGCCGGCCCGGGCGGCGGCGGCCAGCTCCGCCACCGCCTCCTCGGCGGTGGCGGGACGGACGTAGGAGAAGGGCGCGGGCTTCACGGCCGGTCCACCTCGGGCACGTGGAGGTGGGTGTGGCCGTACTTGCGCATCAGGTCCGCGAGGTCGAAGTGGGCCGAGCGCTCGATGACCTTGTCCCCGCGGAAGCGGTCGATGCCCAGCGCCCCGAACGTGGCCTTGCGGCCGCTCGGCGGCAGGCCGCGGAACGGCCCGAGCTGGGTGGCCGTGCACTCCACGCGGGTGATGACGGTGTCGCCCTCGGCCCACTGCTCGACCACGGTGTCGACCATGTCGGGGAAGGCCGTACGGAAGGCCCGCACCCAGGTCCGCACGCCCTCCGGGCCGTGCAGCCCGAACTGCGGCCAGCGGAAGTCCTCGTGGAACAGCTCGTCGGCGAGGTCGAGGTCGCCGTGGGTGATGATCTGCTCGAAGAGCAGGGCGATCTTCTTCTTGCGGTACTCGGCGAGCGCGGCGGCGTCGGACGTGGCCGGTGCCGGCGGCAGGACGGAGGTGGGGGACTGCGCGGTCATGGAGGTCATGCCTTTCGGGTGGTCTGCACGGCGCCCTGCGGGACGGAGGCGGACGCGGAGGCGGCGGAGCCGGAGGCGGCGGGAGCGGCGGCCGGAGCAGGGGCGGCGGCCGGAGCGGGCGCGGCGGCCGGAGCAGGGGCGGGCGCGGCGGCCGGCCGGGGCAGTGACCGGGCGGCGGCGGCCGCCACCAGCACCAGGCCGAGCCCGATGCCCGCGACCCACCGCAGCGCGTCGGCGTACCCCTCGCTGCCGGCCCGGTCGCCCAGGACGGCGAAGAAGACGGAACCGAGCAGGGCCACGCCCACGGCGCTGGCGAACTGCTGCGCGGTGGTGAGCACCCCGGCCGCCGAGCCGGCCTGCCCGGGGCGCACCCCGGAGAGCACCGCCCCGGTGAGCGCGGGCACGGCGAGCCCGTTGCCCAGACCGATCAGCACCATGGACGGCAGCAGCCGGGCGAGGCTCAACTGTCCCGGCATCCAGACCAGTTCGACGACGAGCGCGAGCAGGCCGACCGCCGCGACCGCGATCCCGGCCAGCACGGTGCGGGCGGCCCGGGCCGGCGGGGTGCGCCGGGCGGCCATGGAGGCGGCGGCGAAGGCCAGGCCGAGCGGGGCGAAGGCGAAGCCGGCGCCGAGCGGCGACAGGCCGAGCCCGGACTGGAGCACGAGGGTGAGCGCGAACAGGAAGCTGAAGAAGGCCCCGAAGACGGCCCCGCTGATGACGAGCCCCCGGTGGAAGGAGGCCACGGTGAACAGCGACACGTCGAGCAGCGGCGTTCCGCCCTGCCGCCCGAGCCGCCGCTCCCACGCCAGGGTCCCCACCAGTACGGGCACGGACGCGGCCAGGCACAGCCACGACCACAGCGGCCACCCGCTGCGCCCGCCGAGCATCAGCGGTACGAGCGCCAGCGCGAGCCCGGCCGGGATCCCGACGGCCCCGACGGGATCGAGGCCGGTGCCCGCCCGGACCTTGGGCGGCCCGGGCACGACGGCCCGGGCGAACAGGAAGGTGAGCAGCCCGGCGGGCACGTTGACCAGGAAGATGACCCGCCATCCGCCCCCGGCGGAGGCGACCTGGAGCAGCATCCCGCCGAGCACCTGCCCGGCGACGGCGCCGACCCCGACGGTGAACCCGAACCAGGCCAGGGCCCGGGGCCGTTCGGCCGGCCCGAACACCCCGGTGATCAGCGCCAGGACCTGCGGCACCATGGCCGCACCGGTCACGCCCTGCAGCAGCCGGGCGGCGACGAGCTGGCCCGGGCTCTGCGCCAGCCCGCACAGCAGGGAGGCGGCGGTGAAGGCGAGCGTGCCGCCGAGGAACATCACCCGGTTCCCGAGCAGGTCCCCGAGCCGGCCGCCGGTGATCAGCCCGCTGGCGTAGGTGAAGGCGTACCCGGCCACGATGAGCTCGAGGGCGACGGGCCCGGCGCCGAGGTGCTGCTGCAGGGTGGGCGCGGCGACGTTGACGACGTACAGGTCGAACTGGGCCATGAAGAGGGCGGCCAGCACGACGGGGAGCATGAGCCAGCGGCGGTCGTGGAGCGCCGGGGCGGCGGAGTGGCTCATCGCCCGGCCTCCGCGGGGGCGGCGGCGACGGGCCCGGCGGCGGCGACGGCCCCGGTGGCGGCGGCCGGGACCGCGGTGGCCAGGGAGGCGGCGCTCGGGGCCCGCTCCCCCTCCAGCCGCCAGTCGATGGCGGCGTACTCGCCGGCGGCGAGCTCCAGGGCCTCCTCCACGGACCGCACGGCCGGCAGCCCGAACAGCCCGGCGATGGTCTTCAGCCGCTCGGAGCGGCTGCTCTCCTCGACGACGTGGTAGGTGACGCCGAGGTCGTCGAGCGCCCGGAGCAGCATGTCGTCGCAGAACCCCCGGAACAGCGGGTGCATCCGCCGGTGCCCGCCGGCCTTGCCGGTCGCGCCCTGGGCGGCCTTGAGGTGGACGAAGCCGTCGTAGGTCTCCTTGACGTGCTGCCGGAAGGCGTGCCCGAGCTGGTCGACGGCCTCGGCGAAGAAGTCCATGGCCGCCGAGCGCGGCGGGACCTCGGCGGGGGCCGCCGGGTCCATCCCGAACCGCACCCGCGCGGCGGCGTAGATCCACTCCTGCAACGAGGACCCGTCGGAGATCAGCCGCTCGCCGAGCCGGGCCTCGTTCTGGACCCGCCCGACGTGGCGGCGGACGGCCAGCTGCAGGTACTCGGCGGGGGTCACCTCGGCCAGTGCCTTGCCCGGAACGGCGTCCGGGAGGATCTCCCGGATGGACCGGGCCGGGGCGAAGGGGATGCCGGTGTAGTGGGAGAGGGCGGTGGCCGTGGAGGTCTTCCCCGCCGCGTACGTCCCGGAGACGGACAGGCGCATGTGCTGGCGCTCCTTGTTGATCGACTCGATTCTCGACGCGGGCCCGGGGCCGGGCTCCGGCCGGAGTGAGGGGGGCTCCGGTCGGAGCCCGGCCCCGGGGGGCCGGGCCCTACGCGGCCTTGGCCGCCGACTCGGGGGGCAGTTCGTGGGCGAAGGAGCAGCGCACGCCCACGCCGGCCAGCGCGGCCTCGATCTCCACGCTGCGCCAGACGCCCCCGCGCAGCGGCAGCAGCCGCTTCGCCAGCAGCTTGGCCCGGGCGCGCCCGGGCTCCTCGGCGCGCACCGGCAACGGCAGCGCCGTCTCCGCCGCGGTCAGCACGGTCTGCATCATCCACAGGGTGTTGGAGTTGGCCCGGCTGACCTGGTCCAGCTCGTACATGAGCACCTGGACCAGCTGGAGGTTCACCACGAACGCGTCGACCATCGACACCGACGGCTCGGTCGCCGCGTCGACGCCCCGCGCGTCCGGGCCGTCCGCCGGTCCGGCGTGGAAGTGCACGTCCGCCGTGGCGACGAGCTCCTCCATGTCGACCTCCACGTCGCGGATGACGTGGCGGCGCTTCTTGAAGCCCTCGCCGTAGAAGCGGAACCGGCCGTCGCCGAGCCCCTCGTCGAGGCTGCCGAAGTGCGCCTCGGTGGTGGCCCGTTCGCCCGTGTCGTGCTCGATCTCGCACCGCACCCGCAGCGCCCCCACCGCCCCGTCGTGGACGGACAGGTGGCGGCCCGGGACCCCCGGGACCTCCTCGGTCCGCACCAGCTTGGAGGAGGCGGGGATGCGCAGCAGGTCCTCCTGCGGCGCACCGCCGGCCCGCAGCACGATCTTCCGCAGCCGCATGGACGAGCGCGCCCCGTCCCGGAGCCCGTAGGCGTGCACCAGGTGCAGCTCGGCGAGCTGGACGCCCAGCACCAGCGCGTCCACGGTGCTCAGGTGCGGGCGCAGGTCGGTGCCGTTCTTCTTGCGGGACCAGTCGGCCGGGTAGCTGACGTCCAAGGTCGCCTGGATGCCCGGCCGTTCGGCCTCGACGGGGGTGGAGACGATGTCCCGGACCAGGTACTCGGCCCGCTGGTACCCGCGCGAGAAGAAGCGCCCCTCACCCGGGCCCAGATAGTCGTCGATCGACTTCAGGGACAGTTTCGTTGCGACGGACACGTCTCACGCACCCGCCGTCGCGCCGGCGCCGGTGGCGGCCTTCTCCAGCGCGGCCTCGTACGCGCCGACCAGCTCGCGCAGCGTCCGGATCTCCGTGATGGAGAGCTGCTCGCCGAACGGGTCCACGCCGAGCTCGGTCTCCAGCTGGATCAGCAGCTGGGCGAGCATCAGGGAGTTGACGCCGGACTTGAGCAGCTCGTCGTCCAGCGACAGCTCCTCCTCGTCCGAGCTCAGCACCACGGCCTGGATCTCGCGCTCGATGATCTCCTGGACGTTCTGGTCGTTCAGCATGTGATTCCTCCGTCGATGACCAATGACTGACCGGTGATGAAACGTGCCTGCGGGGAGGCCAGGAAGAGCACCGCGTCCGCGATCTCCTCCGCCGTGCCGAGCCGCCCCAGGGGGGTGCGGTGCTGGATCTTCTCCCGGTTGCGATCCGTGACGTCCGAGGTCAGCTCGCTGTCGAAGAAGCCCGGCGTGACCGTGTTGACCCGGATGCCGACCGGCCCCAGCTCCCGCGCGAGGGCCCGGCCGAAGCCCTCCAGGCCGGCCTTGGCCGCGGCGTAGACCCCGACCCCGCGGTAGCCGCGGATGGCGTTGATGGACGAGATGTTCACGATCGAGCCGCCGCCGCGCATCATCAGCCGCGCGCACGCCTGGGTCAGGTGCACGGGCGCCGTCAGATTGGCGGCGAGCAGGTCGTCGATCTTCTGCGGGGCGATCGTCAGGAACAGCTCCTGGTGGAGCACGCCCGCGTTGTTGACCAGCAGGTCGACCGTGCCGAAGCGTTCCTTCACGGCCTTGACGAACTGCCTGATCTGCGCCGTCTCCTGGAGGTCGACCGACTCCCAGTGGAAGGCGTCCGGGTGCGCCTGCGCCGTCGCCCCGGTGAACTCGTTGGGCTTGCGGCTGAAGGTCGCCACCCGCCAGCCCTCGGCCAGCAGCCGCTCGACGAGCACCCGCCCGAGGCCCCGGCTGCCGCCGCTGACCACCGCCGTCCGCTGCGTCACACCGCGCTCCGGATCTTCTTGAAGCGGTCGGAGTGCGTGTCCGCCTCGGTGACCTCGACCACGACCGGCACCTTGAAGGCCTCCAGCCGGCGGGCGCAGTGCTCGCGCACCGCCCGCGCGGTGGCCCGCTGGTCCTGGCAGGGTCCGGTGAGCTTGACCACGGCCTTGACCACCTGGCCGGTGACGTGGCTCGGGCGGCCCGAGACCACGGCGTCGGCGACGTAGTCCAGCTCCAGCAGGACGTTCTCGACCTCGCTGGGGTAGACCTTCTCCCCCGCGACGTTGATCAGCTCGGACTTGCGGCCCAGGATCCGGACGTACTCGCCGTCCGTCTCCACCGCGTCCTGCGTGTTGAAGAAACCCTGCTCGTCGAAGGGAGCCGGGGCGTTGAGGTAGCCGAGCATCGCCATGTCGGAGCGGATCCACAGGATCCCGTCGACGATGCGGTACGAGAAGCCCTCGCCGCCCAGCTTCACCCACAGGCTGCCGTCGTCGCGCGACTTGGTCGGCATGATGCCGAGCTCGGACAGGCCGTAGGTCTGCTTCAGCCGGACCTGGGGCAGGGCCTTGGCCAGCCGGGTCAAGGTGCCCTCGGGCATCGGCTCGGTCCCGTAGGTGACCAGCTTCAGCGAGCTGATGTCGTAGCGCTCGTAGGCCCGGGATATCAGCAGCATGTTCAAGAACGTCGGCGTGGTCGGCAGGATCTGGATGCGGCTGTTCTCGATCGCGGCGCAGACCGTGTCCGGGGTGCGCTCGTCGATGGTGACCAGCGCGCCGCCCTGGCTGAGGGTGTGCAGCAGGGTGTTGATGCCGCCGATGTGGTCCAGGCTGAGGAAGCCGAGGGTACGGGCCGGCCGGGTCGGCGGGCCGTACTTGGCGAGCACCTTGGAGAAGTCCAGGACGCTGGCCTTGCTGCGGCCGGTGGTGCCGGAGCTGAACAGGACCAGGCCCGGCACGCCGTCCGCGCGCAGCCGCTCGTACAGCTCGTGGCCGGCCTCGCGGCCGGTGATCTCCACGCTGCGCCGCCACTGCTCGGAGTCGATCGAGATGATCGTCTCGACCTCGGCGACCTCCAGGAACTCGGCGCGCTTGGCGGCCGGCAGCGGGGTCATCGGGACGACGACCGCGCCGCGCTCGATGAGCGCGAGCAGACCCGCGCAGGCCTCGACGCTGCTGACGCCTTCGATGGCGACGACCTGCCCCGCGCGGATGTCGTGGCGGTCGAGGAACTGCCCCCAGTCACCGGTCAGCCGTACGAGCTGGGCGTAGCTGTAGGCAACGCCGTTGAAGACGATGGCGTCGGCCTCGCCGAAGCTCCGCATCCGGTCGAAGAACCAGGACGTCATACGCTTTCCACCTCTTTCACCTCGTTCGTTACGGCCGCCAGCGAGCCGGTCCGGCCGGTGTGCCACAGCGGCAGGTCGAGCGCCGGCGGGACCGGCGCGGCGGGCAGCAGGGACCACCCGTGGATACGTGCGTGGGTGCGCAGGACCTTGTCCCCGCCGACGACCACGGCGGTGCCCGTGGTCCTGAGCATCGGCAGGTCGGAGATGTGGTCCCCGTAGGCGATGCAGTGCTCGGGCGTGGTGCCGTGCGCGGCGGCGACGGCCCGTACGGTCTCGGCCTTGGCGGCGGACAGCATGGGCGGCCGGTGCAGGTTGCCGGTGTAGCGGCTCCAGGCGATCTCCGGTTCGGTGCACCACACCTCGTCGGCGCCCAGGTGTTCGGCGATCGGGTCGAGCACGGCGGGGAAGGAGCCGGAGACGAAGACGATCCGGGTCCCGTCCTGCTGGTGGCGGCGCAGCGCTGCGACGCCGTGTTCGTGGAAGAAGCCGCCCGCGCGCAGCTCCTCGCGGAACCAGTCCTCGGCGAGGGCGGTGACCTCGCCGGCGTCGGCGCCTTCGAGGCTGGCGAAGTAGGCGCGGTTGGTGGCCTCGCGGGGACAGCCGACCTCGTTCATCGCCTTCAGCTCGCGGCGGCGGCTGATGTACTCGGTGGGCGGGTGACCCACCGCGGAGAGGTAGTGGCGCAGGAAGCGGAACATGCTCGGGGCCGTGGTGAGAGTGCCGTCCACGTCGAAGAATGCGGTGCGGTAGCCGTTCAACTGCGTCTCTCCCTTTCCGGGCGTGATCGGGCCGGCCTGGCGGAGCCGGGACCCGCGGGCCGGGGGCCCGGGGCCGGCGCACGACCCCTTCCCCCGCGGGGGAGGTCGAGGGAAGGGGCCGTGCGCGGGGCGTCTGGATCCGCTGGAGGATGGGAGCGGATCAGACGCGTTCGGTGACGGCCGGGGCCGGGGTGGCCGGGGCCTCGGTGGCCGCAGCCGTCACCGCGTTCGGGGCGGCGGTGCTGTCGCCCGCGGCGACCTGCGTCGCGGCCGGCTTCTTCAGGCCGAGCGTCGCGAGGAAGGTCAGGGCGATGCCCGCGGCGGTGGCCCACGTCGCGACGAGGATGCCGTCGGTCAGCTGGGCCGGGTCGGTGGTCTCGCCGCCGGCGGCGGTGGCCGCGACGGCGATCAGGACCGCGAGACCGACGGCGCCGCCGATCTGCTGGCCGGTCTGGGCGATGCCGGAGCCGATGCCCTGCTCCTCGTCGGCCACACCGGTGGTGGCGGCAGCGAACATCGCGGTGAAGATGACGCCCTGGCCGAGCGAGAGGACGATCAGCGGGACGGCGATGACCAGGTACGAGCTCTCCTGGGTCATGGTCAGGGCGAGGGCGACGGTGCCGACCAGGCCGACCGCGAGCGCGATCAGCAGGGTCTTGCGGGCGCCGAAGCTGTTCATCAGCTTCCCGGCGGCCACGGTTCCGATCAGGACGCAGCCGGAGGGGAGCAGGAAGGCGAAGCCGGTGGCCCAGGCGCTGTAGCCCTGGACGACCTGCCAGTACTGGGTGAGGAAGTAGGCGTAGGCGCCGAACGTCGCCATGAACAGGAAGGTGATCGTGGTGCCGACCGTGACGTTGCGGTTGCTGAACAGGCGCAGCGGCATCATCGGGGCGCGGGTCTTGGACTCGATGCCGATGAAGGCGGCGAACAGCACCACGGCGCCGATCAGGCTGCCGATGGTGGTGCTGGAGGCCCAGCCCACCTCGGGGCCGTTGACCAGGGTGAACACCAGCAGTGTGGAGGCCACCGTACCGATGACCGCGCCGGGGAGGTCGAAGCCCTTGGTGGAGGCCTTGGCCGTCTTCGGCAGCAGGCCGATGCCGTAGATCAGGGCCGCGGCGGCGGCGATGACGTTGACCCACATGACGGCCTGCCAGCCGAACCAGTCGGTCAGCAGACCACCGAGGATGGCGCCGAGGACCATGCCGAAGCCGCCGGCACCGCCCCAGACGGACAGGGCGCGGTTGCGCTCCTTGCCCTCGGCGAACAGGGTGACGACCAGGGACAGCGTGGCCGGCGCGAGGAACGCGCCGCCGAGGCCCTGGACCACCCGGGCCGCCACCAGCAGCCACGACTCGGTGGCCAGGCCACCGGCCACGGACGAGGCGGCGTAGAGGAAGAGGCCGAAGAGGAACATGTTCTTCCGGCCGAAGAGGTCCGTGGCGCGGCCGCCCAGCAGCAGGAAGCCGCCGAAGGCGACCGAGTAGGCCGAGATCACCCACTGCAGGTTCTGGGCGGAGAATCCGAGGTCGTTGCCGATGTCCGGCAGCGCCACGAACATGATGTTGTAGTCGATCGCGATGATCATCTGGGCGAAGGCCAGCAGGCCGAGGATCGCTCCCAGACGACGCGGCTTGGCCTGCACGCTCGTGGGCACGCCAGTTCCTTCCGGTCGGGGACGGTCAGGTGGGGGGAGGTCAGTAGCGGAAGGCGTAGGCGAGCCTGCGCGCGAAGGACTTCTTCCGCTGGGCCTCCATGTAGGAGAGGTTCGACTGGAGGTCCTCGATGTCGGCGGCGACGCGGCGCTCCGCCTCCTCGATGGCCTCGGGGATCGGGACGACGATCGGCAGGTTGAAGATCTCGACGATCTTCTCGATCCGCTCGGGGATCGGTCCGCCGACGACGCGGTACGGGATCTTGATCTCTTCCAGGGCCTCGACGAGCAGGTCGTCGGAGAGCCGGCGGAACGGCTCGGACACCGGGCGGTGGCCGTCGGCGTCCATGTCGAACTCCACCGGCAGGTGCACGTAGGCGTCGTACGAACGCTTCGCGCGGTCCTTCTGGATCTCGCCGAGGGTGTCCGTGTACTTCTGGTAGAAGCGCTTGGACGTCACGCCCATGGCCTTCTTGACGCCCTGGAACCACCACGGCATGCCGGGGTTGATGCCGACGCGCATGCGGGCCTCGAAGTACACCCACTCGTGGAAGACACCGCCGTCGGATATGAAGGCGCCGGTGCCGGACTCGTTGACCAGGCGCTCCTCGTAGCGGCGCAGGCCGAGCTTGACCAGCTCCATCGCGTTGAGCTCCATCACCGTCTTGCCGGGGACGAGGTCGACGAGGAGCTCGCGGGAGGTCTTCGCGTGGGTGCGGGGGATACCGGTCGCGATGGAGAGGGCTTCCGTGGTGGTCGACTTACCGGACGAGTAGGTGCCGGATATCGCCAGCTTGAGGTCGGGCTTGTCGGGCCACTGGGGAACCGCGAGCTGCATTTTCGTGGGACCTTTCTCTGGTGACGCGTGGATGGAGTGGGACGGAGCCGTAACCGCTTACTTGCCCTGGACCGCTTCGAGCGCCTTGTCGATGTCCACGACGGTGGGCAGACCCGTGATCTTGAGGATCTTCTCCAGGCGCATCGCCGGCGTGCCCGAGACGGTGTGGACCGGAACTCCGGTCTCTTCCAGGGCGGGCAGCAGGACCTCGTCCGAGAGGGCGCGGAAGTTCTCGTTGATCGGCGGGTTCTCCTCCGACATCGGGAATTCGATGGGGAGGTGGAAGAGCACGTCGTACGCCGTCTTCGCGTGCCGCACCGCGAGCTTGCCGATGTTGTCCGCGACGTTCTCGTACGCGGCGGTGACCTCGCTGCGGTAGCGCGAGTCGACGGAGGCCAGGGTGCCCGGCGTCGGGCCGGTGACCAGGCGGAGCTTGGCGAAGACCCACTCGTGGATCATCGAGCCGTCGCTGATGAAGCCGGCCGGGTGGGCGGCCTCGTTGAGGGTGCGCTCGGCGAAGCGCTTGACCGTGAGCTGGAGCAGCTCGCCCTCGGTCCAGTTCCAGATGTGCTTGCCCTCGCCGCCGATGGGCTCACGCATGGCGGTGCCCTGCGTGTAGGGAAGTCCGGTTACCTCGGAAAGAGCCTTGGCGAGCAGGGTCTTTCCTGATCCGTAGGCGCCGACAATGGCGATTCTCTGGGTCATGCCTCAATGGTTCCAGCAGAACCGAGCGCGCCACAGCCTTCCTTGATGGTGCCATTCCAGCACCTATTGCCGCCACCAACAGGCCACCGCGGGCGGGAAATGGCCGGGTTCTGGGCGGGTCACGGGCGGGCGCATGCGAAATTCCCGGCCCCACGAATTCTGGGGCCGGGTGGAGCGAAATCGCAAGCTAGTTGTGAATGTGGTCGCGAGTTTCTTCCAGCGGTTCCCAGCGGGCCGTTCCCGAGGTCAGGTCGAGCCGTCCGAAGACGACGTCGGCGAAGTGGTTGGCGAAGGCGACGGTGCCGGGCTCGGCGAGTTCGGCGAGCAGGGCCTGCCGGGAGGCGACGCCCTGCTCGGGCAGCGCGTCCATGGCCACCGGCCAGTCGGGCCGGGCGAACTGGGCCGGGGTGTGGAACACGTCGCCGAAGGCGATGAGCCGGCGCCCGCCCGCCCGCAGGACGTACGAGGTGTGGCCCGCGGTGTGCCCGGGGGTCACCCGGGCCGTCACGCCGGGGAAGACCTCCTCGCCGTCGGCCACGGCCCGCAGCCGTCCGCCGCTGCCGTCCGGCTGCTGCGGCCAGCCCGCCCACTCGGCGGCGGAGGCGGCGAACACCGCCGCGGTGAACGGCGTCGCGGCGCCCTGGCCCGGGCGGAAGGCCCAGCCGAAGTGGTCGTCGTGCAGGTGGCTGAACGCGATCAGCTCGACCGCGGCCGGGTCCACGCCGGTGCTCGCCAGCGCGGCCGGCAGGGCGCCGCCGACGAGGACGCCGAGCGTGGGGTGGGTGTGCGCGGCGGGGATGTCGTGCGGGCCGAAGCCGGCGTCGACGAGCATCGCGCGGCCGCGGTACTCGATCAGCAGCGCGCCGATGGAGGCGGCCAGGTAGCCCTCGGGGTCGAGCAGGCCGGCGTTCTCGCCGGCCCAGTCGGCGTCCGTGGTGCCGGGCAGCCAGCGCCGCGGGTCGAGCTGCACGAAGCCGTCGGGCAGCCAGGTGACCTTGTGCTCGCCGAGGGTCAGCGAACGCGGCGTGCGGGCCGGGGTGTTCCACGGGGTGGCCGTCGCCATGGGACCTTCCTCTTCTCTTCTTGTTCTCTTGTGCTCGGGGTGTGCGGTGGTGCCGGGGGTGCGCGGTGGTGCGGTCGCGCTCGTGCGGTGCTGCGGTCGCCTTCGTGCGGTGGTGCGGTCGCGCTCGTGCGGTGGTGCCGGGTTCCGCCGGGGGGACGGAGGAGGGACGGAGGGGGTGCGGTCGGGTGGCCGGCGCGCGGGGGTCAGACCCGGGCGCCGAGGCCGGCGAACTGTTCGGTCAGCTCGGCGGTGCCGAACTGCGGACTGAGCAGGATCACCTGCATCCCGGGCCGGCCGCTCAGGCACATCGAGACCCGGGTGAACTCCAGCTCCCCCAGCTCCGGATGGCGTACGAGCTGGGTGGCGCCGCCGCTGTCGGCGACCAGGTGCCGGGCCCAGAGCGAGGCGAACAGCGCGCTGCGCTCGCTCAGCGCGCCGACCAGGCCGGCCAGCCGGGCGTCGGCGAGCAGGTCGCCGCTCTGCACGCGGAAGGCGGCCACCGCGGCGGCCGCCTCCTGCTCCCAGTGCGGCAGCCGCTCGGGCGCCGCCGGATCCAGGAAGAGCGTCTCCAGGTAGTTGGGCCGCTCGCCGGTCAGGCCGAGCAGGCGCGTCGCGGTGGCGTTCGCAACCGTCACGTCCCAGTAGGGGTTGAGGACGTAGGCCGGGGAAGGGAGGAAGCCGTCCACGATCTGGAGCAGCAGCGGCAGGTCGTCGTCCGGGCACGCCTGCGGGCGCCCGGCCGGGGCGTACCCGGCGAGGCGCATCGCGTACAGGCGCTGGGCCTCGTCGAGCCGGAGCACCTGGGCGATGGCGCCGAGGATCTCCGGGGAGACGTTCTTGGCCCGGCCCTGCTCGATCCAGGCGTACCAGGAGGCGCCGATGCCGGCGAGCATCGCGACCTCCTCGCGGCGCAGCCCGGGCACCCGGCGGGCCGCCCCGCGGGGCAGTCCGACCTGCTGGGGGGTGACCTCGGCGCGGCGCTCGGCGAGGAAGTTGCCGAGTTCGGCGAGCTTGGGGTCCACGCGTCTCTGGGGTCGCGCGGCTGCGGCGGAGGGCGCCGGTCCGTTACGAGTCATCGTGCATCTCCTCCTCACATCCACCGGAAGCGTAGAGAATGCTCGCTCTTTTTTCTACACCATAGAGAGTACTCGCTTTGTTTTTCTGGGATGCTACATCCAGTACGACTCGGCCGGGGGGCCGGAACGACGCCGACCACCGCAAGGGGCCACACACATGACGAACCGCGAACGGGCAGGGATCAAGCAGGAGCGGGCGGGCCGCACCCGGGCCCTCCTCATCCAGGCGGCGGGCGAGGAGTTCGCCCACCGCGGGTACGCGGGCACCTCCTTGACCCGCATCAGCCGGGCGGCCATGGCCACCATCGGGGCCCTGACGTTCCACTTCCCCGCCAAGAACGAGCTGGCGGAGGCGGTCTGCGAACGCGGCAGCGAGCTGACCCGGGAGGCGGTGGACCGCATCGCCGCCGCCCCCCACTCCCCCGCCGCGGCCGTCGCCGAGATCACGCAGGCGCTGGCGGAGCTGCTGGAGCGGGAGCCGGTGGTGCAGGCGGCGGCGCGGCTCTCGCGCGAACTGCCGCTCAAGCACGACTGGTTGGAGGCCTGGGTGCCGGCGGTGCGCACGCTGCTGGCGCAGGCGCACCGCAGGGGCGAACTGGCGGAGGAGGAGGACCAGGAGCTCGCGGGCGCCCTGGTGGCGTGCGTGGTGGCGAACCTGGAGCTCTCGGTGCTGCGGGCGCACGGGGCGCCGCTCGGTGGCACGTGGGGCGTACGGGGCCGGCTGGCCGAAGTGTGGGAGGTGCTCTGGTACGGGATCGCCGGCCGGCGCACCCGGCCCCGGCCCGGACCTCGTACGTCCGGGGCGGCGACGGCCCCGACGGAGGGGTCCGACCGGGCGGACGGACCCTACGACGACCCGACGATGGCCTGAAATCAACCCTGCCGGGCAACCTCCAGGCAACCTCCGGGCGCCTGACGAATCACCACTTCTCCCTGCAGACCGCACAGTTGGCCGCGGCGACACCCGCGGCACGAGCGCCTCGGGAGCCGGGGTCGCACGACCCCGGACGCGCGCTCAGGCCTTCTCGGACACCTTCTCGCCCGCCGCCCCGGCCGCCTTCCGCGCCCGCTTCCGGGCGGCGGCGGCCCGGCCGGTGAGGTCGAGGCGGGCGATCACCTCGGGCGAGGCGATGGAGGGCAGCAGGTAGCGCCAGAGCGTCGCGATGCGCTCTATCAGGTTCTCGCGGCCGGTGGTGATGTTGGACATCAGCTGGGTGCCCGTGTACGCGCCGACGAGGATCTCGGCGAACTCGGCCGTGTCCACCCCCGGCAGCAGCTCGCCGCGGCGGGCCGCGGCCTGCAGCTGCTCCCGGAACAGCTCGGTCCACAGCTGGTAGGGAGCGGCGTCCCGCATCCCGAAATCTCCCTGCTCAACGGCCAGGCGGACGCCCGCGCGGAACAGCACGTTGGTGCGCATCTGGTGGGCGACCTCGAGGTTGATGTCGAGCAGCCGCTGGAGTCCGTCCTCGCCGTCCGGGAAGGTGAGGTCGGCCGCCTGCTCGTTCATGACCGTCTGGGCGATCTCCTCCTTGGACGCGAAGTGGAAGTACATCGCCCCCATGGTCGTCTCGGCCCTGCGCACGATCTTGTTCATGCTCGCGCCGGAGAAGCCGCTCTCGTCGAACACCTCGGCTGCGGCCCGGATGATCTTCTCCCGGGTCCGGATGGCTCGGGCTTGCCTTGGCTGCGACACGATCACTCCAACTACCACTGGATGGCTATCTGACGGTCCCCCATCGCAAAAAAGCGAACGCCCTCTATGTTATGCGAAGCGCCCATGGGGTCCTCAGGGACGATCAACGCATCCTGAGGCGGTCAGATCAAGCCACTCTCGGGTTTCAATCGCTTCCCACTCGACAAACAAAACGAGCACTCTCTACTTTAAGCCGTGACGGGTCAGCCACAGGGGGAACTCCGGTTCCGCCCCTCACCCCGCTGGCGCCCCGCCTGTCGTGCCACACCAGCGCCACGCCTGAGCCATGCCCGTGCCACCACGCCCGGCACACCGCACACCGCACACCGCGCCACGGCCCGCACCAAGCCCGATCGGCGTTCCGCGTTCCGAGCGACGACGCCCGAGCAAGCCCGAGCCACGCCCGTGCCCGTATGCACATTCTTCAGGGGGATCCACATGGAGTTCGAGTACGCCCAGCACCAGTCCGGCGCCGCCTCCCGGTTCACGTTCGGCGGGCCGGCCGAGCCGCCCGCCACCGTCACCACCACCGTCCCCCGTGAGTACGTGCACAAGGCGGCCCTCGCCGAGGTCCTCCTGACGGGCTGGCACCGGACCGACGACGACGCCTTCACCGTCACCGCCCAGTGGCCGCGCTCGCACAGCTTCTACCGCTCGCGCCACGGTGTCCATGACCCGATGCTGTTCGCGGAAACGGTTCGTCAGGTCTTCCCGCTCCTCTCCCATGCGGCGTACACCGTTCCGTTCGGCCACCACCTCATCTGGGAGCACTTCAGCTACCGCACCGAGCCCGGCACCGAGGCCCTGCGCGCCGGCCTGCTCCCGGCCGAGGTCACCCTCTACGTCGACTGCCACGACGTGCTCCACCGCCGCGGCTCGCTGGCCGCCCTGTCCCTGCACGTCGAGGCCCGCCGCGACGGCGTCCGGCTCGGCAGCGCCGAGACCCGCTTCACCGTCCACGCGCCCGCCGTCTACCGCCGGCTGCGCGGCGCGTACGCCGACAAGGAAGCGGCCCTGGCCGCCACCGTCCCGGTCCCGCTGCCGCTGCCCGCCCACCGGGTCGGGCACAAGCTGCGCGAGAACGTCGTCCTGGCCGCCACCCGCGTCGCCAACCGCTGGCAGCTGCGCGTGGACACCTCCCACCCGGTCCTCTTCGACCACCCCGTCGACCACGTCCCCGGCGCCCTCCTCCTGGAGGCGGCCCGGCAGGCGGCCCACGTGGTGTCGGGGCCGCTGCCGACGGTCGCCACCGCCATGGAGACCCGCTTCACGCGCTTCGCCGAACTCGACGCCCCCACCTGGGTCGAGGCGGAGCAGGACCTGCGCACCGGCGAGGTCGCGGTGACCATCCACCAGAACGGCCAGGTCCTGTTCACGGCGCGCGTCGGCACCACCCGCCTGATGACGGACGAGCCGGTCGTCGCGGCCGCGCGGCCGGTCTACGCCCACTCCTGACCGGACGTCATGCAACGGGCGTAGTCGAGGGGGGCGGAGGCGGACGGGAGGTCTTCCCCGCCCCGCCTCCGAGGCCGTACAACTGGAGGCGCAGCTCGCAACATCGGGAGGGACGGCGTGAAGCCGAGGACACGCACACTGACGGGCGCGCTCGTGGCGGCGGCGCTGGCCGTCCCCCTGACGGCAATATCGGCGGCCCCCGCCGCGGCCGCCTCCTGCAACCTGAGCACGGGGCCGTACCAGCGCCAGGTGGAGTCCTTCCTCGGCCTCCCCGTCAACGGCGTCCAGTCGGCGTCGGACTGCAAGGCCATCAGGTCCTTCCAGGCCCAGCACGGCATCACCCCGACCGAGGGCTACGCCGGACCGCTGACCTGGCGCACGATGAGCACGATGCTGGCGCAGCGCGCGGCGGGCAAGAACCCGAACCGGGACGGCGCCTGCCCGACCAACGTGGGCCGCATCGCCTGCGTGGACCTGACCCGCCAGCTGTCGTGGATCCAGGACGGCTCCGTGCTGAAGTACGGCCCGGTCCCGGTCCGCACGGGCAAGGACGGCACGGAGACCCGCACCGGCCACAACAAGATCTACTACCGCAGCATCAAGCACTGGTCGACGCTGTACAACGTGTGGATGCCGTACTCGCAGTTCTTCGACGGCGGCATCGCCTTCCACGCCACCGACAAGAGCATGTGGAACCCGCCGGGCTCGGGCGGCTGCGTGAACATGACCCACGCGGACGCCAAGGCGTACTGGGGCCTGCTGCGGGGCGGCGACGACGTGTACGTCTACGGCCGCAAGCCCGGCACGTGACCGGCTCCGGCGGCGATTGTCAGAGGCCAGGAGTAGCGTCACGCACATGACGGCGACGACGACGGCCCTGGACGAGGCACTGGCCGCGTACAGGGTGGAACTGACCGGTTACTGCTACCGCATGCTCGGCTCGTCCTTCGACGCGGAGGACGCGGTCCAGGACACGTACGTGCGCGCCTGGCGCTCGTACGACCGCTTCGAGGGCCGCTCCTCGCTCCGCTCGTGGCTCTACCGCATCGCCACGAACGTCTGCCTGGACGCCCTCAAGGCGGGCAACCGCCGCGCCCGCCCGATGGACCTGACGGACCAGGGCAGCCAGGCGACGGCGGTCCTGAACACCCGCCCCGAGATCACCTGGCTGGAGCCGGTCCCGGACGCGAAGGTCCTCTCGGCGGACCCGGCCGAGTCCACCCTGGCCAAGGAGTCGATCCGGCTGGCCTTCATGTCGGCGCTCCAGCACCTGCCCCCGAAGCAGCGGGCCGTCCTGATCCTGCGCGAGGTCCTGTCCTGGAAGGCGGACGAGGTCGCGACCCTCCTGGACACGACGGTCGCCTCGGTGAACAGCGCCCTCCAGCGCGCCCGGGCCACGATGTCGGCCCACCAGATCAGGGCCTCGGAACCGGCGGACCCCCTGGACGCCGAGCAGCAGGAACTCCTGACCCGCTACCTCCAGGCCTTCGAGTCGTACGACATCACGTCCCTCACGGCCCTCCTCCACGAGGACGCGGTCCTGTCGATGCCGCCGTACGACCTGTGGCTCCAGGGCAAGCAGGACATCGCCGCCTGGCACCTGAACCAGGGCATAGGCTGCAAGGGCTCCCGCCTCCTGCCCACCACGGCCAACGGCATGCCGGCCTTCGCCCAGTACCGCCCGAACCCGTCGGGCGGCCACTCCCCGTGGGCCCTCCAGGTCCTGGAGATCACCTCGGGCCGCATCACGGGCCTGAACGCCTTCCTGGACACAGCCCGCTGGTTCCCGCTGTTCGGCCTGCCGGACCACCTGGCGTAGACGTCAGGGCACAGCACCGCGAAAGGCTTTGTTGCGGTGCTGCCGCACACGCACTGAACGCCATTGGGGCAGGCCCCAGTTTTTGCCGTCAACTACTGCCATCCCCCACGCAGAAGCGCCGCCAGGATGCACCTGACGGGGCTTCAATTTTGCTCCAGCTATACAGCAAACGATTGCGGAATCAGGCATAGCTCACAGACTCGGCCGCTTGCCAAAGCACGACCTTACCACTCTGGCCAACTTGATCTGGATTGCACGCAGGGTTCGAATGTTCGATTCGTCGCTAAATCCTGTGGTCGTCGTCCATTCGCATCCCGAACCTGCAAGATTGCTGACGAAGACAATCTCTGCGGCCAGCAATATGCGCGCCCAATCGACCGGGGCTATCGGAAACGCCTTCTCCGAGTTCGGCACGCAACCTGCCGCATTGGCCAACGAGATCCTGCACACCTTCGAACCCCACGCCGACAGCGAGCTCATCACCGCATCGAGCCGGTCCACCCCATTCCAGGAGTGCACGCTGCAGCCACGCGACCTCGTCCGCGGTGAGCAGGTCACTCGCCAACACAGGAGTTTCAGGCATCATTTCAACCCGTCCCAGTAATCGTCAATCGCCGTCGGATCTCGGCGGAAGATCGTACCGCCATCCGGATGCATCGGGTCGTGAATCACGATCGTGGACCCACTCTTTCCCCTGATACGCTCTCCGCC
This sequence comes from Streptomyces antimicrobicus, assembly GCF_020532625.1. GTDB lineage: Bacteria > Actinomycetota > Actinomycetes > Streptomycetales > Streptomycetaceae > Streptomyces > Streptomyces antimicrobicus. Next base: position 16,932 of record NZ_JAJAUY010000058.1, on the reverse strand, counting down.
CGCTGCCCAGCGGTTTCGTACGGGCCGGATCCTGCATAACACCCCGGGCGGGGTCGCCAATATCCTGGGTGAAAGTCCCGGAAAGTCACCGGCATGCTCGCTTCCCGCGTGACCGTCACCGATGTCCGCAGCGTCTTCGATGCGTTCCTCGGGGGTACACCAATCTGAATTGTGAACGAGGACCGAAGTGCTCCCCCGCCAGCACACTACGTGCGCTACGCGCTACCCCTCGACAGTCGGGGAACTGGCCAGGCGGCTGCGCCTGGCGCGTGGTCGGAGTCAGCGGCGGCTCGCCGAGGCACTGGCTGAGGCTGCTCCTTGGCGCGTCCCGCCGACGCGAAATGACGTGTGCTGTTGGGAGATCGGGACGCGGTCTCCGCGCGAGTGGCTGCCCTTCCTCGCGCAGGCGCTTCAGGTTCTGCGCAAGATGCTGGAGAGAGCGAAGGCCGTTCAGCCGGTCGACTCCTCGCCGCGTGTCCGGTCTGTCGCCGACTTCCCGCTCGAGGGCGACTCACTGGCCCTGCTGCGTGCTCGTGCGGGTCGCCGGATCGAAGCCGGACAGGTGGCCGACCTGGCCCAGCGGGTTCACGGCCTGCGGCTGGCCGACGACGTGGTCTACGGCAAAGACCTGATCGGGCCCACGCTGCGCGAATTTTTTCAAGCGGCGGTGAAGCTCTACCGCGAGGGCACACACCGAAAAAGCGGGGCGCGAACTCCCGTACTGCATTGTAGAGTCGACGCAGATCGCCGGGTGGGTGGCCGCCGATGCCGGGGAGCATGCCGAGGCGGAGCGCATCTACCGGCTCGGCATGAGCGCCGCACAGGCCGCCGAGGACGGTGTGCTGTCCGGGAACGTGGCGGGCTCGCTGGCCTACCAGTGGAACAACACCGGCCGGACAGCGGACGCAGTGGGATTGGCCTGCGCCGCGCTGAAGGACGCGGGTCCGTACGCCCCGGCGAAGGCTCGCGCGCTGCACTGGACCGGTTGGCCTCGGCGTATACCCGTGCCGGGCAGGACGGCCGGCGATGACCGTCCTCGCGGAAGCGGCCGAGGCGCTGTCCGAGGACTCGGCCGGCACCGACTCTCCGTCGTGACCTGTACTGGATGGACGCAGGGGAATTGCAGGTCATGGAGGCCCGCATCTACACCGAACTGCGGCGCCCGCTGCGGGCCGTGCCGCTGCTGACGGACGTTCTCTGACTCTACGACGCCAGCCACGCCCGGGAGCTGGCGCTGCACCTTTCCTGGCTGTCCGTGGCCTACGCCAACGAGCCCGAGGCCGCGGCGGGAACTGCGGGGCGGATGCTTGCCTTGGGGCAGAGCGGCAGCGAACGCACGGCGGAACGCACGAGGATCGTGCTCGATCACCTGCACGCCTATCGTGACGTGCCGGAGGTCGCCGAACTGCTGGCGTCGTGAGCGCCCTCGGAGCTAGTCGTCCGCTGGCCGGAGTCAGCCTCCGGCATATTCCGGACCTGAGCGGGTGAGGCCCCTCGTCGGTCGGGCAGCTTCGCCGGACCAGGGTTCCCCGAGGGCCGCCAAGGCTCACCCCGTGACGCATGCGCTCGGCCTTGGCGGCTCCCGTAGGTTCCTGAAATGCCTCCGGTGACCGGGCGACGAGGGACCCCCACCCGCGCCCGCGACCACTCACCACGACGAAGCCGCACCCGAGATTCGACCCCCTGCTCCTCAGAGCGAGGCCCGGGGTCTGGGGCAGCGCCCCAGGTGGCTTGCTGTGCTGGCTGTTAAGCGCCCGGACCGGCGGGGTCGTCGCCAAGCGGGGCGGCAGACAGGAGCGGGCGGCGGCCCCACCGGGCCGGGCGCGCGGCCCGCGTCAGCGGGACGCCCTTGAACAAGTAGAGAAACCTCTGAACAGGAACGGCAAGCCGCGGGCCAGAGGTAGTAAGTCGGCCTGGCGGTGCGGGCTGCGGCGGCGGACGGGGGCATCGAGAGCACTACCGCCCCAGGTGTGAAGCGCCGTCAAGGAAGACGTCGGACTCCCCCTCGTCACACCCACATCGGCGTGACCGCCACCGTGAACGCCTCCACCTCCAACGGGATCTCATGAACGGCGCTCGGGAACGCTGTCGACCACCCCTGACCCACGCACCACAACGGCGGCGAACAGCCCTGGTGTCCGCCGCCGTTGCCGTCAACCGCTGCCGTCAGGCAAGAACATAACCGGAGACGCCAGTCTCCCTTTTTCATTGAAGTTGAGACTTGAGCCAAAAGTCACGAGCCGCCTCAACGATCGAATCGTAATCTGCCCTTTCGACGCTCCCGACCAAGATTTCCCCACCTCCATCCCGCACGACCTCTCTCGCCAGGAGCAAGAAGCGATCCGCACGGAAGAAGCCATGCAACGTCCATCCGTCAAGCGACTCGACGCTCGACATCATCGTGACGTCGTAGAGAGATTCGTCGGCAGCTAGCATGTCCATAAGGTCGGTTGGATCGAGCTCGACATCAAATTTCGCATCGTCGATCCGCGGGCGATCTTCGAGTTGAGCCATAATCGACCCAAGGATGCATCCCTCCTGATCGCCAATCAATCGTCCGCCGACAAGAATCTGGAAGCGGAACATGCGATGACCAGGAAGAGGGCTAACGAGCAAGCCGAACTGGCCGGCGTCATCCAAAAATCTCAACTTAGCCTCGCCGTATTTGAATTGGGACATGCTCCATCGGAATCTCTACAGGATTCCCCCGATTATCGCGACCATTGGTACTGCCACTCCAATGCCACTGCCCATGACCGTTATCAGAATACCTGTAGTAAACCGCCTTCTTCCCCGTACCAATCTTTGTCCAGCGAACGCCACTGACTAGCGTGCTGTTCTGGAACTGGCTCTCCGCATCGGCCGGTAGGACGCCCTTCTTGGGATTGTACGGGTTCGGGCCGCCGTGAGGGTCATGGTGACCAGGGTTCTCGTATCCGGTTAGACATGGCTTCGAATTTGCATTGTGAACGAGAACTGGCGTCTCGCCCGCCAGCACATAGTACGTGTGGAAGTCCGCGACGGTGAGGTTGTACGTCTCCATGTCTGCGCGGTGGACGTGCACGCGGTTCACCGTGGCCGTGCCGCCCTCTGCCGTCCGCAGCTCGGTACCGACCCTCAGGTCGCCGGCGTCGACCCAGGCGGCTTCGGCCTCCGACCAGAAGGGGTGGTGCGCAGTCGTGGTGATTGTTTCCGCGCCGTCCAGGCCCTGGACGGTGAGGTCGACGTAGTCCTTGTCGTCCTCGGTGTGGATCAAAGCCGTGACTTCCTTGGCTTCGGTCCTCCGGGTCTCCGGATCCGTGGCGAGGACGAAGTCACCCGGCTGCAGGTCCTTGATGGCCTTCTCGGTGCCGTCCGCCAGGAGCACGGGTGTATCCGGCGTGAAACTGTTCTTGCATTCTTTGGCGGGTGCCGGCTCCGACTTCGGTTTCGGCTTCCCGACGAGTCGGCTCTCGATCGACTTGAGGATGTTCGCGATCGGCCCCTGCATGCCGGCGCCGAATTCGAGCTCAGCGTAGAGGGCCTTGCCCGCATAGAAGGAAAGACGATCAGCAGAATTGACGCAATGGATCCCTTCCATGTTGCACATTTCCCGCGAGAAGACGGCGGGGAGGAAGTCTATGCCGGCGCTGCAGCCGCCGCCCTGACGGAGGCAGCCCGAGACCCAGTCGTATCGTCCCTGGATCTCCGGGTGCGCCTTGTAGACCTTCTTGAATGCAGCGTCGAGGGCCTGCTGGCTGCTGTAGTGGACCTCGGTCGGGCCAATGTTGACGTAGTTGTCACCGTCGTCGGGCTCGTCGTAGCTCTTGTACCGGCCCGCGTTCGCATCTGCGGTGTTGCAGCCGCCGCAACCACCGCTGTCGAACCCACCGCCGTTCATCCCCTCGTAGAGCAGCATTCCGCTCGGGTCGGAATTGCCGACGGGGTTGCCGTTGGCGTACGTGTAGCCGTTCATCTGGAGCGGGTCGGTCAAGTCGATGATCGGGTCGACCGAGATGAAGCGGCCCGTCTGCGACTCGTACTCGCGGGCGCCGATGTGGGTCAGCGAGGTCGAGGCGTCGGCCACGCCCGTGCCGAGGAACGTGCGGGTGCCCGGCCAGTTGGTGGCCTGGTTGCCCCGAGGGTTGCCGTAGGGGTCGAACTTGCGGCGCGTCACCGCCTGGCCGTTCGCCTGGTCGATCGAGGTCGTGCCCGTGCCGTGGTGGTCGGAGACCTGGACGAACAGGTTGTGGCCGGAGGTCTTGCCGAACGTCCGGCGGACCGTCGTCAGGCCGCCCGGGGCCGCGTAGTAGCGCTGGGCGTCCAGGGCCTGGCCGGCCGAGTTCACCGTGATCACGCTCTCGCCCAGGTACAGGGTGCGCGTGCTGCCGTTGTCCTCGATCAGGCGGTTACCTGAAGCGTCGTACAGGTACGTGGTCGTGTCGCTGAACGACCACACCTGGGACGGCGCGCCGTTGCAGGTCCAGATGTTCAGGACCGTGCCGTCGGCGCTGTTGCCCGCGGGGACGTCCAGGCACTGGTTCGTCGCCGGGTGGTGGATCGTCTTGTCACCCGGGCGGTACACGAACTTCTGCGCCGCGCTGCCGTCGCACGCCGCCAGCCGCGGCGTGCCGCTCTGGTTGGTGACGCACTTGTCCTGGAAGCGCAGCGTGTCACCCGTCAGGCGCCACTGCTGGGCCTTGGTCGCGTTGCAGCTGTGCAGCTGGAGCGAGGTGCCGTCGGCCGTGTTGCCGGACTGCAGGTCCAGGCACTTGTCCGCGAGGCCCTTGATCGCCACCGCGCCGATGCCCGGGCTCGTCGCCGAGGTGAGCTTGTTGCGGCGGTCCCAGTTCAGGGTCTGGGTGTCGCCGCCGATCGTGCGGCGCGTGGTGTTGCCCGCGCTGTCGTAGCCGTACGTCGACTGCGAGGTGACCGTGGAGCCCGGCTTGCGGGTGGTCTGGTTCACCTTCGTCAAGGCGTGCGGCTGCGTCTTGACCGGCGGCTGGGTGCCGTTGCCCGCGACCGTCACGCCGTACTCGTACGTGAACTCGTCGTTCAGCGCCGGGTCGACCAGGTCGTGGTCGACCAGCTTGGTGCGGTTGCCGATCGGGTCGAAGGAGTACTCCTGCCAGTAGCCGTCACCGTCCGGGCCCGGAGTGACGTCGGCCTTGACGTCGCCGCTGCACGTCTTGCCCGTCCAGGCCTGCGTCAGCTGGCCCATCGGGTCGTACGTGAAGCACTGCTTGTCGATGCGGCTGCCCGGCTGGGTGTCCGTGATCGACGTGATGTTGCCGACCGGGTCGTACGCGTACGAGAGCCGGCTGATGCGGTTGGGGTTGGCCGGGTCCGGCTGGTTCGGGGTCTCCCGGTCCGTGATCGAGTCCGTCAGCCGACGCGTGTTCTTGTCGTACAGGTTCGTCGCCCACACGCGGCGCGGGGCACTGCCCACCGCGGTGCGCATGACCTCGCCGAACGGGCTGTAGACCGTCTCCGCCGCGTACCAGTCCAGACCGGACAGGGTGATCGGCGCGCCCTGGGCGTTGTAGCGGGTGACGAGCCGCTCCGCGGCCAGGCCGCCCGGGGTGGCCGGGAGGTTGGTCGTCAGCGGCTTGCCGGTCGGGGTGTACGTGGACGTGTATGCGTACGTCCCCGCGAGGCCCTTCGTGGTCGGCGCGTCCGGGATGGTGATCTTGGTGCCGGTCGGCCGGTACTCCGCGTCGTAGCCCGTGACCTCACTCGTGTACGCCTTGCCGTCGTAGTAACGGGTCGAGGCGACCGGCTTGCCCTTGGCGCCCGGCAGCGTGTCGAAGGTGAACGCCGCGACCAGCGGACCGTTCGCCGTGTCGTCACGCAGCGCCGTGGTCCGGCCGAGGACGTCGTACGTCGTGTACTGCGCACGGCCGGCCGAGTCCTTCGCCCAGACCAGGCGGTCCAGGTTGTCGTAGCCCAACGACGCGTTACCCATGTCCGGGTCGGACGAGGCGGTCTTCCGGCCGCGCGCGTCGTAGGTGTACGTCCACGTGTTCAGCGCGGGGTCGGTGACCTTCACCAGCTTGCCGCGGATGTCGTACGTGTACGACGTGACGTTGGCGTCGGGTCTCACCACCTGATCGCCCGCATGCCCGACGGCAAGCTGTACGTCTACCCGGGCGACGGCTTCGGCCGCTTCGACATCAGCCGCCGCATGGAGATGCTGCTGCCGGCCGGCTCGCCGGACCCGGCCGGGTTCACCCAGCTCGTCCCGACCGAGGACGTCACCGGTGACGGCATGGCGGACTTCTTCGCCCTTGCCGACAACGGCGACACCTTCTGGGCCTTCACCGGTTACACGGGCGCCAGCTTCACCTCGGTCAAGCAGATCGGCGGCGCCGGTTGGAGCAAGCGGGACATCGTCGGGGTCCGCGACGCCAACAAGGACAACGTCCCGGACCTGATCTTCCGCGACGACGCCACGTCCCCGCAGCGCCTGGTCCTGCGGAAGGGCAAGCCAGGTGCGAACGGCGGCGTCGACCTGGTCTCGATCGGCACCGCCGCGGCGTCCCTGGACGGCGACCGGCTCTACGGTCTGGGCGGACCCTACGGCGGAGCGGGCGAGTACGGCACACCCGGCTGGGACCGTGCCACCTGGCCCCTCGTCCGCGGCACGACCGACCTCAACGACGACGGCTTCCCGGACTTCTACCTGACCCGCAAGGACGGCACACTGCACCTCTTCTACGGCGGCAGCACCGCCCAGAACCCCTGGCGCGTCGACGAGGAGGGCTGGAACGCCTTCTCCTCCATCGGCTAGCCCAGGACGAGCACCTCGTCCAAGCCCGTCAAGGTGAGCAGGGCCCGCAAGGCGGGCCCTGCTCCGTGGATCGGCAGGGAACTGCCGTGGCGGCGGGACAGCAGGGTCAGGCGGGTGAGGGCGTCGAGCGACGTGAGGTCGGGGGCGGTGAGGGCGGTGGCGTCACAGACCACCGCTCCCACCGCCCCCGACGCGTAGAGGCGCTCCAGGCGCCGGCACAGCAGCGGCACCTGGGCCGGGGCGATGGCGGGGCCGGGCAGGGGAAGGGTCACCGTCGTTTCGTCCACGCCGTGGTGACCTCCCGGCGGCCCCGGACTCATCGGCCGCCCGCGGTCGGCCCTGCGGTGCGGGCCCCCGCATGCCGAACGGGACCGGCGGGGGTCCGCCGGTCCCGTTCACCCGGAAGGGAAGCCGCAGGTCAGGCGATGCGGTCGAGCACGATCGGCGGGGCGCTGAACTCCGTGCCCGCCGCCGCGATGTCGAAGGTGCCCTCCAGGGCCGCCAGGGCGTAGTCGAACTTCTCCGGGGTGTCCGTGTGCAGGGTCATCAGCGGCTGGCCCGCGGTGACCGTGTCGCCCGGCTTCGCGTGCAGCTCGATGCCCGCACCCGCCTGCACCGGGTCCTCCTTGCGGGCCCGGCCCGCGCCCAGGCGCCAGGCGCCGACGCCCACGCCGTACGCGTCCAGGCGGGTCAGGACGCCCGACTCGGGGGCGGTGACCACGTGCTGCTCGCGGGCGACCGGCAGGGCCGCGTCCGGGTCGCCGCCCTGGGCGGCGATCATGCGGCGCCACACGTCCATGGCGGAGCCGTCCGCGAGGGCCTTGGCCGGGTCGGCGTCCTTGATGCCCGCCGCGTCCAGCATCTCCTTGGCCAGCGCGACGGTCAGCTCCACCACGTCGGCCGGGCCGCCGCCGGCCAGGACCTCGACGGACTCGCGGACCTCGAGGGCGTTGCCGGCGGTCAGGCCCAGCGGGGTCGACATGTCGGTCAGCAGTGCGACCGTCTTGACGCCGCTGTCCGTGCCGAGGCCGACCATGGTGCGGGCCAGCTCGCGGGCGTCCTCGATGTTCTTCATGAAGGCGCCGGAGCCGACCTTCACGTCCAGGACCAGGGAGCCGGTGCCCTCGGCGATCTTCTTGGACATGATGGAGGAGGCGATCAGCGGGATGGCCTCGACCGTGCCCGTGACGTCGCGCAGCGCGTAGAGCTTCTTGTCCGCCGGGGCCAGGCCGTCACCGGCCGCGCAGATCACCGCTCCGGTGGTGTCGAGGACGTGCAGCATCTCCTCGTTCGACAGCAGCGCCCGCCAGCCGGGGATGGACTCCAGCTTGTCCAGGGTGCCGCCGGTGTGGCCGAGGCCGCGGCCCGACAGCTGCGGTACGGCGGCGCCGCAGGCGGCGACCAGCGGGGCGAGCGGCAGGGTGATCTTGTCGCCGACGCCGCCGGTGGAGTGCTTGTCGGCGGTCGGGCGGGACAGGGAGGAGAAGTCCATCCGCTCGCCGCTGGCGATCATCGCGGCGGTCCAGCGGGCGATCTCGGCCCGGTTCATGCCGTTGAGCAGGATGGCCATGGCCAGCGCGGACATCTGCTCGTCGGCGACCACGCCGCGCGTGTACGCGTCGATGACCCAGTCGATCTGCTCGGGGCTCAGCTCACCGCGGTCGCGCTTGGTGCGGATGACGGAGATGACGTCCATAGGGAACTTCCTTACTTCCTGCGCTACGCGCGGACCTTCTACGCGCATAGAGAGTCGAAGAGGGGGGTCGAGGAGGAAAAGGGTGTCGGGGACAGTGAACACGACGGCCCTCCGCCCGGCAGGGAGCGGAGGGCCGTCGGCACGGCTATCCCAGGTGGTCGGGCCCGAAGGCCTGCGGCAGCATCGCGGCCAGCGGCAGGACGCCCTCGGGAGTGTCGACCTGGAGGTCGGGGCCGCCGAACTCGTAGAGCAGTTGCCGGCAGCGGCCGCACGGGACGAGCAGGGCGCCCTTGCCGTCCACGCAGGTGAAGTGGGTCAGCCGGCCGCCACCGGTGTTCTGCAGCTGGGAGACCAGCCCGCACTCGGCGCACAGGCCGAGCCCGTAGCTGGCGTTCTCGACGTTGCAGCCGGTGACCAGCCGGCCGTCGTCCACCACGGCGGCGACGCCGACCGGGAAGCCCGAGTAGGGGGCGTACGCCCGGGACATGGCGTCCCGGGCGGCCTCCCGCAGGGCCTCCCAGCCGATGGCGGGCTCGGTCGTCACTTGCCCTGCCCCTTGCGGTACGGCATGCCGTCCGCCTTGGGCATCCGCAGCCGCTGCGCCGACAGGGCCAGCACCAGCAGGGTGGTGACGTACGGCGCGGCGTCGACGAACTGGCTCGGGACCGAGTCCGTCAGGGCGTACCAGAGGAACAGGCCGGCCGAGCACGCCGCGGCGATCGCGGCCTGCACGTACTTCTTCTTGTACAGCTGCCACACGACGACCAGCACGAGCAGGATCGCCAGGAGCAGCAGCATCGCGTGGACGTTCTCGGCGCCACCGCGCAGCCGGAGGCTGTAGGTGAAGCCGAACAGGCCCGAGCCGAGGGCCATGCCGCCCGGCATCCAGTTGCCGAAGATCATCGCGGCGAGACCGATGTAGCCGCGGCCGCCGGTCTGGCCCTCCTGGTAGATGCCGGTGGAGACGATCGCGAGGAACGCGCCGCCGAGGCCGGCCATCGCGCCGGAGACGATCACGGCGATGTACTTGTACTTGTAGACGTTGACGCCGAGGGACTCGGCGGCGACCGGGTTCTCACCGCAGGAGCGCAGGCGCAGGCCGAAGGCGGTGCGCCACAGCACCCACCAGGTGACCGGGACCAGCACGACGGCCAGGACCGTCAGCAGCGACAGGTTGGTGACCAGGCCGCCGAGCACGCCGGCGACGTCGGAGACCAGGAACCAGTGCTTGGCCTGGAGCGTGGCCAGCCAGTCCGAGAGCCCGGGAATCGTGATCTCGGTGATGGGGTCGATCCGGGGGGACTGCTTGGAGGAGCCGCCCGGGGTCTTGTCGAAGGTGAAGTTCGACAGGTACTGCGTGAAACCGACGGCCAGGATGTTGACCGCGACACCGGAGACGATGTGGTTCACGTTGAAGGTGACCGTGATGATCGCGTGCAGCAGGCCGCCGAGGGCACCGCCGACGACGCCCATGAGGACGCCGGTCCACGGACCCCACTGGTAGCCGGCCCAGGCACCGAACCAGGTGCCGAGGATCATCATGCCTTCGAGGCCGATGTTGACCACGCCCGCGCGCTCGGCCCACAGGCCGCCGAGGCCCGCGAGGGCGATCGGCACGGCGAGCTGGAGGGCGCCGGAGACCTGGCCGACGGAGGTCAGGTCGTTGGCCCCGGAGATGACCCGGACCAGGGAGATCAGGGCCAGCCCGCCCGCGATGATCAGCAGGATCCAGGGCAGGGTGAGCTTGCGGCGGCCGCCGCCCTTCTTGGGCGCGGCGCTCGTCGCGGAAACGGTGCTGGTGCTCACGCCGCGACCTCCTTCTCGGTCTTGATGGCGTGGCCGGCGGCCAGCTCCTCGCCGACCTTCTGCTGCTGGCGGCGGATGCCGTAGCGGCGGACGAGCTCGTAGCTGACGACGACGGCGATCACGATCAGGCCCTGCATGATCGTGCCGATCTCCTTGGCGTAACCGGCCGTGTCGAGACCGGCGGAGGCCTTGTCGATGAAGGCGATCAGGAGGGCCGAGAAGAAGATGCCGACGGGGTTGTTGCGGCCGAGCAGGGCGACGGTGATACCGGTGAAGCCGATGCCCAGCGGGAACGACAGGTTGTACGTGTGCGACTCGCCGAGCAGCAGCGGCATGCCCGTCAGACCCGCGACCGCGCCCGAGATGAGCATCGAGGTCATGATCATCTTCTTGGGCTCCACGCCGGACGCCTGCGCCGCGGACTCGCTGGCGCCCGAGGCGCGCAGGTCGAAGCCGAAGCGGGTGCGGTTGAGCACGAACCAGTAGACGACGCCCAGGGCGAACGCCACGAAGGTGAAGCCGTAGATGTCACCGCCCGGCAGGGAGACCGCCGGGAACCAGCCGGACTCGGGGATGTCGCCGGTGGTGAGGTCGTTGGAACCGGCCGGCTGGACGCCGAAGTTCTTCGGCAGGATCAGCCAGGCGATCAGCGAGGTCGCGATCGCGTTGAGCATGATCGTGGAGACGACCTCGCTCACGCCGCGGCGGGCCTTGAGCACACCCGCGATACCGGCCCAGAAGGCACCGGTGAGCATGGCCACGGCCACGATCAGCAGGACGTGCAGCGGACCGGGCAGCGAGACCGCCGCGCCGACCACGGCGGAGAGCATCGCCGCGAGCCGGTACTGGCCGTCGACGCCGATGTTGAAGAGGTTCATCCGGAAGCCGATGGCGACGGCCAGGGCTGCCAGGAAGTAGATGCCGGCCTGGTTGACGATCAGGACCTGGATGTCCTCGTAACCGGCCTGCTCGATCATGATGCGCAGCGGGTCGATCGGGTCCACGCCCGAGGCGGCCAGCACGATCATGGTCAGTACGAAGGCGCTGACCAGCGCGAGCGCGGGGCCGGCGGCCGCGAGCAGCAGCCGGTCCTTGTCGAATTTCTTCATCGGGCCTCGTCCTCCGTCGTGTCACCGTCGGCAGCGGCGGAGTGGTCGTCGGTTGCTTCCAGGTGCCCGGTCGCGGCGCCCGTCATGGCGGTGCCGAGCTCCTCGGGCGTGATCGTGGCCGGGTCGGCGTCGGCGACCAGGCGGCCGCGGTAGATGACGCGGAGGGTGTCGGACAGGCCGATGAGTTCGTCCAGGTCGGCCGAGATCAGCAGCACGGCCAGGCCCTCGCGGCGGGCCTCGCGGATCGCGTCCCAGATCTGCGCCTGCGCGCCGACGTCCACACCGCGGGTGGGGTGGGCGGCGATCAGGAACTTCGGGTTGTGGCTCATCTCGCGGCCGACGATCAGCTTCTGCTGGTTGCCGCCGGACAGCGAGGCCGCCGTGACGTCGATGCCGGGCGTGCGCACGTCGTACTCGCGCACGATCCGCTCGGTGTCCTTGCGGGCCGCCTTCGGGTCCAGGATGCCGCGCTTGGAGTTGGGCGCCTCGGTGACGTGACCGAGGATGCGGTTCTCCCACAGCGGGGACTCCAGCAGCAGGCCGTGGCGGTGGCGGTCCTCGGGGATGTACCCGATGCCGCCCTCGCGGCGCTTGCGCACCGGCAGCTTGGTGATGTCCTGGCCGTCGAGGGTGACCACACCGGCGTCCGGGGTGCTCATGCCCATGAGGACCTCGATGAGCTCGGTCTGCCCGTTGCCCTCGACACCGGCGATACCGAGGATCTCGCCCTTGTGGATGGTGAAGCTGATGTCGTCCAGCAGCAGACGGCCGGCGGTGGCGGTCTCGTGGAGGTAGGTGTCGTCCTCCGGGGCGCCGGGCTGGGCCGGGATCTGCTGCACGACGCCGCCGGCCTCGGCCAGGGTCACGCCCTCGACCTTCAGCATCGCCACGTCCGTCACCGTCGACTCCCGCGTCTCCGGCGTCGGCAGCTCGCTGCCGACCATCAGCTCGGCGAGCTGCTTGGTCGTGGCGGTCTTCGGGTCGGCGGTGCCGACCGTGGTGCCGCGGCGGATGACGGTGATGTCGTCGGCGACCTTCAGCACCTCGCCCAGCTTGTGCGAGATGAAGATGACGGTCAGGCCCTCGGCCTTGAGCTCGCGCAGGTTGTCGAACAGCGCGTCGACCTCCTGCGGCACGAGCACCGCGGTGGGCTCGTCGAGGATCAGCGTGCGGGCGCCGCGGTAGAGGACCTTGAGGATCTCCACGCGCTGGCGGTCGGCGACGCCGAGGTCCTCGACCAGGGCGTCCGGGCGCACGCCGAGGCCGTACGCGTCCGAGATCTCCAGGATCTTGCGGCGGGCCTTGGCGCCGATGCCGTAGAGCTTCTCGCCGCCGAGGACGACGTTCTCCAGGACGGTGAGGTTGTCGGCCAGCATGAAGTGCTGGTGCACCATGCCGATGCCGCGGGCGATGGCGTCGCCGGGGTTGTTGAAGGAGACCTGCTCCCCGTCGATGGCGATGGTGCCCTCGTCCGGCTTCTGCATGCCGTAGAGGATCTTCATCAGGGTCGACTTGCCGGCACCGTTCTCACCGATGAGGGCGTGGACCGTGCCCTTGCGGACGGTGATGGCGATGTCCTTGTTGGCGACGACGCCGGGGAAACGCTTGGTGATGCCGTGCAGTTCAACGGCGGGGGGGCTGGACGCGGTGATGACGCACTCTCCTTGGCGCGAAGGAGCTGGAAGGCAGGGGGGACAGGGCGGGGGGCGACGGTATCGCGTCCACGAGACCTCTACGCGCGTAGCACTGTCGAAAGTGAAAAGTTGTGGCCAGGTTGGGGCCACTGAGTTCGGGCCGGTGAACGAGGCGCGGGGTCCGGGAGCAGCGTGAGCCGCTACCCGGACCCCCCGTGTCGTTCGCCCGGTCGGGCCGTCCCTTACGGGGCGGTCTTGACCGTGATCTTCTTGGCGATGATGTCCGCCTTGGCCTTCTCGACGGCGGCGATCACCTCGGCCATCTTCTTGTACTCCGGGTTGGAGTCGGCGAGGCCGACGCCGTTCTTGTCGAGGCCGTAGCGGACCTCACCCGTCTGCGGGGTGCCGTCCTGGACCGACTTGATCAGGTTGTAGACGGCGGACTGCACGTCCTTGGTGACCGAGGTCAGGATCTTGTCCTTGTACTTGGCCAGGCCCGCCTGGTTGTACTGGTCGGAGTCGACACCGACGGCCCACTTGCCCGCGTTGGCGGTGGCCTCGATGGCACCCGAGCCGGCGAGGCCGGCCGCGGCGTAGACCACGTCGGCGCCACCGTCGAGCTGGCCCTTGGCAGCGGCCTTGCCGAGGTCGGGCTTGGCGAAACCGGTGAAGTCCGGCGGCTGGGTCAGGTAGGCCGACAGCACCTTGGCGTTGGGGTTGGTGTCCTTGACGCCCTGGGTGAAGCCCGCCTCGAACTTCTTGATCAGCGGGACCTCGACACCGCCGATGAAGCCGACCGTGCCGGTCTTGGAGGCCTTGGCGGCGGCGACGCCGGCCAGGTAGGAGCCCTGCTCCTCGTTGAAGACCAGGTTCGCGATGTTCGGGCCGGTCACCGAGGTGTCGTCGATCAGGCCGAAGGTGGTCTTCGGGAACTTCTCGGCGACCTTCTTGATGGCCGGGGCGTAGGCGAAGCCGACGCCGATGACCGGGTTGTTGCCCTTGCGCGCGAGCTCGGTGAGGCGCTGGACCTTGTCGGCCTCGCTCTCGCCCTCGGTGGGCTCGGCCTCCGCGCCCTTGATCTTCAGGTCCTTCTCGGCCTTCTCCAGACCCGCGTAGGCGGCGTCGTTGAAGGACTGGTCACCGCGACCGCCGATGTCGTAGGCGATGGCGGCCGACTTCTCGGAGGACGAGGACGAGGACGAGTCGGAGGACTTCTTACCGCCACACGCGGTGGCGCTCAGGGCGAGGGCCGCGGACGCGACACTCACGGTTGCGATCCTGGTGATCCGGCGCAAGGGGAGGCTCCTTCAAAACCTGACCGAAGCGCCACTGACCGGCGCTGGTTTCGCCGCGATCGTAACGCGCGTAGATGTCAGTTAAAGGCCCGTTCATGAGTCGTTATCGGATCGTCGCGAACCGGACAGTGACCGATCGGTAACGCGCCTGACGCCCAGCCCTTGTGTATCAAGGGCTGGACGCTTCCGGCGGCGGACACGCGGGTGGTGTACGGGGATCTCCCCGGGTCGGCCCAGCGCCTCGCGGCGACCGGCCCGGCGGCCTCGCCCCGACCGGCCCGGCTGCCTCCGCGCGCGACTAGCCCAGCGGCCTCGCCCGGCGCCCGTCGAGCAGGGCCGCGGCGGTGAAGAACTCCACGCCGACCCCGATCGCGGACTCGTCCACGTCGAAGTCCCCGCGGTGCAGGTCCCGCTTGGTGGTGTCGCCCGGCGTGCGGACCCCGAGCCGGGCCATCGCGCCCGGCACGTGCTCCAGGTACCAGGAGAAGTCCTCGCCGCCCAGGCTCTGCTCGGTGTCCTCGACGGACTCCGCGCCCCGGCGGGCGGTCATGGCCTCGCGCAGCAGCTCGGTGACCACCGGGTCGTTCACGACCGGCGGGACGCCGCGGACGTGGTTGATCTCGAACTTGGCGCCGTGCATCGTGGCGATCTCGTCGATCGCGGCGTAGAGCTGGTCAGGGGCCTCGTGCCAGGCGTTCAGGTCCAGGCAGCGCACGGTCCCGGAGAGCTCCGCGTGCATCGGGATCACGTTGCACGCGTGCCCGGCCTCGATGCGGCCCCAGGTGACGGACATGCCCGAGCGGGCGTCCATCCGGCGGGCCAGCAGTGCCGGGACGTCCACGGCGACCCGGGCCGCCGCCGTGACCAGGTCGGTGGTCAGGTGCGGGCGGGCGGTGTGGCCGCCGGCGCCGGACAGGGTGACCTCCAGCCGGTCGCAGGCCGAGGTGATCGGCCCGGGCCGCAGGCCGATCCTGCCGGCGTCCACCCGGGGGTCGCAGTGCACGGCGATGATCTGCCCGACCCCGTCCAGCACCCCGGCGTCGATGGCCTCGGTGGCCCCGCCCGGCAGCACCTCCTCGGCGGGCTGGAACAGCAGCCGCACGGGCCGGGGCAGCAGCCCCTGCCGGTCCAGCTGGGCCAGCACCAGGCCGGCGCCGAGCACGGTGGTGGTGTGCACGTCGTGGCCGCAGGCGTGGGCCCGGTCCGGGAAGGTGGAGCGGTACGGCACGTGGGTCTTGGCATCGGGAATGGGCAGGGCGTCGATGTCCGCGCGCAGGGCCAGCATCGGCCGTACGCCGTCCCAGGTGCCCACGTCGCAGATGAGGCCGGTCCCGGACTTCAGCACGCGTGGTCGCAGGCCGGCTTTCTCCAGCCTCGCCTTGATCGCGGCGGTCGTGCGGAACTCCTGGTGGCCGAGCTCGGGATGCATGTGCAAGTCCCGGCGGAACGCGATCAGTTCAGAACGCAGATTCTCCGGGAGCTTGCCGGGCAGCTCGGGCTGAGCGGGCTTTCCGGGCAGGGCGGTCTGGGACTCGCGGGACATCAACTGGTTCACCCGTTGAAGAGTAGGCGCACCACTAGGTCAACTGGCTGGAGATCAGCAAATCTTCTACCCGTTCGTGGAGAAAAAACCGTCCTCCGGGTGCATGGCCTCCGGTCCCGAGGGGTAAACTCCGCCGCTCATCCGGCCGCCGAGGCGGTCACGGCCGGGAGTCTTTGCACATCACGGGCGGTTTCGGCCACCCCGGCGAGGAAGCCGCGGGCCCGGGGCGAGGCCCGGCCGGTGAGCCAGGCGGGGTCCACGTCCACCACGGCGACGGTCACACCGGTGCCGCAGAGCGCGTACGGCAGTGTGTGGACGACCGTGGACGGAAAGCTGACGATCGTACGACCCACGGGACCGCGCCGGGCGATCAGCTCCAGCGGCAGGTCCGGCCGGACGATCTCCAGCCCGGTGGCCTCGCCCAGCCCGCGCAGCTTCTCGGCGGACTCCCGCCGGTGGGCGAAGTAGCGGGTGGCCCCGTGCTCGGCGGCCAGCGCCCGGACGGCCTCCAGGTAGCGGTCCGGGTCGACCACCCCGGTCTCCACCAGCGAGGTGCCGACCAGGTCCGTGCCCCGGGTCAGCCGGGGCGGGCCGAAGCGGGCCCGGGTCCAGCCGAAGTCGTTCAGCCGCAGCCGCATGCCCTCCAGCGGGGTGACCGGCATGGAGGTGAACAGCTCGACGCGGCGCAGCCGGCGCCGGGCGGTGGCCGCCACCGGCGCGTACGCCAGCTCGCGCGCCCGGCCCAGGGCCCCGCCGCCGGTGCGGTGCCAGCGGCGCAGCCGCTCGCCCCGGCCCAGCTGGGCGACGAACTCCATGGTGGCCGTGCCGTCGTCGACGACCACCAGCTCCGCGGCCCGGGCCGGGGCCAGCAGCAGCTGCACGAACCGGGAGAACGGGTCGCCGACGACGATCCGCTCCGCGCGCCGGACGTCCCCGGCGAGCGCGGCCAGTGCCTTGAGGGGCGCGAGGCCGCCGCCGCGGGCCTCCTGCCACCGCACCTGGTGCCCCTCGTCCCGCGCCAGCCCGGCCACGCGCCGCAGCTGGCCGCGGGACATCGGGTCGGTCGGCGGCAGGACGACG
>NZ_JAJAUY010000057.1 GCF_020532625.1 Streptomyces antimicrobicus | reverse complement strand
GACGGGCTCGTCGTGCTGGCCGCCCCCTACTCCGGGCGCGGTGGCGGAGCCGCCCGCCGCCGGGCCGGGGAGCGGCGCCGCCGCAAGACGGCCATGACCGCGGGGCTCGGGCTGCTGATCGCCGCGCTCGGCTCGTTCGTGGTGGCCCGGATCACCGCCGAGGCGCCGGCGTCGGCCACCGACCGCGCCTCCAGCGTGGTGCTGACCGACGACGGCCCCGCCCCGGATCCGGCCGCCCCGAGCGCCCCGGCGGGCGCCGGCACGGTGAGGCCCACGCTGGGTCAGGCCCCCAAGCCCTCGGGCAAGGCCACCGCCGGCGCGGGCAAGGGGCCCTCGCGCTCGCCGGTCAGCTCTCCCTCCGCCTCCACCTCGCCCCCGGCCCCGTCCACGAGCGGCGTGCCGTCACCGTCGGGCTCGGGCGGGCCCACGGCCACCACCGGTCCCACCGCCCCGGGCTCACCGAGGCCCGGCACCTCGACCCCGCCGCCGGGCCCGAGCCCCACGCCGACCAAGTCGTGCAGCTTCTGGGACAGGCTCTTCGGGCAGTGCTGAGCCCGGCGGGAACCCGGCCCGGCGTCCTGCGCGGCGTCCGGCCGGAGCTCAGCCCAGCATCCGCCGCAGCAGGTCCCTGAGCGCGGTCCGCTCCTCCTCCGACAGCGCCGCCAGCGGCTCCCGCGCGAAGTCCAGGGACTCCCGCAGCCGGTCGGCGGTCTGCATCCCCTCCTGCGTGGCGGCGGCCAGCTTCACCCGGCGGTCGGCCGGGTCCGGGCGGCGTTCGACCAGGCCCCGGCTCTCCAGCCGGTCCACGATCCCGGTGATGTTGGACGGTTCGCACTTCAGCTTCTGGGCGATCCGCCGCATCGGCGTCGCCTCCACGGCCAGCAGGCCGAGGACCCGCGCCTGGGCGCCGGTGAGCTGGTGGCTCGCGGCCGCCTGCTCGTACTCCTGGTGGTAGCGGGCCACGACATCGCCGATGAGCTCGACGACCTCGACGGTCAGGGGGTCCGTACGACGACTGGGCATGGCATCAGCGTACCGGTTTACTTGACAACATGAAATATCCAGGCGCATGGTTGTTTCAGTTCCTGAAGTAAATCCTTCCCTTGGAGCCTTCCATGTCCGTCATCCCTGCCGTCAGCCGCGAGTGGCACCTGGTCCGCCGTCCCCAGGGCTGGCCCGTCGCCGAGGACTTCGCCCTGCGCGAGGCGCCCGTGACCGCCCCCGCGCCCGGCCGGATCCTCGTGCGCAACCTCCACATGTCGGTGGACCCGTACATGCGCGGCCGGATGAACGACACGAAGTCGTACATCCCGCCGTTCCAGCTGGACCGGCCGATGGACGGCGGCGCGGTCGGCGAGGTCGTCGCCTCCGCGGCCGAGGGCTTCGCCGTCGGCGACCACGTCCTGCACGGGCTGGGCTGGCGCGAGTACGCGGACGTGGACGCCGCCCACGCCACCAAGGTGGACGCCTCCGTCGCCCCGCTCTCCAGCTACCTCGGCGTGCTCGGCATGCCGGGCCTGACCGCGTACGCCGGCCTGTTCGAGACCGCCTCCTTCAAGGAGGGCGACGCCGTCTTCGTCTCCGGCGCCGCCGGTGCGGTCGGCAGCCTGGTCGGCCAGTTCGCGAAGATCAAGGGCGCCTCGCGGGTGATCGGCTCGGCCGGCTCCGACGAGAAGGTGACGCTGCTCACCGAGAAGTACGGCTTCGACGCCGCCTTCAACTACAAGAACGGCCCCGTCGCCGAGCAGCTGAAGGAGGCCGCCCCCGAGGGCATCGACGTCTACTTCGACAACGTCGGCGGCGACCACCTCGAAGCCGCCATCGGCGCCCTGAAGGTGCACGGCCGCGCCACCCTGTGCGGTGCCATCGCCCAGTACAACGACACCGAGCCGGCCCCCGGCCCGCGCAACCTCGTCGCCGTCATCGGCAAGCGGCTGCGCCTGCAGGGCATCCTGGTCGGCGACCACTACGGCATCCAGGACCGCTTCGTCTCCGACGTGGCCGGCTGGCTCCGCTCGGGCGAGCTCGTCCACGACGAGACCGTCGTCGAGGGCGTGGAGAACGCCACCGACGCCTTCCTGGGCATGCTGCGCGGCGAGAACACCGGAAAGATGATCGTTTCTTTCACCCGTTAGGCTCTCCCTCACACCGTCACGACCGGGGCGCGAGTCGGGACGCCGACCAGGAGGATCGCAACACTCATGTCCATCCAGCAGTCCGACGTTCTCTACACCGCCGTGGCCACCGCCGAGAACGGCCGCGACGGCCGTGTCGCCACCGACGACGGCCAGCTCGACGTCGTCGTCAACCCGCCGAAGGCGATGGGCGGCAGCGGCGCGGGCACCAACCCCGAGCAGCTCTTCGCCGCCGGTTACAGCGCCTGCTTCCAGGGCGCCCTCGGCGTCGTCGCCCGCAACGAGGGCGCCGACATCTCCGGCTCCACCGTCACCGCCGAGGTCGGCATCGGCAAGAACGACGAGGGCTTCGGCCTGATCGTCAAGATCTCCGCCACGATCCCGAACGTGGACGACACCAAGGCCAAGGAGCTCATCGAGAAGGCCCACCAGGTCTGCCCGTACTCCAAGGCCACCCGCGGCAACATTACGGTCGAGCTGGCCGTCTGAGCGCCGTCCCGCGCGTGACCGCGAAGGCCGCACCCCGTCCGGGGTGCGGCCTTCGCCGTTCCCGCCCGTAAGCTGGCGACCATGGGAGATCTTGGGCGGGGATTCGGCCACCTGATGGCCGGACAGCGATGGGTGGCGCGGCACGGCCGCTGGTTCGGTTTCGGTCTGCTGCCGGGGCTGGTGTCGTTGGTGCTGTACGCCGGCGCACTGGTCGGCCTCGGGTACGGCGCCGACGACCTGGTGTCCTGGGCGACACCGTTCGCCGACGGCTGGGGCTCGCCCTGGCTCGGCCTGTTCCGCGGCTTCCTGACCGCCCTGCTGTTCAGCCTCGGCCTGTTCCTCTCCGTCATCACCTTCACCGCGGTGACCCTGCTGATCGGTGAGCCGTTCTACGAGTCCCTGTCGGAGCAGGTCGACCGCACCGAGGGCGGGGAGGTGCCCGAGTCCGGGCTCTCGCTGGGCCGTGAGCTGTGGATCTCGGCCCGCGACAGCGTGCGGCTGCTGGTCCGGGTGGTCTGCTACGGCATCGTGCTCTTCGCCCTCGGCTTCATCCCGGTGATCGGCCAGACGGTGGTCCCGGTGATCGGCTTCTGCGTCTCCGGCTTCTTCCTGAGCGTGGAGCTCACCAGTGTCGCCCTCCAGCGCCGCCGGGCGGAGCTCCCCGAGCGGCTGGCCCTGCTGCGCTCGCACCGGGCGATGGCCCTGGGCTTCGGCGTGCCGCTGGTCCTGGCCTTCCTGGTGCCGCTGGTGGCGGTCTTCCTGATGCCGGGCGCGGTGGCGGGCGCCACCTTGATGGTCCGCGAGCTGACCGGCGCCGAACCGGCCGGCGGGGACCGGACCGACGCCGGGCCCGCGGCCGGCCCGCACCAGGCTCCGCCCCCGGCTGCCGCGGGCGGCCCCGCCCCGTACCCGGCCGCGCCACCGCAGCACGGCTTCGGGCCGGCGCCCGCGCCCTTCCAGGACCCGCGGCAGGGCTGAGCCGGGCCCGGGCCGCCGGGTGTGCGGCTACGCCCGGTCCCGCAGCAGGGAGACCAGGCCGGCCGCCTCGTCGCCGCCCCGGGCCAGCTGGCGTTCCATCAGACGGAAGTAGGGCTGGACCAGGCCGGGGTCGACCCCCTGTTCCTCCGTCGTGCGCAGCAGCGTGGCGGTGGCCGCCACCTGCATGGCCAGGGGCGAGGCGGGTCCGGCCGCCGCGCCCGCGGCGTGCACGGCGGTCATGGCCCCCAGCCACTCGGTCAGCACCGAGGTGAAGGCCGCGCGGTCGACGTCCTCGCCCTCGACCAGGGCGAAGGCGTGGGTCATCCCGGCGAAGAGCCCGTACATCGCACACAGCAGGGCACCGTCGTGCAGGGCCGCCGCGCCCGGGTCCGTGCCCGCGAAGCGGGCGCCGGCCGGGACCTCCAGGGCCGCCCGGTGCCGGTCGAACAGCGCGCGGGAGCCGCTGTAGAAGACGTAGCCGCCGGAGTCCGGCACCCCGATCATCGGGGGCACGGCCATGATCCCGCCGTCCAGGAACCGGGCCCCGCGGCCCTCGGCCCACCGCGCCCGCTCGCGGGCCTCGGACGGCGTGCCGGTGACCAGGTCGACGAGGTCCTTGCCGGTCAGGTCGGCGTCGGCGAGGGCCGTGCCGACCGAGGCGTCGTCCAGCAGGCAGACGACGACCAGCTCGGCCGCGGCCACCGCGTCGGCGGCCGTGGCGGCGACGACGGCGCCCTCGGCCGCCAGGGCCTCGGCGCGGGCGGGCGTGCGGTTCCAGACGGTCAGGGGGTGCCCCGCGGCCAGCCAGGCGCGGGCGAGGGCGGTGCCCATGGCGCCCAGGCCGAGGAGGGCGACGGGGGTGCGGGCGGTTCGGTCGTTCGTACTGGTGTTCGCAGTCTGGGTCATGTCCCCAGCCTCGGCCCCGGCTGGAAGTGGATCAAGTACGTACTTCGAAGTGGGTGCTTACCCTGAGGTGAGCAAGCAGGTCGGAAGGACGGCAGGGGGAGCGGACATGGCGGTGGCGAAGCGGCCGGGCGCGGCGCAGTGCGGGCTCGACGCGGCGATGGAGGTCATGGGCGGCAAGTGGAAGGTGATCGTCCTGTGGGTCCTGGAGAGCGGACCGTGCCGGTTCGGTGAACTGCGCCGCCGCATCGAGGGGATCACCGAGAAGGTCCTCGCCGCGCACCTGCGCGAGATGGAGGCGGACGGCATCGTCCACCGCGAGGTCTACGACGAGGTCCCGCCCCGCGTGGAGTACTCCCTCACCCCGCTCGGCGCCGAACTCAACGAGGCCCTCGCCCCCTTGAGCGCCTGGGGCGCCAAGCACCGGATGCGCCAGCCGGCCTGACGCCCCGGCGGGCGCGGCGGCCGGGCGTCCGGCCGTCCGGCGGCTCCGCGTCAGCGCCCCGCCGCCGGTCCCGGCACGTCCGCGACGGCCAGCCCCGGGGTGCGGCCGTCCGCCTCCGCCAGCAGGGTGCCGTCCGGCGCCCACACCGCGGCGCCGCCGCAGCCGGTCCACGGCCCGGCCGGGCCGACGTGGTTGGCGAGGGCGACGTACAGGCCGTGGTCGCGCGCGAGGGCCGGGTACACCGTGGCCCGCTCCCGCACGCCCGCGCCGGTGCCGTACAGCGAGCTGGCCAGGTGCACCCGGCAGCCGTCGGCCGCGCCGCGGGCGGCGAGCTCCGGGAAGTGGTTGTCGTAGCAGGTGGCCAGGCAGAACCGCAGGCCGCCGAGTTCGAAGCGGCCGTCGCCGGTGCCCGCCGCGAAGTGCGCGTGCTCCTGCTCGTAGAGGTGCTGCTTGGCGTACGTGGTCAGCAGCGTGCCGTCGGCGTCGTGGACCAGCGAGGCGATCAGCGGACGGGGACCGCCGCCCGGCACGGCGCAGTTGACGACCGTGGCGATCCCGCTGGAGCGCAGCGGGTCCAGCCGCGGGTCGTCCGCCGTCACCAGGAGCGACGGGTCACCGGCCAGCGCCGGCAGCTCGTAGCCGGTGAGGACGAGTTCGGGCAGCACCACGAGCCCGGCACCCTCCTCCCGCGCCCGTACGGCCAGGGCCGCGGCCCGGGCGGCGTTGGCGGGTATGTCGGCGGGGACGCAGGTCAGCTGGGCGGCGGCGATCCTCATGCGGCTCAGGATGCCAGGCGGCCCGCGGCCTGCCGCAGCAGCGCCAGGAAGGCGGCGACCGCCGGGGTGGGGGCCGGGCCGCGCGGCGTGGCCGCGTACACGGCGCGCCAGGGGGCGTCGTCGGGGTGCAGGGCGACCAGCGCGAGGTCCGGCCGGGCGGCGCACGCCGCCAGCGCCGGGACCAGCGTGACGCCCAGACCGGCCGCGACGAAACCCTGTTTCGCGATCCACTCGGCCACCACGAAGCCGGGGCGCGGGCGGAACCCGTCGGCCACGGCCGTCCGCATCAGGGTCTGCTCCGGGCGCGTGCTGCCCGCGATCCACTCCTCGTCCGCGAGCTCCGCCAGCCGCACGTCGGTGCGGCCGGCCAGCGGATGGCTCCGGGGCAGGGCCACGTACATCCGCTCGTCCAGCAGATGGTGCAGCTCCACCCCGTCCGGGGCCCCCTCGGGCGCGGTGACGACGGCGAGGTCGAGCTCACCGGCGGTCAGCAGCTGGAGCAGCCCGGCCGAGAGCCCCTCGGCCCGGGTCACGCGTACCCCCGGATGCCGGGCCCGGAAGGCGGCCAGCGCGCTCGGCAGCAACTGGGCGTCGGCCGTGGCGAACGCGCCGATCCGCAGCCGCCCGGCGGCCAGCGTGCGCAGCGCCTCGATCTCGGCGCGCGCCGTGGCCAGGCGCGCCTCGACGGCCTCGGCGTGCGGCAGCAGCACGCGGCCGGCCTCGGTGAGCCGCACCCCGCGCGGCAGCCGGTCGAACAGCGGCACCCCCCACTCGTCCTCCAGGGTCTGGATCTGCCGGGACACCGCGGACTGGGTGTAGCCGAGCGTCCGGGCGGCCGCGGTGAAGGAGGAGTCGCGGGCCACCCGCAGGAAGACCGTGTACAGGCTCATGCTCTGCGGATTGGGCATGGCAGCCATGCTAGACATTCGCTTGTCGCATGGCGGGACGGCTCCTAGCGTCGAGGCATGGAGAAGATCGCATTCCTCGGGCTCGGCGCCATGGGCCTGCCGATGGCCCGTCACCTGCTCGCCTCGGGCCGCTCGTTGACCGTCTGGAACCGGACGGCGGCCAAGGCCGCCCCGCTCGCCGGGGAGGGCGCGACCGTCGCCGCGTCCCCGGCCGAGGCCGTGCGCGACGCGGACGTCGTCGTCACCATGCTGGCCGACGCACCGGCCGCCCTCGCCGTGGCGGACGAGATCGTGCCGGCCCTGCGGCCGGGCACCCACTGGATCGACACCTCGACCATCGGCCCGGACGCCGTACGGGAGCTGGCCGGGCGGCTGCCGGCCGGGGTGACGCTGACCGACGCGCCCGTGATGGGCAGTGTGGACCGGGCCGCGAACGGCGGGCTGTGGGTGCTCGCGGGCGGCCCGCTGCCCGGGCCGGTCGCCGAGGTGCTCGACCTGCTCGGCGAGGTCACCCGGTGCGGCCCGGCCGGCTCGGGCGCCGCCCTCAAGCTCGTGCTGATCAACGCGGCGATCGGCGGGGTCGCGCTGGTCGCCGAGTCGCTGGAACTGGGCCGGACGCTGGGCCTGCCCGAGGAACTGCTGCGCGCCGAACTGGCCAAGGGCCCGCTGGCCGGGGCGGTCGCCCGGGCGTACTCCGACGTCGCCCACTTCCCGGTGCGGCTGGCCGCCAAGGACGTCGCCCTGGCCACCGCGCTCGCCCCGCTGCCGGTGCTGGAGGCCGTCCACGACGCCCTGGCCGGGCGGACGGACCTGGCGGACCGGGACCTGTCGGCCGTCCGCACCCGCTGATCCCGTCCGCGCCCGCTGCCCGCTGCCCGGCCCGTCGCCCGCCGCCCGCCGAGCTCCGACCGCTGCCGGCGTCCATGGGCCGGCGGCCCGGCGGCCCGGCTCAGGCGATGCCGATGACGTACTCCGCCTGATAGCCGGAGTCGCCGTCCGGGACCGGCTTGAGGGTCATGGTGGGGCCGAAGTCGCGGTAGCGGCTGTCGCGGCCGTTGGGGTTCTTCGGCGCGGTGCGCCCGGCGTACGGCGCGCCGGCGTAGACCTGCCGCAGCAGGTCCTCGGGGAAGTACAGCTGCGAGGCGGTCTCGGTCCGGGTCTCCGGGCGCACCTTGAAGTGGATGTGCGGGGCCAGGCCCGCGTACCAGCCCGGCACGATCGTCCGGAACGTCACCTTCCCGGCCCGGTCGGTGATCTGGGTGCCGCGCAGGAACGTGTCGCCGCCCAGCGAGTAGGAACCGGAGGCGTCGGCCTGCCACAGGTCGATCGGCACCCCGGCCAGCGGTCGGCAGCCGGCGGAGACCCGCACCACCGTCAGGTCCAGCCGCAGCGGGACCCCTTCGCGGTCCTCGACGACGTCGGACCGGGCCCGGTCGAGGTCGACGTAGTACGGGCCCGTACCGGCCTCCGGGGTGAGCACGCACTGCGGGGCGGCCGCCCCCGGGACCGTGGCCGACGCCGCCGCCGGGGCGGCCGGCCGGCGGGCGGAACCGGAGCCGCCGGAGGTGCCGGCGGAGCCGGAGCAGGCGGAGGTCAGGGCGGCGATGCCGGCCGAGCCGGCGGCGAGCAGCACCGTACGGCGGCGGGGCCGGGCCGGGGCGTCGTCGGTCATGCGCACCTCTCACGTGGGCTCACGGGGGCCGTCGGACGGCGGCGTACGCCGCCCACCGTGCCGCACCCCGGCGGCCGGGCCCGCGACCGACACACCCGCCCGCCCGGGACGGCGTAGCGGCCTACGCCCCGGCACCGCCGTGGAGCAGCGTCAGGAAGGAGCGGAACGCCGCCGGCATGTCCACCGCCTCCGGGGCGAGCAGCCACTGGTACTGCAGGCCGTCCATCACGGCCGTCAGCAGCGGGGCCGCCTCCTCGGGGGTCAGGCCCGAGGGCAGCCGGTCGCCGAACTCCGCCCGCAGCACCGCCGCCATCTCCGCGCGGACCTGCGCGTACCGCTCGGTGAAGAACTCCCGGGCCGGATGACCGTCCGTCACGCTCTCGCCGAGCAGCGCCGAGAAGGTCTGCACGATCCCGGGCCGCATCGCGTTGTAGTCCACCAGCGAGGCCAGCAGGTCCAGCCGCCACTGCCCGGCCGAGGCGCGGGCGCCGCCGCCGGTGTCCCAGCGGTCCCGCTCCTCCAGCACCGCCACCAGCAGGGCCTCCTTGGTGGGGAAGTAGTGCAGCAGCCCCTGCTGGGTGAGGCCCACGCGCTCGGCGACGGCGGCCAGGGACGCGCCGCGGTACCCCCGCTCGGCGATCACCTCGACGGCGGCCCGGACGATGTCCGCCCGCCGCTCCTCGCTCTTCGCCCTGACCATGGCCCTCCGCCCCTTCGTCGCGCTCGCAGCAGGACCGTACGCCATAAGCCTCGTCACGAAAACATAACGAACCCTACCGCTCCACAGGTCAACGGGTCCACGATGGGGTCGGCCCCTGGACCCTGGATCCCGCCACGCCGCGGTCCGCACTCCCGCCCCCCACCCCCACCCGCACCCGACGAGGAGGCACGGCCGTGCCCTCAGACGCCCGCACCCGCGACCAGGCCCGCACCGACGCGGTGGAAGCCGCCCTCGACAAGCTCGACCTCGACACCAAGACCCGCCTGCTGGCCGGGCAGGACATGTGGACCCTGCCGGCCCTGCCCGAGATCGGCCTGGGCCCGCTGGTGATGTCCGACGGCCCGATCGGGGTCCGCGGGGTGCGCTGGAGCGCCGACGACCCCTCGATCGCCCTGCCCTCGCCGACCGCGCTGGCCGCCGCCTGGGACCCGGCCCTCGCCCGCCGGGCCGGCCGGCTGCTCGCCCAGGAGGCCCGCCGCAAGGGCGTCCACGTGCTCCTCGCCCCCACCGTCAACCTGCACCGCTCCCCGCTCGGCGGCCGGCACTTCGAGTGCTGCTCCGAGGACCCGCTGCTCACCGGGGCCGTCGGCACCGGGTACGTCCAGGGCGTCCAGGACGGCGGGGTCGGCACCACCGTCAAGCACTTCGTGGGCAACGACGCCGAGACCGAGCGCTTCACCGTCGACAACGCCATCGCCCCGCGCCCGCTGCGCGAGCTGTACCTGGCGCCGTTCGAGGCCATCGTGAAGAACGCCCGCCCCTGGGGCGTCATGACGGCGTACAACCAGGTCAACGGCACCACCATGACCGAGCACCGCCACCTGGTGAACGAAGTCCTGCGCGGCGACTGGGGCTTCGACGGCTGCAACGTCTCCGACTGGATGGCGGCCCGCTCCACCACCGGCTGCATCGAGGGCGGCCTCGACGTGGCCATGCCCGGCCCGCAGACCGTCTACGGCCCCGCCCTCGCCGAGGCCGTACGCGCCGGCGAGGTCGGCGAGGACGCCGTCGACGGCGCCGTGCGCAACGTGCTGCGCCTGGCCGCCCGGGTGGGCCTGCTGGCCGGGGCCCCCGCCGCGGTCGCCGAGCCGCCCGCCGCGATCGACGGCCGGGCCCTGGCCCGGGAGATCGCCGCCCGCTCCTTCGTCCTGGTCCGCAACGAGGGCGGCGCCCTCCCGCTGGACGCCTCCGCCGGTCGTACGGTCGCCCTGATCGGCGCGGCCGCCCGCGACGCCCGGGTGCTGGGCGGTGGCTCGGCCACGGTCTTCCCCGAGCGCGTGGTCTCCCCGCTCGACGGCCTCGGCGCCGCGCTGCCGCCGGGCGCCCTCACGTACGCCGTCGGCGCCGAGCCCAGCGACGAACTGGCCGCGGCAGACCAGGGGTTCGTCCTGCGCGCCGTCTGCCGCGACGCCGCCGGCACGGTCCTGGGCACCGGAACGCTGCCCAGCGGCCAGGTCCAGTGGATCGGGGACGACCTGCCGGCCGGGGTCACCTACGAGGCCCTGGCCTCCATCGAGGTCACGGGCACCTTCACCCCGCGCGAGAGCGGCGCGCACGCCTTCGGCACCCGGGGACTGGGCGCCTTCGCCCTCACCGTCGGCGGCGAGCCGCTGTGGGAGGGCGTCCAGGAGATGGGCGACGAGGCCGACCCCTTCGAGGCGTTCTTCGGCGCCCCCTGCGAACGCGGCCGGACCACCCTCACCGCGGGCGAGCCGGTCGAGGTCTCGCTGCGGTACCAGGTGGGTGACCTCAGCGAGCTGCCGCTCAAGGCGATCATGTTCTCGCTGCTGCACCTCGGCCCGCGCCGCCCCGCGGACGAGCTGATCGCCGAGGCCGTGGCGGCCGCCCGGGCCGCCGACACCGCCGTGGTGGTCGTCGCCACCACCGAGCGGGTGGAGTCCGAGGGCTTCGACCGCACGGACCTGCGACTGCCCGGCCGGCAGGACGACCTGGTCCGCGCGGTGGCCGCGGCCAACCCGAACACCGTCGTGGTCGTCAACGCCGGCTCCCCGGTGGAGCTGCCCTGGCGCGAGGAGGTGGCCGCCGTCCTGATCGGCTGGTTCCCCGGCCAGGAGGGCGGCGCGGCCCTGGCCGACGTCCTGCTCGGCGCCGCGGAGCCCGGCGGGCGGCTGCCCACCACCTGGCCGGCGCGCCTGGCCGACGCCCCCGTCACCGAGGTCGTGCCCGCCGACGGCCGCCTGGAGTACACCGAGGGCCTCTTCATCGGCTACCGCGCCTACGAGCGGCACGGCGTCACCCCCGCCTACCCCTTCGGTCACGGCCTGGGCTACACCGACTGGGCGTACGAGTCGCTGGAGGCCCGCGAGGACGCCGTCCGGGTCCGCGTGCGCAACACCGGCACCCGCCCCGGCCGCGAGACGGTCCAGGTCTATCTGGCCCCCGTCGAGGACACCGCCGAGCGCCCGGCGGCCTGGCTCGCCGGGTTCGCGAGCGTCACGGCGGGCCCCGGCGAGAGCGTCGAGGCGGAGATCCCCCTGCCCGCCCGGGCCTTCGAGATCTGGGACGAGGAGCTCGGCGACTGGCGGCGGGTCGCCGGTGCCTACGAGGTCCGCGCGAGCCACTCGTACGCCGATCCGCGGCTGACGGCAACCCTGCACGTCCGAGTGGCCGAAAAACACCCATGAACGGGGCCGGGGCGGCACCTGACGGAGGGTCCCCGGCCCGTACTACGCCGGCGGCTCGGGCGAGGTGACCTGGCGGTGCGCCAGCTCCGCCAGCCGCGCCTGGCCGTTCTTGCCCGGGTGGAACCAGTCCCAGCGGCTCAACTGCTCGGGCGTGAACGGGAACTGGAACACCGCCCCGCCGTCGTAGCGGCACAGCGCGTCCTTCGCGCAGACCTCGCGCAGCGCCTCGTTGTACGCCACCACCCGGGCGCGTACCTGCTCGCGCCGGGCCGTGGCCGCGGGCCCCAGCGACTGGGGCTCCGCCAGCATCGACTGGCAGATCCCCAGCTTCCAGATCTGCCGGCCGACGGGGCTGTCCTTGCCCTGCTCCCACAGCCGCTGGAGGTCCGGCACGCTGGAGACGTAGACCTGCGTCTTCGGCGAGGCCGCGCGCAGACCGGCGAGCGCCTGCTCGAAACCGGCGCGGAACTCCGCCACCGGGGTCATCGCCGAAGCGGTGGGCCGGCAGGCGTCGTTCGAGCCGACCATCACGGTGACCAGGTCGGGGCGGTGCTGCGCCGCCGCGGCCATCTGGCCGGGCAGGTCGGCCATCCGGGAGCCGGTCACCGCGTAGTTCCAGGTGCCGACCGCCGCCTGCGCCTGGCCCAGCAGCCGGCTGGCCAGCGAGTGGACCTCGGGGTCGGTGCCGGTCGCCCAGGACGCCTCGGGGCAGTCCGCGAGAACCGAACAGGCATCGAAACCACGGGTGATGGAGTCACCCACAGCGGCGATGGACGCCGGGGAGGTGTTCCAGCGCGGCGCCGGGTGCCCGGTGGCCTGCCCGTCCCGCTCCCCGCCGGTCCCCGAACCCCCGCTCGAACAGCCCGTCACCCCCGCGACCAGCACAACTGCCGCCGCGCCGGCGCCCGCGAGGGCGCGTGACGCGCGTCGGGGCGCGGGGGTGGTACGCATCGGCCGGAATCCTCCCTCGTCGCCCCCCGTCCACGGGGGGCGTCCTGCTGAGTGAATGCTCTGTGTCCACGGGCTTCGGAGCGACCGTACGTCACACCAGGACGGCTGCCGCACGGTAGCTTTTCCCCCGTGGCGTTTCGGCCGCCGGCCCCGTGGCGCATTGTCCGATCTTTTCCGGTAAGTTACATCACGTCACATAGTGTCCGTTTTCAGGAGTTTCATTCCCGACCTCGTCCCACACTGGAGGTCCCGGTGACGACACGTGGAGTTCTGTACGTGCACTCCGCCCCGCGCGCGCTCTGTCCGCATGTGGAGTGGGCGGTCGCGGGCGTGCTCGGGGTGCGGGTGAACCTCGACTGGATCAGGCAGCCCGCCTCCCCGGGCACCTGGAGAGCGGAGTTCTCCTGGCAGGCCGAGGCGGGCACCGCCTCGAAGCTGGCCTCCGCGCTGCGCGGCTGGCACCTGCTGCGGTTCGAGGTCACCGCCGAGCCCTGCGCCACCGCCGAGGGCGAGCGCTACAGCTCGACCCCCGACCTCGGGATCTTCCACGCCGTCACCGGCATGCACGGCGACATCCTGGTGCCCGAGGACCGGCTGCGGGCCGCGCTGGCGCGCGCCGCGCGCGGCGAGACCGACCTGGAGGCGGAGATCGCCCGGCTCCTGGGCAAGCCCTGGGACGACGAGCTGGAGCCCTTCCGCTACGCCGGCGAGGGCGCCCCGGTGCGCTGGCTCCACCAAGTGGTCTGACGCGCAAGGGCCCCCTCCCCGCGCCGCGGGGAGGGGGCCCTTACGTCGTCGAGCGCGTCCGTCAGACGGTGCGGAAGGCCAGCGTCACGTTGTGGCCACCGAAACCGAACGAGTTGTTGATCGCGGCGATGGGGCCCTCGGCGGGCAGCGCGCGCGGCTCGCCCACGACGATGTCGGCGTCGATGTCGTCGTCCAGCTCGTCCACGTTGATGGTCGGCGGGGCCGTCCGGTGGTAGAGGGCCAGCACGGTCGCCACGGTCTCGATGCCGCCGGCGCCGCCCAGCAGGTGACCGGTCATCGACTTGGTGGCGGAGACGGCCACGTGGTCGAGGTCGTCACCGAGGACCTTGCGCAGCGCCTTGATCTCCGCGCTGTCACCCTGCGGGGTGGACGTCGCGTGGGCGTTGACGTGGACGATCTCGGAGGGCTTCAGACCGGTGTTGTCCAGCAGGTTCTGCACCGCCGCGGCGACACCGCGGCCGGTCGGCTCGGGCTGCGCGATGTGGTGCGAGTCGGCCGACAGGCCCTGGCCCAGCACCTCGCAGTACACGCGGGCACCGCGCGCGGCCGCGTGCTCGGCGGACTCCAGGACCACGACACCGGCGCCCTCGCCGAGGACGAAGCCGTCACGGGCCTTGTCGTACGGGCGGGAGGCCTTCTCGGGCTCCTCGTTGTTCTTGGACATCGCCATCATGTTGGCGAACGCGGCGATCGGCAGGGGGTGGATCGCCGCCTCGGTGCCGCCGGCGACGACCACGTCGGCGCGGCCGGTACGGATCATCTCCACGGCGTAGCCGATGGCCTCGGCACCCGACGCGCAGGCGCTGACCGGGGTGTGCACGCCCGCCTGGGCGTTGACCTCCAGGCCGACGTTGGCCGACGGGCCGTTCGGCATGAGCATGGGGACGGTGTGCGGGGAGACCCGCCGCACCCCCTTCTCCTTCAGTACGTCGTACTGGTCGAGCAGGGTCGTGACACCGCCGATGCCGGAGGCGATCACGGTGCCCAGACGCTCCGGGGAGACGGAGGAGTCCTCGCCGGCCCGGGCGGTGTAGCCGGCGTCGGCCCACGCCTCCTTGGCGGCGATCAGGGCGAACTGGGCGGAGCGGTCCAGCTTGCGGGCCAGCGGCCGGGGCAGGACCTCGCTCGGGTCGACGGCGACCGGAGCGGCGATACGGACGGGCAGGTCGGCGAAGCGCTCACCCTCCAGGGGCTTGACTCCGGAACGACCGGCCAGCAGACCTTCCCAGGTCGAAGCGCTGTCGCCACCCAGCGGAGTGGTTGCGCCGATACCGGTGACGACCACGGTGCGATTGGTCGGGCTCACAGGAATTCATTCTCCACAAATAGAGGGTGCGAAATGTTTCACGGCGCCACCGCCAGGTGGCGACAAACGCTGATCAGGCTCAGGCCTGGTGGTCGAGGATGTACTTCGCGGCGTCGCCGACCGTCTTCAGGTTCTTGACGTCCTCGTCCGGGATCTTGACGTCGAAGCGCTCTTCGGCCGCGACGACGACCTCGACCATGGACAGCGAGTCGACGTCCAGGTCGTCGGTGAAGGACTTGCCCTCCTCGACGTCCTCGACCGGGATCCCGGCG
This sequence comes from Streptomyces antimicrobicus, assembly GCF_020532625.1. Classification (GTDB taxonomy): domain Bacteria; phylum Actinomycetota; class Actinomycetes; order Streptomycetales; family Streptomycetaceae; genus Streptomyces; species Streptomyces antimicrobicus. The sequence continues at coordinate 20,777 of NZ_JAJAUY010000057.1, read as the reverse complement.
ATCTCGTTCACGATCTCCGCGAGACCCTCGATGATCTCTTCCTTGGTGGCGGCCATGTGCGCGCTCCTTCTGTGACTGTGTGGTGGATCAGGTGGTGCAAGGGAGGGATGTGGATCCCGGGCCCTAGGGGAGGGTAACGACCGTCGCGGCGTAGACGAGCCCCGCCCCGAAGCCGATGACGAGCGCGGTGTCGCCGCTCTTCGCCGCTCCGGTCGCCAGGAGCCGCTCCATCGCGAGCGGGATCGAGGCGGCGGAGGTGTTGCCGGTGTTCTCCACGTCACGGGCGACCGTCACGTGCTCCGGCAGCTTCAGAGTCTTCACCATCGAGTCGATGATCCGCATATTGGCCTGGTGCGGGATGAAGACGTCCAGGTCGTCCGCGGTGATCCCGGCGGCGTCGAGCGCCTGCTGGGCCACCTTCGCCATCTCGAAGACGGCCCAGCGGAAGACCGCCTGGCCCTCCTGCGTGATGGCGGGGAACTTCTCGCCGGCCTCGCGGCCGAGGTACTGGTCCCACGGCACGGTCTGCTTGATGGTCTCGGACTTGTCGCCCTCCGAACCCCACACCGTGGGGCCGATCGCGGGCTCCTTCGAGGGGCCGACGACCACGGCGCCGGCGCCGTCACCGAACAGGAACGCCGTCGCGCGGTCCTCCAGGTCCGTCAGGTCCGAGAGCCGCTCGACCCCGATGACCAGGACGTACTCCGCGGAACCCTCGACCACCAGGCCCTTGGCCAGGGTCAGGCCGTAGCCGAACCCGGCGCAGCCCGCGGAGATGTCGAACGCGGCGGGCTTGCCCGCGCCGATCCGGTCGGCGATCTCCGTCGCCACCGCGGGGGTCTGCTTGAAGTGCGAGACCGTCGAGACGATCACGGCACCGATCTGCTCGGGGGAGATCCCGGCGTCGGCCAGGGCCTTGCCCGAGGCCTCCACCGACATCGCGGCCACGGTCTCCTCGGGGGAGGCCCAGTGGCGGGTGGCGATGCCGGAACGGGAACGGATCCACTCGTCGGACGAGTCGATCGTCTCCAGGATCACCTCGTTGGGCACGACACGCGTCGGGCGGTAGCCGCCGACGCCGAGGATGCGCGCGTACGGGGAGCCCTTGGCAGGCTTGATCTTCGACATGCTGTGGGGCTCCTTCGTTCAGGCCGCGTGCTCGGCGAGGAGCGCCGCGGCCTTGTCGAGATCGTCCGGGGTCTTCAGCGCCACCGACGGCACGCCCTTGAGCGCCCGCTTGGCCAGGCCGGTGAGCGTGCCGCCGGGGCACAGCTCGACGATCCCGGTGACACCGAGCTCCGCGAAGGTCTCCATGCACAGGTCCCAGCGCACCGGGTTGGCCACCTGGCCCACCAGGCGGGCGACGACGTCGGCGCCCGTGGCCACGACCTGGCCGTCCTTGTTCGAGACGTACTTCAGCGACGGGTCCGCCGGGGAGAGGGCCCGTGCGGCCTCCTCCAGGGTGGCGACGGCCGGCGCCATGTGGTGGGTGTGGAAGGCCCCCGCGACCTTGAGGGGGACGACCTTCATGGCGCCCTCGGGCTTGTCCTCCGCGAGGGCGGCCAGCTGCTCCATGGTGCCCGCGGCCACGATCTGGCCCGCGCCGTTGATGTTGGCCGGGGTCAGACCCAGCCTCTCCAGGTGCGCGACGACCGTGTCCTGGTCGCCGCCGAGGACGGCGGACATGCCGGTCGGGGTGACCGCCGCGGCGTCGGCCATCGCCCGACCGCGGGTCCGCACGAACGCCAGCGCCTCCGCCTCCGGGAGGACCCCGGCGTACGCGGCGGCGGTGATCTCACCGACGCTGTGGCCGGCCACGGCGCCGAAGCCGGAGCCGAGCGCGGAGGCCGACAGCAGACCGGCCGCGACCAGCAGCGGCTGGGCCACCGCCGTGTCGCGGATCTCGTCCGCGTCGGCCTTGGTGCCGTAGTGGGCAAGGTCGAGCTCGATGGCCTCCGACCACGCGGCGACGCGTTCGGCAGCACCGGGGAGGTCGAGCCAGGGGGTCAGGAAGCCGGGCGTCTGAGCGCCTTGGCCGGGAGCGACGAGTACGAGCACCCTCACACTCTCTCTTGTGTTCGGTCCACGCCGCCCGTGGGGACAGGGACGAAGAACCGTCGGGGTAATTGTTGATGTCCGACAAAAGTCTAGGACTGCTGATCGCCGTCGGCCAGACGCCCGAGAATCAGGGCGATCCGCAGGGTGAACGCCGAGCGGACGTCGGACGGTGACCATCCGGTGACGTCGGTCACACGTCGCAGCCGGTACCGCACCGTATTGGGGTGCACGAACAGCATCCGAGCCGCCCCTTCGAGGCTGCTCGCCTGCTCCAGGTAGACACTCAGCGTCTCCAGCAGCGCGGAGCCCGCCTCTTCGAGCGGTCTGTAGATCTCCTCCACCAGCTGCTCGCGCGCCGAAGGGTCGGAGGCGATGGCGCGCTCGGGCAGGAGATCGTCCGCGAGCACCGGACGCGGCGCGTCCTGCCAGGCCGAACAGGCCTTCAGGCCCGCCGCCGCGGCTTGTGCCGAGCGGGTCGCCGCCATCAGGTCCGGGACCACCGGTCCGGCCACCACCGGGCCCGCCGCGAACGGCCCGATCAGGGACTTCGCCACCTGGAGCGGGTTGTCGCTGCCGCCCGCGATCACCACCAGCCGGTCACCGAGCACGCCGGTGAGCACCTGGAGCTTGGCGTGCCGGGCGGCCCGGCGGATCGCCTCGACGGTCAGCTCGCTGTCGCCCTCGGGGGCGGTGCCGAGCACCACGCACACGTGCTCGGGCGAGTTCCAGCCCAGCGCCGCGGCCCGCGACAGCGCGCCCTCGTCGGCCTCGCCCGACAGCACCGCGTTGACCACCAGCGACTCCAGCCGGGCGTCCCAGGCGCCGCGCGCCTCGGCCGCCTGGGCGTAGACCTGGGCGGTGGCGAAGGCGATCTCCCGGGCGTAGACGAGCAGCGCCTCGCGCAGGATCGACTCGTCACCGGGGGCCGCCACCTCCTCGATGGCCGCCTCCATGACCTCGATGGTCGTACGGACCATCTCCACGGTCTGGCGCAGCGTGATCGCCCGGGTCAGCTCGCGCGGAGCCGTGCCGAAGACGTCGGTCGAGATCGCCTGCGGGGTCTCGGGGTGCCGGAACCACTCGGTGAACGCGGCGATGCCGGCCTGGGCGACCAGGCCGATCCAGGACCGGTTCTCCGGGGGCATCGCGCGGTACCACGGCAGGGTCTCGTCCATCCGCGCGATGGCGTTCGCCGCGAGCCGCCCGGAGGACTTCTCCAGGCGGCGCAGCGTCGCCGCGTGCGGATGGGCCGGATGCACGGGATGCGCGGGGTGTTGCTCACGTTCGGGTTCGGGCACGGGACAAGACTGCCTTATCCGGACGCCACGGCCGACCCCCGGGTCTACGGTGGCCTCCATGATTGATGTACGCCGCGGCTCCGACCGGTATCCGGGCGGGGACGAGAAAACCGGGATCACCACCCGGCACGCCTTCTCCTTCGGGAGCTTCTACGACCCCGACAACCTGCGCTTCGGCCCCGTCGTGGCCTGCAACGAGGAGCGCCTGGAGCCGGGCGCCGGCTTCGAGGAGCACCCGCACAGCCACACCGAGATCGTGACCTGGGTGGTCGAGGGCGAGCTGACCCACAAGGACACCACCGGGCACACCACCGTGGTGCGGCCCGGTGACCTCCAGCACTTCAGCGCGGGCTCCGGGGCCCGCCACGTGGAGCGCAACGACGGCACCGAGCCGCTGCGGTTCGTGCAGATGTGGCTGGCGCCGCGCACGCCGGGCGGCGAGCCGGCGTACGAGCTGGTGCCCGGGCCGGTGGACGCCACCCCGTTCGCGGTGCCGGCCGCGGGCGCCGTGCTGCACGTGCGCCGTCCCGGCGCCGGCGAGCGGGTCGCCGTACCGGACGCGCCGCTGGTCTACCTGCACGTCGTACGCGGTGACCTGCGGCTGGACGGGGTGGAGCTGGGGCCCGGCGACGCGGCGCGGATCACCGGGGAGCGCGGCCTGCAGATCGTGGCGGGCTCGCCCGGTGAGCTGCTGCTGTGGGAGTTCGACGGGCCGGCGCCCGGCCCGGCGGCGTGAGCGTCAGCGGGCCAGCTCGGCGAGGACGGCGTCGGTGAACGCCGGCCAGGCCTCGACCGCCCAGGGGCCGAAGGCGCGGTCGGTCAGCGCCACGCACGCGGCGCGGGCGTCCGGGTCCACCCACAGGAAGGTGCCGGACTGCCCGAAGTGGCCGAAGGTCCGCGGGGAGGACCCGGCGCCGGTCCAGTGCGGGGACTTGCCGCCGCGGATCTCGAAGCCGAGGCCCCAGTCGTTGGGGGACTGCAGGCCGTAGCCGGGCAGGACGCCCTTCAGGCCCGGGTGCACCACCGCCGTGGCCTCGGCGACCGTACGGACGTCCAGCAGGCGCGGCGCCTGGAGCTCGGCGGCGAACCGGGCCAGGTCGGCGACCGTGGAGACGCCGTCCTTGGCCGGGGAGCCCTCCAGCGCCGAGGCGGTCATGCCGAGCGGCTCGAACACGGCCTCGCGCAGGTACTCGGCGAACGGGATGCCGGTGGCCTTGGCGATGTGGTCGCCGAGCTCCTCGAAACCGGCGTTGGAGTACAGCCGGCGCTGCCCGGCCGGGGCCATCTGGCGGTGCTCGTCGAAGGCGAGGCCGGAGGTGTGCGCGAGCAGGTGGCGGATCGTGGAGCCCTCCGGCCCGGCCGGTTCGTCGAGCTCGACGGCGCCCTCCTCGTAGGCCACCAGTGCGGCGTAGGCGGCGAGCGGCTTGGTGACGGAGGCGAGCGGGAAGCGGTGGTCCACCGGTCCGTGCGACCCGGCGAGGGTCCCGTCCGCCCGTACCACGGCCGCGGCGGCGGTCGGCACCGGCCAGTTCTCGATGATGCGCAGGCTCTCCATGCGGCTGAGCCTACTTGCTTGGAGTGCACTCCAGGGTTCTAGCGTGAACGCCATGAGCCTGACCCAGACGCGGTACACGATCAGCGAGGTCGAAGCCCGTACCGGGCTGTCCCAGCACACCCTGCGCTGGTACGAGCGGATCGGCCTGATGCCGCACGTGGACCGCTCCCACTCGGGACAGCGGCGGTTCAGCGACGCGGACCTCCACTGGCTGGCGTTCGTCGGCAAGTTGCGCGCCACCGGGATGTCGGTGGCCGACATGGTCCGCTACGCCGAACTGGTCCGGGAGGGCGCACACACCTTCGCCGAGCGGCGGGAACTGCTGGAGCGGACGCGGCGGGACGTCGCCGCGCGGATCGCGGAACTGACCGACGCGCTCGGCGTACTGGACCACAAGATCGCCCATTACGGCGGGAAGGCGCGCAGCACATGAACGAGGCAACGAGGATCGCGCAGGTCGAACTGGGCAAGGGCGGCCCCCTGGTGGGCGTGCAAGGGCTCGGCTGCATGGGGATGAGCGAGTTCTACGGCGACACCGACGAGGCCGCGGCGCGCCGGACCCTGGAGGCGGCGGTGGCGGCCGGGGTCACCCTGATCGACACCGCGGACTCCTACGGGCGCGGCCGCAACGAGGAGTTCCTGGCCCCCTTCGTCGCCGCCCACCGCGACCGGATCACCCTGGCCACCAAGTTCGGCCTGGAGCGCACCGACGACCCCCACCACCGCGGCATCCGCAACGACCGCGCCTACGTGCGCCGGGCCGTCGAGGGCAGCCTGCGGCGCCTGGGCGTCGATGTGATCGACCTCTACTACATGCACCGGCGCGACCCGGCGGTGCCGCTGGCCGAGTCGGTCGGCGTGATGGCCGAACTGGTGGCCGAGGGGAAGGTGCGCCACCTGGGGTTGAGCGAGGTGACCGGGGCGGAGCTGCGCGAGGCGTACGCGGTGCACCCGATCGCGGCGCTGCAGTCGGAGTGGTCGCTGTTCAGCCGGGACGTGGAGCGCAGCGCGGTCGGCGCGGCGGCCGAGCTGGGGGTCGCCTTCGTGCCGTACTCGCCGCTCGGGCGCGGCTTCCTGACGGGGGCGTTCGCCGATGCCGGCACCGATCTGGCGGCGGACGACTACCGCCGCCGCCAGCCGCGGTTCACCGGGGACAACGCCCGCGCCAACGCCGCCCTGCTGGCCCCGGTCCAGGAGATCGCCGCGGCCCGCGGCGCGACCCCGGCGCAGATCGCGCTGGCCTGGGTGCAGCAGCGGTCGGCCGTGCACGGCCTGACGGTGGTGCCGATCCCGGGCACCCGCAAGCCGCACCGGCTCGCCGAGAACCTGGCGGCGGCCGGGATCACCCTGACCGCGGCGGAGCTGGAGCGGTTGGAGCCGATCGCGGACCGGGTCGCGGGCGACCGCTACCCCGACATGGCCTTCACGTCGGTCACGCGCGAGGGCTGAGGCCGGGCCGGCGCGGGCTCACGCCTCCGCGGCGAAGCGGTCGCGCAGGGCGGCGTACTCGGCGTCGGTCAGCAGTCCCGCGCCGTGCAGCTCGCCCAGGTGCCGCATGCGGTCGGACGGCTCGGGCACCGCGGCCACCGGGGTCCGGCTGCGCACCGCGGCGAGCACGGCCGCCGCGAACGGCAGGGACTCGTGCACCGCGCCGTGGCCGAGGGCGAACAGCACCGCCGCCGGATCCTGGTCCGGCGGCGGTGCCACGCCGTCCTGGGCGTCGCGCAGCAGCAACCGCAGGTGGCCGCCCGGCGCGTCGGGGGAGTGCCAGGCGACCCCGCGCAGCTCCGAGAGCGGGTAATGCCGGTCGCCCGCCTTCCACTTGGTGCTGGACGCGCCCGTCCGCGACCAGCGCAGGCTCACCGCCTGCCCGTCGAACGTGGCCCGGGCGTCGTGCGCCTTGAGCTGGAGCGGGGGTTCGGGCACCGCCACGAGAAAACGTTCCGCCGGTTCGGTGGCGGTCCCGGTCGCCCGGACGGCGGCGGCCAGCGCCTCGGCCAGTTCCCGGGCCCGGGGCGCCCGGTCGGCCGGCAGCACCAGCCGGTACGGGTCCAGGCTTTCCTTCAGCTGTCCCGCCGCGACCTCCGTCAACGGGTCCGCGCCGGGTCGCGGCACGGCGCGCAGCACGAGCGTGTCGCGCTTGCCCGGGGTCACGGTCACCTCGGCCAGCGCCTCGACGGGAACACGGCGCCGGCCCAGCGCGGACCAGAGCCTCGGCGTGCGGATCCCCCGTTCGAAGCGGATGAGCACCGAGTCCGAGTCGAACTCCCAGACGGCATGATTTCCGGCCAGTACGTCACCCATGCGGGCTATCGTACGGGCCCTTTGCACGCGTCGTCCCCGCCCGCGCACACCACAGAACTGAGCAAGTCAGTTCCGATTTTGGCGAAGTTGTCCACCGAGGCGGTTCCTGGCTCGAAATAGCCCGTGTGGTTGCGGGCGCCGTCCGAGGCGAGCAGCCGCGCGCCGAAGCCGGGGGACATCGGGTCCGCGCCGTGGCCGAGTCCGCCGAGTTCCAGGTGCGGCACGTCCGCGATCCAGTCGCCCTCCGCCCGGACCGCCCACACGCGGGCCCTGGTACCGAGCCCGGCCACGTTCTGCGCCCGCATGCCGGGGCTGCCGGCCACCACCACGTCGGTCACCCGGCCGGGCAGCCGGCGCGCGGCCACACCGCAGACCACCGAGCCGTAGCTGTGGCAGTACAGCGCCACCGTCGCGTCGCCGGGCAGCGCGTCCGTCAGCGCCTGAAGCCGTACGGCGCCCTCTCCGGCCAGGCGTCCGGTGGCCGCGTCGACGCCGACCCCGGTGGGCGCGGTGTAGCCGGCCCAGGCGATCACCGCGGTCGGCGTGTCCGGCGCCGCCGCGCGCTGGGCGGCGTAGAGGGACTCGGCCATGCCGACGGGGGCGCTGTAGCGCCGCTGGGTGCGCTCGAAGGTGAGCAGGTCGGTGTCGACGCCGGGGACGATCACCGAGACCCGGCGGGCGCGGTCGAGGTCGCCGAGCACCTCGGCGGCCCGGCCGCCGTCGGTCGGGTCGAAGACGAGGATCTGCCGGTCGGGGTCGGCGAGCGAGGCGAAGCGGTGCGCGCGGCGCGCGGCCTCGGTGCGGTCGGCCGGGGCCAGGCGGAAGTCGCGGGAGTCGGCCTCCTCGGCGCGGCGGGCCTGCACCAGGGCGCGCCGGTTGGCCCGGTAACGGGTCTGCGCGGGAACGCCGTCGAGGTTGCCGACCACCAGCGGATAGCCGTCCGCGAGCCGGGCCCGCTGGGCTCCGTCGAGACCGGCGAAGAAACGGGCCACCGTGCCCACGGGCGCGTCGGCGGGCGGCACCGGGCGGCCGTCGATCCGGGCCGCGGCCCAGGCGGCGAGCGCGGCGACCCGCGGCGAGACCTCGTTCTCGGGGCGGTGCACCGCGGTCCAACCGGTGGTCGCCAGCATGACGAACACCACCGCGAGCGCGAGGAGTGCGCGCAGCGCGGTGGGGGAGGGCGGGGCGGAGGGGAGGGCGGGGCCGGGCACGTTCACTGGACACCAGGGTAGGAGACGTCCTCCGGCCGCAGAGCCGGGGGTGACCGGCGTCACCGCCAAGTGGAACGTGACGTTCGCCAAGTTGAGCGTCCCCTGGCGAGGGCGCCTGCGCCGGCGGTGTGACGCTCTCAGCGCCAGTCGGCCGCCAGCGCCCCGCCGATGTGGTCGAGATACCGCTCGGTGAGCCGGCGGATGGCCTCGATGCTGGTGTCCTCGCCCCGGCCCCACAGCCGTCCGGTGACGCGCATCACTCCGCAGAAGGCGGCGACGGCCACCCGTGGCCGCGGGTCGGCCTCCACGTCGAGCCCCTCGCGCTCGGCGATCAGCCGCGCGACCTGCTCCTCCAGTTCGGCCGAGCGGCGCAGGTGCACCGCCAGCAGGGCCGGCGTGGACTCGATCAACTGGTACGTGCGCATGTACAGGTCGACGGGGACCACCTCGGCGATGGCCTCGCCGACGGTGTCCCAGGAGTCCAGCACCGCGTTGCGCATGGCCAGCAGCGGGCCCTCGGCCGCCGGGCGGGCCCGCAGGGCCGCCACGAAGTGCTCCTCGACCAGGGTCTGGACGGCGAAGGCGACCTCTTCCTTGTTCACGAAGTAGCGGAAGAAGGTGCGCTGCGAGACGTCGACCGCCTCGGTGATCTCGTCCACGGTCGTCTCCTCGTAGCCCTGGGAGACGAACAACAGGAGGGCGGCGCGCAGCAGCGCGTCGCGGGTGCGCTGCTTCTTGCGTGCGCGCAGCCCGGCCGGCGCCGGCGGCGCGGACTGCTGGGTGGTGATCACGGCGGGGTCCTTTCGGGGTGCCGTTCGAGGCGGTTCGAGGCGGTCAGGGTACCTGTGACCGACCTGACAGCCACTGCCGCGTTGAGCCGTTTGTGAAGTGTCAGTCGCTGTCACTAGCCTGTCCGCATGACTAGTCGGACCACCGTCGACGACCGGACGCTCCTCAAGGGACCGGAGGCGGGCCCGGCCCGCCCCGGGCTGCGCGGTCACCCGTGGCTCACGCTGTTCGCCGTCGCGATCGGCGTCATGATGGTCACCCTCGACGGCACCATCGTCGCCGTGGCCAACCCCGCGATCACCGCCGACCTGGACGCCACGCTCGCCGAGGTGCAGTGGATCACCAACGGCTACCTGCTGGCGCTCGCCGTCTCCCTGATCACCGCCGGCAAGCTGGGCGACCGCTTCGGCCACCGCCAGACCTTCCTCGTCGGCATAGCCGGCTTCGCCGCGTCCTCCGCGGCGATCGGCCTGTCCTCCAGCGTCGAGCTGGTCATCGGCTTCCGGGTGGCGCAGGGCGTGTTCGGCGCCCTGCTGATGCCGGCCGCGCTCGGCCTGCTGCGGGCCTCGTTCCCCGCCGAGAAGCTCAACATGGCCATCGGCATCTGGGGCATGGTCATCGGCGCCTCCACCGCCGCCGGCCCGATCGTCGGCGGACTGCTGGTCGAACACGTCAGCTGGCAGTCGGTGTTCTTCATCAACATCCCCGTCGGCGTGATCGCGCTCGCCTTCGGTCTGGTGATCCTGCTCGACCACCGCGCCGACGACGCCCCGCGCTCCTTCGACCTGCTCGGCGTCGTACTGCTGTCGGCCGCGATGTTCTCCCTGGTCTGGGCGCTGATCAAGGCGGCCGAATGGGGCTGGGGCGATGCCAGGACCCTGCTGTTCCTCGGCGGGTCCGCGGTCTGCTTCGCGCTCTTCGCGCTGTGGGAGACCAAGGTGTCCGAGCCCCTCGTCCCGCTGGGGATGTTCCGCTCGCTGCCGCTGTCGGCCGGCACCGTGCTGATGGTGCTGATGGCCTTCGCCTTCATGGGCGGCCTGTTCTTCGTCACCTTCTACCTGCAGAACGTCCACGGGATGAGCCCCGTCGACAGCGGCCTGCACCTGCTGCCGCTCACCGGCATGATGATCGTCGGCTCCCCGCTGGCCGGCGCCGCCATCACCAAGGTCGGTCCCCGGGTGCCGCTGGTGCTCGGCATGGTGGCCACCGCCGCCGCCTGCTTCGGGATGTCCCGCCTCACCCCCGACACCGGCACCCTGACCATGTCCCTGTGGTTCGCCCTGCTCGGCCTCGGCCTCGCGCCGGTGATGGTCGGCGCCACCGAGGTCATCGTGGGCAACGCCCCGCTGCAGCTGTCCGGCGTGGCCGGCGGCCTGCAGCAGGCCGCCATGCAGGTCGGCGGCAGCCTCGGCACCGCCGTCCTCGGCGCCGTCATGGCGGGCACCGTCACGGACACGTTCGGGGACAGGTGGACGGCCGCGCAGCTGCCGCCGCTGACCCCCGAGCAGCTGGACCTGGCCCAGTCCGCCGTCACGGTCGGCGCGGCCCCCGTCACCCCGGACATGCCGGCGCAGCTGGCGGCCGCCGTCACGGGCGTCGCGCACGAGACCTTCGTCTCCGGGATGAGCACGGCCTTCACCGTCGCCGGTGCCGTCGCGGTGCTCGCCGCCGTCGTGGCCTGCTTCACCCGGCGCGGCGCGCACGCCGTCGAGGGGGCGGGGGCGGGCCACATCTAGGCGCGCGAGCGCCGCGACCGCCCGCCCCGGGAGGCGCCCGCGGGCGTCAGGGAACCTCCCCTGGAGGTGCCGCCGGGCGTCGACTCCGTACGTGTGACAGCCCCGCCGGACGGGATCCGGCGGGGCCTTCACCTATCCGGGTGATCCGCGCCGAGGGCCCTTCCGCCCGCCGGTCGCCGCAGCTCAGCGTGGGTTCGTACACCGAACCGAACGACTTTCCGGAGCTGATCGACATGCGTCGCACCCACGCCTTCCCCGCCGCCGCCGCGATGGCCGTGGCCGCCCTGCTGCCCAGCGCCCCGCAGGCGCACGCCGCCCCGGTGTCCCTGGGGTCCTGTGCCACGGGGCAGCTGTGCCTGTGGGCGAAACCGGACTTCAAGGGCGCCCGGCACGTCCACGAACTGAGCACCCTCGACGTGAACTCCTGCACCCCGCTCCCACCCGGCACCAGTGCGCAGGCGCTGGCGAACCGCACGGGGCGGCCGGTGACCACGTACCAGTCGGCGGAGTGCGCCGAGACGGGGGAGTTCCAGACCTATCCCGGGGACGGGGTGTGGCTGCCCCAGTCGCCGTACCAGGTGCGCGCCTTCAAGGTGTGGGAGAACTGACCGCGGCCGCCGACACGGCCAGGTAGCGGCGGGCCGCCCGGACCGCCTCCTTCGGGGTCCGGCGGGCCATCAGGACGCACAAGGTGTACGCCGCGTCGTCCAGGGCCCGCTGGGCGCCCTCGTCCGCGGGGTCCGCCGCCGCGGCCGCGTGGCAGGCCAGGAACCGGTCGAGCACCTTGGCCGTGTACCCCCGGTCGGGCGCCAGCCGCAGCACCGGCACCGGAGCCCCGGCCGGCGCGCTGCGGGCCAGCCGGACCGACTGGCGCAGGGCCCGGCCCACCCGTCCGGTGACCGGCAGGCCCCGCGAGACCAGGGTGTGGGCCACCTCCGGCACGCTCAGGCCCGCGGTGGCCGCCGTGGCGCTCACGATCGCCCGGGCGGTCCGGGCCGGGGCCCCGGTGAGGGCCATCACCATGCCGACGGCCATGGCGACCACATGGCCTTCGCCCGTTCGGGTGATCGTGCGGTCGGGCTCCCGGACCGGGTCACCGGCCGGGTCCGGTGCGGGTCCGGTGCCGTCCGCCGCGGCAGGCTGCGTCATGGGCCCTCCTTCGGGAACACCCCCGCCCATCTAAACACCGGGCCGGGCGGCCCACCTGTCGTCACGGCACCCGCGACGCCGAGACCTCCGCCGGGACCTCCGCCGCGCCCTCGCCCCGGGCGGGCCCGCCGCCGAGCCGGGCCACCTCGGCGCGCAGCGCCCGCACCTCCGCCTGGAGTTCGCGCAGCGCGGCCAGATGGAGCCGTTCCACTTGGTCGTCGCGCTCGAAGCGGGCGATGAACCAGGCGGCGATGTTGGCCGTCACCACACCGAGCAGGGCGATCCCGGACAGCATCAGCCCCACCGCCAGGACCCGGCCCAGGCCCGTGGTGGGGGAGTGGTCGCCGTAGCCCACGGTGGTCATCGTGGTGAAGCTCCACCACACCGCGTCACCCAGGTTCTTGATGTTGCCGTCCGGCGCGTCCCGCTCCACGCTCAGCACCGCCAGCGAGCCGAACATCAGCAGGCCCACCACGGCCCCGGCCACATAGGTGGTGAGCCGGATCTGCGGCGCCATCCGGGCCCGCCGGCCCACCAGCATCAGCGTGGCGACCAGCCGCAGCAGCCGCAGCGGCTGCACCAGCGGCAGCACCACGGCCGCCAGGTCCAGCCAGTGGGTGCGCACGAAGCGCCGCCGGTCGGCCGCCAGCCCCAGCCGGACCACGTAGTCCGCGGCGAAGGCGCCCCACACCGCCCACTCGACGTACGTGCAGGCCCGGTGCACCGTCCCGCTCGCGTCGGGCATGACGATCGGCACCGCGTACGCGACGGCGAAGAGCACCGCGAAGCCGAGCAACGGGGTCTGTGTGCGCCGCTCCCAGCGGACCTGCGCGGACTGTTCCTTCATGCCGGGCATGTTAAGGACCCGGACGCGGGGGAGCGGGCCCGGCCGTGCCGGAACCCGCTCCACCCGCGGCACGCGCCGGGGCGCGGGGGTCACGGCCCGGCGCCCGCGGCGCCGGCCCCCGCGCCCGGTGGGCGCCTACGCGTCGCCGCCCGCGGCGCCCGGGTCGGCCGCCGCCACGTCCAGCAGCTGGTAGCGGTCCACGGCCTGCTTCAGCGCCGAACGGTCCACCTGGCCGGCCTTCGCCAGCTCGGTCAGCACCGCCAGCACCACCGACTGGGCGTCGATGTGGAAGAAGCGGCGCGCCGCCCCGCGGGTGTCCGCGAAGCCGAAGCCGTCCGCGCCCAGCGAGGTGTAGGCGCCGGGCACCCAGCGGGAGATCTGGTCCGGAACCGAGCGCATCCAGTCCGAGACGGCCACGAACGGCCCCTGGCCGGCCGACAGCTTCCGGGTGACGTACGGGACGCGCTGCTCCTCCTCCGGGTGGAGCAGGTTGTGCTCCTCCACCTCGACGGCCTCGCGGCGCAGCTCGTTCCAGGAGGTCGCCGACCAGACGTCCGCCCGGACGTCCCACTCCTCGGCCAGGATCCGCTGCGCCTCCAGCGCCCACGGCACGGCCACGCCCGAGGCCATGATCTGCGCCGGGATCGTGCCGGCCGTCCCCGTGGAGACGCGGTGGATGCCCTTGACGATGCCCTCGACGTCCACGTCGGCCGGCTCGGCCGGGTGCTGGATCGGCTCGTTGTAGACGGTCAGGTAGTAGAAGACGTCCTCCGCGTCGGGACCGTACATCCGCCGCAGACCGTCCTGGACGATGTGCGCGATCTCGTAGCCGTAGGCGGGGTCGTACGCCACGCAGCCCGGGTTGGTCGACGCCAGCAGCTGGGAGTGGCCGTCCGCGTGCTGCAGGCCCTCACCCGTCAGGGTGGTCCGGCCGGCGGTCGCGCCCAGCACGAAACCGCGCGCGAGCTGGTCGGCCATCTGCCAGAACTGGTCACCGGTGCGCTGGAAACCGAACATCGAGTAGAAGACGTAGACCGGGATCAGCGGCTCGCCGTGCGTCGCGTACGCCGAGCCCGCGGCGATCAGCGAGGCCGTGCAGCCCGCCTCCGAGATGCCGTCGTGCAGCATCTGGCCGGTCGGCGACTCCTTGTACGCCAGCAGCAGTTCGCGGTCGACCGCCTCGTACTGCTGGCCCAGCGGGTTGTAGATCTTGGCGCTCGGGAAGAACGAGTCCATGCCGAAGGTGCGGTACTCGTCCGGCGCGATCAGCACGAACCGCTTGCCGATCTCCTTGTCCCGCATCAAGTCCTTCAGCAGCCGCACGAACGCCATGGTCGTGGCGATCGACTGCTGCCCGGAGCCCTTCTTGACCGCCGCGTACGCCGTGTCGCCCGGCAGGGCCAGCGGCTTGGCGCGCACCACCCGGGTCGGTACGTAGCCGCCCAGCGCCTTGCGCCGGTCGTGCATGTACTGGATCTCCTCGGAGTCCCGGCCGGGGTGGTAGTACGGCGGGGCGCCGCTCTCCAGCTGCGCGTCCGTGATCGGCAGGTGCAGGCGGTCGCGGAAGCGCTTGAGGTCGTCGACCGTCAGCTTCTTCATCTGGTGGGTGGCGTTGCGGCCCTCGAAGTTCGGGCCCAGCGTCCAGCCCTTGATCGTCTTGGCCAGGATGACCGTCGGCTGGCCCTTGTGGGCGCGGGCAGCCGCGTAGGCCGCGTAGATCTTCTTGTGGTCGTGGCCGCCGCGGCCCAGGTGCAGGATCTGGTCGTCGGTCATGTTCTCGACCATCGCGCGCAGCCGGTGGTCGTCGCCGAAGAAGTGGTCGCGGATGTAGCCGCCGGTCTCGGTGGCGTACGTCTGGAACTGGCCGTCCGGGGTGGAGTTCATCCGGTTGACCAGGACGCCGTCGCGGTCCTGGGCCAGCAGCGGGTCCCAGGAGCGGTCCCAGATCAGCTTGATGACGTTCCAGCCGGCCCCCCGGAAGATCGACTCCAGCTCCTGGATGATCTTGCCGTTGCCGCGGACCGGGCCGTCGAGGCGCTGGAGGTTGCAGTTGACCACGAAGGTCAGGTTGTCCAGGCCCTCCCGGGCGGCCAGCGAGAGCTGGCCGAGCGACTCCGGCTCGTCCATCTCGCCGTCACCGAGGTACGCCCACACGTGTGACGCGGAGGTGTCCGCGATCCCGCGCGCCTCCATGTAGCGGTTCATCCGGGCCTGGTAGATCGCGCCGATCGGGCCGAGGCCCATGGAGACGGTCGGGAACTCCCAGAAGTCCGGCATCAGCCGCGGGTGCGGGTAGCTGGACAGGCCGTACGGGGCCTTGGACTTCTCCTGGCGGAACGCGTCGAGCTGCTGCTCGGAGAGCCGGTCCAGCAGGTAGGCGCGGGCGTAGACACCCGGCGAGGCGTGGCCCTGGAAGAAGATCTGGTCGCCGCCGTCGCCCTCGTCCTTGCCCCGGAAGAAGTGGTTGAAGCCCACGTCGTACAGGGAGGCGGAGGAGGCGAACGTCGCGATGTGGCCGCCCACGCCGATGCCCGGGCGCTGGGCCCGCGAGACCATGACGGCCGCGTTCCAGCGGGTGGCGTTGAGGATCTTGCGCTCGATCTCCTCGTTGCCGGGGAAGTACGGCTCGTCCTTGGTGGCGATCGTGTTGACGTAGTCCGTGCTGCGCATCTCGGGCACGGCCACGCGCCGCTCGCGGGCCCGCTCGATCAGGCGCAGCATCAGGTAACGGGCCCGCTCGCGGCCCCGCTCGTCGACGGCGGCGTCAAGGGAGTCGAGCCATTCCCTGGTCTCCTCGGGGTCGAAGTCCGGGACCTGGCTGGGAAGGCCGCCAATGATGATCGGGTTGCGATCGGATGCGGAAGCCACGCTGTTCCTTCGCTGTCGGGGGAGTCGTGCCATGGATCACACCGGCTCCCATCGTCTACCGCGGGCACGGAATCGTCATCTTTACCAGTGGGTAACCCGGAAGATCTTCCCGCCACCCCGCACGGCCGAAGCGGACGGTTCGGACAGATCGCAACCTTACGCCCATCGTTGCCGGCCCGGGCCGGAGGTCCCCCGTCCCCCGAGCGGAGGAGGAACGGCGCGAGGAGCTGCCGAATATCCTGGAATGGTGTGGCATGGATCACGGGAGGCGTGGGTCGTGCGTGGTGGGAGTTGCGGCGAGACGGCCGCAATCGTCACCGTTTCGACGGTCTCGACCGTCGGGTACTTGCGCGATCCGCCGCTCCCGTGTGGACTACGCCCAATGCTGCGCGTACGCGCGCGGCCGAAGACATCACCGAACATGAGCAGGAGGCACCCCGTGAGCGCGACCGCGGACCACGCGGACAGCAGCCTGGCCGCCCGGCTGGGTTTCCAGTCCGATCAGGTGGTCCAGGAGATCGGCTACGACGACGACGTCGATCAGGAGTTCCGCGAAGAGATCAAGCGGTTCATCGGTCATGACCTCGAGGACGAGGAATACGACGACGTGGCCGACGCGGTGCTGCTGTGGTTCCGCGAAGACGACGGCGACCTGACGGACACGCTGGTCGATGCCATCGACTACGTCGACGAGGACTCGCTGATTCTGCTGCTGACCCCGAAGACGGGCCGGGACGGCTTCGTCGAGGCCAGCGACATCAGCGACGCCGCCAAGCAGGCGGGCCTGGCCCTGGGCAAGAGCTTCAGCGTGGGCAAGGAGTGGTCGGCCCAGCGCCTGAAGACCCCCAAGACGGCCAAGTCCAAGCGCTGAGCCACGCGCCGCCGCCCGGCCGGGCCACGCCGGGCAGGCCGCCGCCGGGCCGGGCCGCGGGCGGCAGCGGGCGGCAGCCGGACGGATCCTGAGCGGACCCCGTCGACCTCCCGGTCGGCGGGGTTTCTGCGTGTCCGGGGCGGCAGGCTCTAGGCTGGGGCCCACCCGAACGGCCCAATGAGAGGGATGCGACAGATGGCGATCGAGGTCGGCCACAAGGCCCCGGACTTCGAGCTCAAGGACAACCACGGCCGGACCGTGCGGCTCTCCGACTTCCGCGGGGAGAAGAACGTGGTGCTGCTCTTCTACCCGTTCGCCTTCACCGGCGTGTGCACGGGCGAGCTGTGCGAGCTGCGCGACCAGCTGCCCCGGTTCCAGAACGAGGACGTCCAGCTGCTGGCCGTCTCCAACGACTCCGTCCCCACCCTGCGCGTCTTCGCCGAGCAGGAGGGCCTGGAGTACCCGCTGCTGTCGGACTTCTGGCCGCACGGCGAGACCTCCCGCGCCTACGGGGTCTTCGACGAGGACAAGGGCTGCGCGGTGCGCGGCACGTTCGTCATCGACAAGGACGGCATCGTGCGCTGGACCGTCGTCAACGGGCTGCCCGACGCCCGCGACCTGAACGACTACATCAAGGCCCTCGACAGCCTCTGATGCCCCCCGCGCGGCCCGGCGCACCACGCCGCGCGGGCCGCGCGCAAACCCGCGCGAGGGGCGGGAACCCGTCAGTAGGATCCAGACGTTGATCCTGTGCAACGCACGACGGGGCCCGGCCCCACCCGAACACCACTGGAGGACCCGTGGGAGTCAGCCTCAGCAAGGGCGGCAACGTCTCGCTGACCAAGGCCGCCCCCAACCTGACCGCGGTCATCGTCGGTCTGGGCTGGGACGCTCGCACCACCACCGGCGTCGACTTCGACCTCGACGCCAGCGCCCTGCTCACCAACGACCAGGGCAAGGTTGCCACCGACGGCAACTTCGTCTTCTTCAACAACCTGCGCAGCCCCGACGGCTCCGTCGAGCACACCGGTGACAACCTCACCGGTGAGGGCGAGGGCGACGACGAGCAGATCAAGGTGAACCTGGCCGGCGTGCCGGCCGACGTCGCCAAGATCGTCTTCCCGGTCTCCATCTACGAGGCCGAGGCCCGCCAGCAGAGCTTCGGACAGGTCCGCAACGCCTACATCCGCGTGGTGAACCAGGCCGACAACAGCGAGCTCGCCCGCTACGACCTCTCCGAGGACGCCTCGACCGAGACCGCCATGGTCTTCGGCGAGCTCTACCGCCACGGCGCCGAGTGGAAGTTCCGCGCCATCGGCCAGGGCTACGCCTCCGGTCTGCGGGGCATCGCCCAGGACTTCGGCGTCAACGTCTGAGCCCGAGAGCAGTTCATCCGTCCGGCGTCGTGCACCGCGTGTGTACGGCGCCGGACGCGCTTGTCATGCTTTCAGCCACCACCACGTCGTACGGGGAGGACACACGATGGGCGTCACACTCGCCAAGGGGGGAAACGTCTCGCTCTCCAAGGCCGCACCGAACCTGACCCGGGTTCTGGTGGGCCTCGGATGGGACGCGCGCTCCACCACGGGCGCCGACTTCGACCTCGATGCCAGCGCGCTGATGTGCAGCGGCGGCCGGGTGCTCGGGGACCAGTACTTCGTCTTCTACAACAACCTGCGCAGCCCCGAGGGCGCCGTCGAGCACACCGGTGACAACCTCACCGGCGAGGGCGACGGCGACGACGAGTCGATCCTGATCGACCTGGCCAAGGTCCCGGCCGAGGTCGACAAGATCGTCTTCCCGGTCTCCATCCACGAGGCGGACCTGCGCCGGCAGAGCTTCGGCCAGGTCAGCAACGCCTTCATCCGGGTGGTCAACCAGGACGACGGCCAGGAGCTGGCTCGCTACGACCTCTCCGAGGACGCCTCCAGCGAGACCGCGATGATCTTCGGCGAGGTCTA
The DNA here is from genome assembly GCF_020532625.1 of Streptomyces antimicrobicus. Classification (GTDB taxonomy): domain Bacteria; phylum Actinomycetota; class Actinomycetes; order Streptomycetales; family Streptomycetaceae; genus Streptomyces; species Streptomyces antimicrobicus. The sequence continues at coordinate 2,130 of NZ_JAJAUY010000057.1, read as the reverse complement.
CCGCTACGGGGGTGAATGGAAGTTCCGGGCGGTCGGACAGGGGTACGCGTCGGGTCTGAGGGGCATCGCTCTAGACTTCGGGGTCAACGTTTCGTAAAGCCGCGCAGGGCGCGGGGGAGACCGATGAGGTGCCAGTGGTTCTGAAAACCTTCGGCTGGTCGTTCGCAGTCACTGCGCTCGGCCTGGTCGCAGCGTGGTTCTACGGAGGGGCGACAGCTTTCGGGATCGTCGCGATCCTGTCCGTCCTCGAGATCTCGCTGTCCTTCGACAACGCGGTGGTCAACGCCGGAATCCTGAAGAAGATGAATGCCTTCTGGCAGAAGATCTTCCTCACGATCGGTGTGCTGATCGCCGTCTTCGGCATGCGACTGGTCTTCCCCGTCGTGATCGTGGCCGTCAGCGCCAAGATCGGGCCCATCGAGGCCGTCGACCTGGCGATGACCGACAAGGACATGTACAAGCAGCTGGTCACGGACGCCCACCCGGCGATCGCGGCCTTCGGCGGAATGTTCCTGCTGATGATCTTCCTCGACTTCATCTTCGAGGACCGCGACATCAAGTGGCTGGCGTGGCTGGAGCGGCCGCTGGCCAAGCTCGGCAAGATCGACATGCTGTCGGTCTGCATCGCCCTCGTCGTCCTGCTGGTCTCGTCGATGACGTTCGCCACCCACGCCCACCAGCACGGCGGCATGCACGTGGACAAGGCCCAGACGGTCCTGATCTCCGGCATCGCCGGCCTGATCACGTACCTGGTCGTCGGCGGCCTCTCCGGCTTCTTCGAGAACAAGCTGGAGGAAGAGGAGGAGGCCGAGCACGAGGCCGAGGAGGCGGCCAAGCGCAGCGGCAAGCCGGTCTCGGCGGTCGCCCTGGCCGGCAAGGCCGCGTTCTTCATGTTCCTCTACCTGGAGGTCCTGGACGCGTCCTTCTCCTTCGACGGCGTCATCGGCGCCTTCGCCATCACCAACGACATCGTCCTGATGGCCCTCGGCCTGGGCATCGGCGCCATGTACGTCCGGTCGCTGACGGTCTACCTGGTCCGCCAGGGCACCCTGGACGACTACGTCTACCTGGAGCACGGCGCGCACTACGCCATCGGCGCGCTCGCCGTGATCCTGCTGGTCACCATCCAGTACGAGATCAACGAGGTGATCACCGGCCTGGTCGGCGTGGTGCTCATCGCCTGGTCGTTCTGGTCCTCGGTCCGCCGCAACAAGCGGCTGGCACTGGAGGAGGCCGGCTCGCAGGCATGAGCCGGCCGCATGTGCGGAAGCATTGACAGGGGCGGCCCCACGGCCGCCCCTGTCGGCGTTCGCCGCGGTTCGCCGGCGGTGGTTTCCAGGGTGGGGGAAGGGTATGGGGTTCTTCGACGGGCTCAGGGGGGCCCGGGCGGCGCAGTTCCAGTCGGGCAACGCCTCGTCGAACGCGATCGAGCTGACCAGGCGGCATCCGACGGTGTCGCTGACCAAACAGGGGGCCGTCACCGGCAACCTCCGCGTCAACCTGTCCTGGCGCATGCGCACCTCGGACATCGGAGGCCCGGACCGGCAGGGCAGCCGGCTGCTGCGCCACCCGTTCAAGCTGTTCCAGCCCGAGGTGGTGCAGGCGCACACCCAGGGCATGGTCAACGTCGACCTGGACATGGGCTGCCTGTACGAGCTCACCGACGGCAGCCGCGGCGTGGTCCAGCCGCTGGGCAACCTCCTCGGCGACCTCAACGACCCGCCCTACGTGAAGCTCAGCGGCGACGACCGCTTCGGCTCCCCCTCGGGCGAGACGCTCTACGTCAACCTCGACCACGCCGAGGACATCAAGCGGCTGCTGGTCTTCGTCTACATCTACGACCAGACACCGGCCTTCGACCGCACCCACGCCCTGGTCACGCTGTACCCGAGCAACGGCCCGCGGATCGAGATCGCCCTGGACGAACGGCACCCGCAGGCGCGCAGCTGCGCCGTGCTGCTGCTGGAGAACGTCAAGGGCGAGCTGGTGGTGCGGCGCGAGGTGAAGTTCGTCTACGGCTTCCAGGCCGAGCTGGACCGGCTGTACGGCTGGGGGCTCCAGTGGGGGCGGGGGTACAAGACGAAGGCCTGACCGGGACCGGGGGCCCGACCGGTCGGCCGCCTGCGGCCT
>NZ_JAJAUY010000056.1 GCF_020532625.1 Streptomyces antimicrobicus | reverse complement strand
GCCCCGCCCGCGCCGGAAGGCCGGGTCCTGGCGCACGGCGTCCGGGAGGTCCGTCACCTCCGGCAGACCCAGCTCCTCGCCCTGGTAGAGGTACGCCGACCCGGGCAGGGCCAGCATCAGCAGCGCCGCCGCCCGGGCCCGGGCGAGGCCGCGCGGGCCTCCGCCGTACCGGGTGCGGTGGCGGACCACGTCGTGGTTGGACAGCACCCAGGTGGTCGGCGCCCCGACCGACGCCGTGGCGGCCAGCGACTCGTCGATGACGGTCCGCATCGCCGCCGCGTCCCACGGGCACGTCAGGAACCGGAAGTTGAAGGCCTGGTGCAGCTCGTCGGGCCGGACGTACAGCGCGAGCCGCTCCGAGCTCGGGGCCCAGGCCTCGGCGACGCCGATGCGCGGGCGCGGCGTGCCGTCCGGGCCCGGCACGGCCGAGTAGTCGTCGAGCAGCCGGCGCCAGGCGCGGTGGATCTCGTGCACCCCGTCCTGGTCGAAGAAGGGCAGCGGCTCGGTGCCGATCAGCGTGGCCTGGGCGCCGCGCCCGATGTCCGGCAGGCCGGCGGCCTTGACCATGCCGTGGGCGACGTCGACGCGGAAGCCGTCCACGCCGAGGTCCAGCCAGAACCGCAGCACGGAGGCGAACTCCTCGTGGACCTCGGCGTTCTCCCAGTTCAGGTCGGGCTGCTCGGGGGCGAACAGGTGCAGGTACCAGGCGCCGTCGGGGACCCGGGTCCAGGCCGGGCCGCCGAAGACGGACTCCCAGTCGTTGGGCGGCAGCTCCCCGGTGGCGCCCCGGCCGGGCCGGAAGACGTAGCGGTCCCGCCGCGCCGGGTCGGCCAGCGCCCGCAGGAACCACGGGTGCCGGTCCGAGGTGTGGTTGGGGACCACGTCGATGATCACCTTCAGGCCCAGCCCGTGGGCGGCGCGCACCAGGTCGTCGGCGTCGGACAGGTCGCCGAAGACCGGGTCCACGGCCCGGTAGTCCGCGACGTCGTAGCCGCCGTCGGCCTGCGGGGAGACGTAGAAGGGGGTCAGCCAGACCGCGTCCACCCCCAGCCGGGCCAGGTGCGGCAGGCGCTCGCGGACCCCGCGCAGGTCGCCGACCCCGTCGCCGTCGCTGTCGGCGAAGGAGCGGACGTAGACCTGGTAGATGACGGCATCGCGCCACCACGCGGCACCGCTTGCGGTCGCGTTGCTGGAAGCGCTTGCAAGGCGGGGGGCGGTCAGCTCATGGGTCATACCGGGGTCAACGCCGCCACCGGACCCTCGGTTGCGGGCCTTGTCACCCGAAGACCGTTCGAACAACAGCAAGCGGCGGCAACCGTACGGACACATGGATGTAACGATCCCCGTCCCTTGCAGAAAATTGCCGCAAGGCCTTTCGGATGGCTTTCAGCCTTGTTACGTTCTCGGCAACTCGGGACCGCGAGGGCGCGGCCGGGATCATCGAAGGAGTTCAGATGCGGCGTGGCATAGCGGCCACCGCGCTGGTCGCGGCCCTGGCGCTCGCGGCGACGGCGTGCGGTGGCGACAAGAACGACGGCGGCAGCACGGACGCCGGCGGCGAGCTCTCCGGCACGGTCACCTGGTGGGACACCTCCAACGACACGGAGAAGGCGACCTTCCAGAAGATCGCCGAGTCGTTCACGGCCAAGCACCCCAAGGTCACCGTCAAGTACGTCAACGTCCCCTACGGCGACGCCCAGAACAAGGTCAAGAACGCCTTCAGCAGCGGCGCCGACGCCCCTGACGTGATCCGCGCCGACGTCGGCTGGGTCGCCGACTTCGCCTCGCTCGGCTACCTGGACAAGGTGCCGGACGCGACCGCGAAGAAGGTCGACGCCGAGTTCCTGCCGGCGGCGGCCGCGAGCGGCAAGTACGAGAACCAGATGTACGCCGTTCCGCAGGTCATCGACACCCTCGGCCTCTTCTACAACAAGAAGATGCTCGCCGACGCCGGTGTCCAGCCCCCCACCACCCTGGAGGAGCTGAAGACCGCCAGCGCCAAGATCAAGGAGAAGACCGGCAAGACCGGCCTGTACCTGCGCGGCGACGACTCCTACTGGTTCCTGCCGCTGATCTACGGCGAGGGCGGCGACCTGGTCGACGCCAAGAACAAGACCGTCACGGTCGACGGCCCCGCCGGCGTGAAGGCCTTCAAGGCCGCCCGCGACCTGGTCGCCTCCGGCGCCGCCGTCACCAACTCCACCGACGGCTACCAGAACATGCAGACCGCCTTCAAGACCGGCCAGGTCGCCATGATGATCAACGGCCCCTGGGCGATCAAGGACACCTACGCCGGCGAGCAGTTCACCGACAAGGCCAACCTGGGCGTCGCCCCGGTCCCGGCCGGCTCCGCCAAGGCGGGCGGCCCGCAGGGCGGCCACGACCTCGCCGTCTACGCCGGGTCCAAGAACCGCGCCGCCGCGCACGCCTTCGTCGAGTACCTGAGCTCGCAGGACGTCCAGACCCAGGTCACCAAGGAGCTCAGCCTGCTCCCGACCCGGACCGCCGCCTACGAGCAGCCCGACGTCAAGGCCAACCAGATGGTGCAGTTCTTCAAGCCGGCCGTCGACAAGGCCGTCGAGCGCGCCTGGATCCCGGAGAACGGCTCCCTCTTCGACCCGCTGAAGGTCGAGTACACCAAGGCGGTCACCGGCGCGGCGACCCCCGAGGACGCCGCCAAGTCCGCCGGCGCCGAGTTCCGCAAGATCCTCAAGGGCTGGAAGTAATCACACCCATGGCTGTCCACACCAGCCGGACGGCGGCCCAGGCCGCGGGCGACGGGACCGACGTCGCCCGCGGCCGCGGCCGCGGCGGCCTCAAGCGCGCGCTCGCCACCCACTGGTACGCCTGGGCGATGGTCGCGCCCGTCGTGCTCGTCCTCGGCGTGATCATCGGGTGGCCGCTGGTCCGCGGCGTCTACCTGTCGCTGACCGACGCCAACGAGCGCAACGTCGCCCGCACGATCGGTGCCAACACCATCGAGGCGTCGTACTCCTTCGTGGGGCTGGACAACTACACGGCCGTGCTGTCGGACCCCGTGTTCTGGCAGCGGCTGGTGTGGACGGTGCTCTGGACCGTCGTGTGCGTGTCCGTCACCTTCACCCTCGGACTCGCCCTGGCGAACATGCTCAACCGGAACTTCCGGGGCCGCGCCTTCTACCGGATGGCGCTGATCCTGCCCTGGGCCGTGCCCGGCTTCGTGTCCGTCTTCGCCTGGCGGTTCCTGTTCAACCGGGACAACGGCATCCTCAACAAGGTCCTCGAAGGCGGCGGCATCGGGGCGATCCCGTGGCTCGACGACCCGACCTGGGCCAAGCTCTCCGTCATCACCGTCAACGTGTGGCTGGGCGTCCCGTTCATGATGGTCGCCCTGCTCGGCGGCCTGCAGTCCATCCCCGGCGAGCTCTACGAGGCCGCCGAGATGGACGGCGCCAGCGCCTGGCAGCGCTTCCGGCACATCACCCTGCCCGGGCTGCGCGCGGTGAGCATGACCGTGATCCTGCTCTCCACCATCTGGACCTTCAACATGTTCCCGGTGATCTTCCTGCTCACCCGGGGCGGCCCGGGGGACTCCACCGAGATCCTGGTGACCCAGGCCTTCCGTGAGGCCTTCGTCTCCAGCCCGCGCGACTTCGCCGGCTCCGCGACCTGGGGCGTGCTGATCCTCGCCCTGCTGATGATCTTCGCGCTGGTGTACCGGCGTTCGCTGCGCAAGCAGGGAGAAGTGTGGTGACCATGACCGCAACGACGTCCGCGCCGTCCGCACGCAAGCGGGGCGAGCGCTCGCCGCTGGCCTCCGTCGCCCTGCACGCGACGCTGATCGCGGCCTCCGTGATCGCCGTCTTCCCCGTGCTGTGGGTGCTGCTGACCTCCCTCAAGCCGGCGAAGGACGCGATCAGCACCGACTTCGTCAAGGACCCGACCCTGGAGAACTACCGCTACCTGGTGGAGTCGACCTCCTTCTTCACCTGGTTCGGCAACTCCGTCCTCGTCGCCGGTGTCACCACCGTCCTCGGCGTGTTCATCGCGGCCACCACCGGCTACGCCGTCAGCCGGTTCAAGTTCCCCGGCATGCGGCCGCTGATGTGGACCCTGCTGGTGACCCAGATGTTCCCGATGGCCATCCTGATCGTCCCGCTGTACAACCTGATGGGCCAGCTCGGGCTGCTCAACCAGCCGCTCGGCCTGATCATCACGTACCTCACCATCGCGGTGCCGTTCTGCGCCTGGATGATGAAGGGCTTCTTCGACACCATCCCGGTCGAGATCGACGAGTCCGGGCGGGTGGACGGGCTCAACCCCTTCGGCACCTTCTGGCGGCTGATCCTGCCGCTGGCCCGGCCGGGCCTGGCGGTCACCGCGTTCTACTCGTTCATCACCGCGTGGGGCGAGGTCGCCTACGCCTCCGCCTTCATGGTCGGCGACGACAACCTCACCCTGGCCGGCGGCCTGCAGACCTTCGTCACCCAGTACACCGCCAACTGGGGCCCGATGACGGCCGCCTCGGTCCTCATCGCGATCCCCGCGGCGATCTTCTTCGTCTTCGCCCAGCGCCATCTCGTCGCCGGGATGACGGCGGGTGCCACCAAGGGCTGACCACCCGCGGTGCCCCCCGCAGTGCCGACGTACGAACCGGCCCGATCTCTACCAAGGACGACATGACCCAGCACCTCACCGACAGCCTCCAGACCCCGACCGGGACCCAGCCGGGGGGCTGGTGGAGAGACGCGGTGATCTACCAGGTCTATCCGCGCAGCTTCGCCGACTCCAACGGCGACGGCATGGGCGATCTCGAAGGCATCCGGAGCCGACTGCCCTACCTCAAGGAACTGGGCGTCGACGCCGTCTGGCTGAGCCCGTTCTACGCCTCCCCGCAGGCCGACGCGGGCTACGACGTGGCCGACTACCGGGCCATCGACCCCATGTTCGGCACCCTGCACGACGCCGACGCCGTCATCCGCGAGGCCCACCGCCTGGGCCTGCGCATCATCGTGGACCTCGTCCCCAACCACTGCTCCGACCAGCACGAATGGTTCAAGCAGGCGCTGCGCGAGGGCCCGGGCACGCCGCTGCGCGAGCGGTTCCACTTCCGGCCGGGCCGGGGCGCGGACGGGGAGCTCCCGCCCAACGACTGGGAGTCGATCTTCGGCGGGCCCGCGTGGACCCGGGTCGCCGACGGCGAGTGGTACCTGCACCTCTTCGCCCCCGAGCAGCCCGACTTCAACTGGGAACACCCCGCCGTCCAGGACGAGTTCCGCTCGATCCTGCGGTTCTGGCTGGACCTGGGCACCGACGGCTTCCGCATCGACGTCGCCCACGGCCTGGTCAAGGCGCCGGGGCTGCCCGACCTCGGCCGCGACGAGCAGCTGAAGCTGCTGGGCAACCAGGTGCTGCCGTTCTTCGACCAGGACGGCGTCCACGAGATCTACCGCTCCTGGCGCAAGATCCTCGACGAGTACGACGGCGACCGCATCGGCGTCGCCGAGGCCTGGACGCCGAGCGCCGACCGGACCGCGCTGTACCTGCGGCCGGACGAGCTGCACCAGGCCTTCAACTTCCACTACCTCGGCACCGGTTGGGACGCCGCCGCGCTGCGCGCCGCGATCGACGACTCGCTCGACGCGATGCGGCCGGTGGGCGCCCCCACGACCTGGGTGCTGTCCAACCACGACGTGGTCCGCCACCGCACGCGCTTCGGGGGCGACCTCGGGCGGGCGCGGGCCGCGGCCCTGCTGATGCTGGCGCTGCCCGGCTCGGCGTACGTCTACCAGGGCGAGGAGCTCGGCCTGCCCGAGGTCGTCGACCTGCCCGACGAGGTGCGCCAGGACCCGTCGTTCTTCAAGGAGAACGGCCAGGACGGCCTGCGCGACGGCTGCCGGGTGCCGATCCCGTGGTCCGGCACCGAGGCGCCGTACGGCTTCGGGCCCGGCGGCAGCTGGCTGCCGCAGCCGGAGGCCTGGGCGGAGCTGAGCGTCGAGGCGCAGACCGGGCGCGAGGGCTCCACCCTGGAGCTCTACCGCGAGGCGCTGCGGATACGCCGGGAGCACCCGGCGCTCGGCGCCGGTGACGCCGTGGAGTGGCTCGCCGCGCCCGAGGGCGTGCTGGCCTTCCGCCGGGGCGACTTCGTCTGCACGGCCAACACCACCACCGAGCCGGTGGCGTTCGCCGCCCCGGGCGTGCCGCTGCTGGCCTCCGGCGAGCAGGCCGAGCCGGGGGTGCTGCCGGGCGACACCACGGTGTGGTGGCAGGTGACGTCGGGGTGACCTCCCCTCTCCGGCTGACGGACATCGCCGCGCAGGCCCAGGTCAGCGAGGCGACGGTCAGCCGTGTGCTCAACGGCAAGGCGGGCGTGGCGGCCGGGACCCGGCACAAGGTGCTGGCCGCCATGGACCTGCTGGGCTACGAGCGGCCGGTGCGGTTGCGGCGGCGCAGCAACGGCCTGGTCGGGCTGCTGATCCCGGAGCTCACCAACCCGATCTTCCCGGCGTTCGCGCAGGTCATCGAGCAGGCCCTGGCGGGGCACGGGTACACGCCGGTGCTGTGCACGCAGACGCCCGGCGGGGCCACGGAGGACGAGCTCGTCGAGCAGCTGGAGGAGCGCGGCGTCACCGGGATCGTCTTCCTGAGCGGGCTGCACGCGGACGGGGCCGCTGATCCGGCCCGGTACCAGCGGCTGGCCGCGCGCGGGGTGCCGTTCGTGATGATCAACGGCTTCAACGAGCACGTGAACGCGCCGTTCGTGTCGCCCGACGACCGGGCCGCCGCCCGGATGGCGGTCCGCCACCTCGCCGACCTCGGCCACGAGCGGATCGGGCTGGCCATCGGGCCGACCCGGTACGTGCCGTCGGCGCGGAAGGCGGAAGGGTTCAAGGCGGCGCTGGCCGAGCTCGGGCGGGCGGTCGACGACGCGGACGTGCAGTCGACGCTGTTCACCGTCGAGGGCGGCCACGCCGCGGGCGGCGCGCTGCTGGACCGCGGCTGCACCGGCGTCGTGTGCGGCAGCGACCCGATGGCGCTGGGGGTGATACGGGCGGTGCGCGAGCGCGGCCTGCGGGTGCCCGAGGACGTCTCGGTCGTCGGCTTCGACGACTCCCCGCTGATCCCGTTCACCGATCCGCCGCTGACCACGGTCCGCCAGCCGGTCCGCGCCATGGCCACGGCGGCGGTCGGAGCGTTGCTGGAGGCGGTCGGGGGGACGCCGGTCCAGCGCACGGAGTTCGTCTTCCAGCCGGAGCTGGTGGTCCGAGGCTCGACCTCGCACCCTCCGGCCCTCTGACTCGGGGACCCCCCGAGACCCCGCCCGGCGCCGGGACCCGTCCTCACGGGTCCCGGCGCCGTCCTGTCCGGCCGACCCGTTCGGCCGTCCTGTCCGGCCGACCCGTTCGGCCCATGACCCATTACCCGGCGGGGCCGGCGGCGTTGGGGACGGCGTGACCCACTGCACCGTCCGCCGCGCCACGGCGGGAGCGGCCCTGGCCGTCGTCCTCGCCCTCGTCTGCGCCCCCGCGTCCCAGGCCGCCCCGGCCCACCACGGCACCGGCACCACGGCCGGTCCCCTCAGCCTCGACAACATCCTGTCGCTGCGCTTCCTCACCCCGACGGTCCGGGACGCCAAGCGCCAGGTCGGCGGCCTCGTCTTCGGCATGTCCCCGGCCCCGAGGGACGCCACGGCCCTGGGCGGCCTGCTCAGGTGACCACCCGCCGCACCCCCGGCGGCAGCACCTTTCGGCCGAAGCCGAAAGGATCGCGGGGGCGGGGGCGGCGTTCGAGGATCGGGGGGCGGGGCCGGCCGGGTCCCGTGTCCTACCTGGAGGGGAACGTCATGCTCACGAAACTGCGTCGGGTCGCCGCCGGGGCGCTGGCCGTCACCGCTCTCGCCGCGGGCGGGGTGCTGGCCGGTGCCGGCTCCGCGTCCGCCGCGCACTCCTACGGCGACCGGCTCTACCGGGGGGAGAGCCTGTCGCCCGGCGAGTCCATCTCCCGCATGGACTGGAACCCGTACATCAACGGGTACATCCAGTACAAGCTGGTCATGCAGACCGACGGGAACCTGGTGCAGTACAAGACCGACGCCAGGTACGGCTTCACCAAGGTGTGCTGGGCGTCCGGCACCAACAACGGGGCCCGGAACTACGCCATCTACCAGGGCGACGGGAACTTCGTCGTCTACACGCCCTGGAACCAGGCCCTCTGGGCGAGCAACACCATGGGGCTCGCCGGTGAGACCGTCGACATCAATCGGAGCGGGGTCACCTACGTCGGGCACACGCCCATCTCCGGTGCCTGCTGACCCCGTCCGAGCCCTACGGCCCCCGCTCCGCGCCAGGAGCGGGGGCCGTTCCGTGTCCGCTTCCGGCTCGGAAACAATTCTGCAATCTCTTGCGCAAGGTCTTGCAACACTTCGGGGTCGCCCCTACGGTCGCCACCATCCCCACCTCTCCGCCAGGAGGAGCCCCATGCGACCCATCCGCATCCCCCGTCGCGCCGCCAGAGCCATGGTCGCGGCCACGGCGTTCGTCTCGGCCACCGTCGGCGTCACCGCGACGGCCACCGGCCCCGCCCTCGCCGTGCCGCCGGGCGAGAAGGACGTCACCGCCGTGCTGTTCGAGTGGCGGTTCGACTCCGTCGCCAAGGCCTGCACCGACACCCTCGGACCCGCCGGGTACGGGTACGTCCAGGTGTCGCCGCCGCAGGAGCACATCCAGGGACCGCAGTGGTGGACCTCGTACCAGCCCGTCAGCTACAAGATCGCCGGACGGCTCGGTGACCGGGCCGCCTTCAAGGCCATGGTGGACGCCTGCCACGCCGCCGGGGTCAAGGTCGTGGCGGACTCGGTCGTCAACCACATGGCCGCCGGGGACGGCGTCGGCACCGGCGGGTCGGCGTACACCAAGTACGGCTATCCCGGCATCTACTCCGGTGCCGACATGGACGACTGCCGGGCCACCATCAGCAACTACCGGGACCGCACCGACGTGCAGGCGTGCGAGCTCGTGCAGCTCGCCGACCTCGACACCGGTGAGGAGTACGTGCGGGGGCGGATCGCCGGGTACCTCAACGACCTGCTGTCGCTGGGCGTCGACGGGTTCCGGATCGACGCCGCCAAGCACATGCCGGCCGCCGACCTCGCGAACATCAAGTCCCGCCTGACCAAGCCGGACGTCTACTGGAAGCAGGAGGCCATCCACGGCGCCGGGGAGGCCGTGGACCCCGCCGAGTACCTCGGCAACGGCGACGTGCAGGAGTTCCGGTACGCCCGGGACCTCAAGCGGGTCTTCCAGAACGAGAACCTCGCCTACCTGAAGAACTTCGGCGAGGGATGGGGCTACATGCCGTCCGCGAAGGCCGGCGTCTTCGTCGACAACCACGACACCGAGCGGGTCGGCGACACCCTCTCCTACAAGGACGGCTCCGCCTACACCCTCGCCGGCGTGTTCATGCTGGCCTGGCCCTACGGCTCCCCGGACGTGCACTCGGGCTACGAGTGGACCGACAAGGACGCCGGGCCGCCGCTCGGCGGCGCCGTCAACGCCTGCTACAGCGACGGCTGGAAGTGCCAGCACGCCTGGCGCGAGATCTCCTCGATGGTCGCCTTCCGGAACGTGGCCCGCGGTCAGGGCGTCACGAACTGGTGGGACGACGGCGCCGACCGGATCGCCTTCGGCCGCGGCGACAAGGCGTACGTCGTGATCAACCACGAGGGCGCGCCCCTCACCCGCACCTTCCAGTCCGCCCTCGCCGCCGGTGACTACTGCGACGTGCAGAGCGGGCGGTCGGTGACCGTGAACGGCTCCGGCCAGTTCACCGCGACCGTCCCCGCCGGGACCGCCCTCGCCCTCCACGTGGGCGCCCGTACCTGCGGCCCCGCCGCGCCCGCCGCCGGGGCGTCCTTCGCCGTCCAGGCCACCACCGTCCCCGGCCAGAACATCCACGTCACCGGCGACCACGCCGCGCTCGGCGGCTGGAACACCGGTGCCGCCCTCAAGCTCGACCCGGCCGCCTACCCGGTGTGGAAGCTCGACGTCGCCCTCCCGGCCGGCACCACCTTCGCGTACAAGTACGTCCGCAAGGACGGCGCCGGCAACGTCACCTGGGAGAGCGGGGCCAACCGCACCGCCACCGTCCCCGCGAGCGGCAAGGTCACCCTGAACGACACCTGGCGCCCCTGACCCGCCACCCCCGCCCGCCGCCCCGTCCCAGCCGAGGAGTCCTGCCGTGATACCCCCAGCCCTGCGCACCGCCGCGGGGACCGTCGCCGCCGCCCTGGCGGTCGCGCTCCTGCCCGCGCTTCCGGCGGCCGCCGCGCCGCCCCCCGCGCCGCCGTCGGACGCCGCGCTCGCGGCGCAGCCCGCGCGCCACGACCTGACCCGGGAGCAGTTCTACTTCGTGCTGCCCGACCGGTTCGCCAACGGCGACCCGGCCAACGACCGCGGCGGCCTGACCGGCACCCGGCTGCAGACCGGCCTGGACCCCGCCGACAAGGGCTTCTACCAGGGCGGCGACCTCAAGGGACTCACCGACCGGCTCGACTACGTCAAGGGGCTGGGCACCACGGCGATCTGGCTGGCCCCGATCTTCAAGAACCAGCCCGTCCAGGGCACCGGGGACCAGGCCTCCGCCGGCTACCACGGCTACTGGATCACCGACTTCACCCAGGTCGACCCGCACTTCGGCACCAACGACGACCTGACCCGGCTGATCGACACGGCCCACGCCAAGGGCATGAAGGTCTTCTTCGACGTCATCACCAATCACACCGCCGACGTCGTCCAGTACCGCGAGCAGTCCTCCTCCTACCTGTCCCAGGGCGCCTTCCCGTACCTGACCAAGGACGGCGTGCCCTTCGACGACTCCGACCACGCCGACGGCGAGCGGCCCTTCCCGCCCGTCGACCAGGACGCCTTCCCGCGCACCCCCGTCGTCCCCGAGGCCAAGAAGAACCTCAAGGTCCCCGCCTGGCTCAACGACCCGGCGATGTACCACAACCGCGGCGACTCCACCTTCGCCGGCGAGTCCTCCGAGCAGGGCGACTTCGCCGGCCTGGACGACCTGTGGACCGAGCGCCCCGAGGTCGTCAGCGGGATGCGCAAGATCTACGAGAAGTGGGTCCACGACTTCCGTATCGACGGCTTCCGGATCGACACCGTCAAGCACGTGAACATGGAGTTCTGGACCCAGTGGGCCACCGCCCTCGACCGCTACGCCGCCCGGCAGGGCCGGCCCGACTTCTTCATGTTCGGTGAGGTCTACTCGGCCGACCCCGCCACCACCTCCCCGTACGTCACCCGGGGACGGCTCGACGCCACCCTCGACTTCCCCTTCCAGGAAGCCGTACGGGCCTACGCCTCGCAGGGCGGCGGGGCCGCACGGCTGGCCGCGACGCTCGGACAGGACTACCGGTACAGCAGCGACCGGGCCAACGCCTACGAGCAGGTGACCTTCCTCGGCAACCACGACATGGGCCGCTTCGGCAGCTTCCTGCGCCAGGACCGCCCCGGCGCGCCGGAGCAGGAACTGCTCGCCCGCTACCGGCTCGCCAACGAGCTGATGTTCCTCTCGCGCGGCAACCCGGTCGTCTACTACGGCGACGAGCAGGGCTTCACCGGCGCCGGCGGCGACAAGGACGCCCGGCAGTCCCTGTTCGCCTCCCGCACCCCCGACTACCTCGACGACGACCAGCTCGGCACCGACCGCACCCACGCCGTGGACGCCTACGACAGCCGGCACCCGCTGTACCGGCAGATCGCCGACCTCAGCGGCCTCACCCGCGCCCACCCGGCCCTGCGCGACGGCGTCCAGAGCGAACGCCTCGCCGAGGGCTCCGTCTACGCCTTCACCCGCACCGACGCCCCCACCCGCAAGGACGGCCGCGCCCGCACCGAGTACCTCGTCGCCGTGAACAACGCCGCCGAGCCGGTGACCGTCGAGGTGCCCGTCGACAGCGCCACCACCACCGAGTTCCGCGCCCTGTACGGGGGTTCGGGCGCGGTCCGGGTCACCGCCACCGGCAAGGTCCGCGTCACCGTGCCCGCGCTCGGCTCCACGGTGCTGCGCGCGGCCGCGCCGCTGCCCGCGCCCGCCACCCGCCCGGCCCTGACCCTCAAGGCCCCGGCCGCCGGCGCCGCCGGCACGGTCGAGCTGTCCGCCGAGATCACCGGGGGCGGCACCAACCGGGTCGTCTTCGCCGCCCAGGAGGGCAACGGCCGCTGGCAGGTCCTCGGCTCCGCCGACCACGCCCCGTACAAGGTCACCCAGCACCTGAGCGCCGCGGCCGGGACGCCGCTGCGCTACAAGGCCGTCGTGGTGGACCGGGCCGGGCGGACCGCCTCCGCCGTCGCCGCCTCCACGGCCGGGCAGCTCCCGCCCGTCGAGGCGCCCACCGCCACCCAGCGCGACTACGCCGTGGTCCACTACCACCGCCCCGACGGCGACTACACCGGCTGGCGGCTCTACGCCTGGGGCGACCTGGCCGACGGCGAGGCGACGCCCTGGCCCGCCGGCCACGACTTCGTCGGCCGCGACGCCTACGGTGCCTTCGCCTACGTCCGCCTCAAGCCCGGGGCCGCCTCCGTCGGCTACCTCGTCATCGACAAGGACGGCAACAAGGACGTCGCCGCGGACCGCACCCTCGACGTGACCCGCACCGGCGAGATCTGGCTGGAACAGGGCCAGGAGGCCGTCCGCACCGAACGCCCGGCCCACCCGCCGCAGGACACCGCCAAGGCCGTCCTGCACCACCGGCGCGCCGACGGCGCCTACGACGGCTGGGGACTGCACGTGTGGACCGGGGCCGCGCAGCCCACCGACTGGTCCAAGCCGCTGCCGCCGGCCCGCTTCGACGCCTACGGCGCCGTCTACGAGGTCCCCCTCGCCCCCGGCGCCACCTCGCTCAGCTACATCCTGCACAAGGGCGACGAGAAGGACCTGCCCGCCGACCAGTCCCTCGACCTGCGGGCCGCCGGACACGAGGTCTGGCTGCTCGCCGGCCAGGACAAGCCCCTGCTGCCGCAGCCCACCGGCTCCGCCGCCGCCCTCGACCTCGCCAAGTCCCAGGCGGTCTGGCTCGACCGCGACACCGTCGCCTGGAACGCCCCCGAGGCCGCCGCCTCCGTGCAGCTGCTGGCGTCCCGGGCCGGCGCCGTCACCGTCCGGGACGGCCGGCTGGTCGAGGGCGGGGCCCAGTGGCTCCGGCTGACCCCCACCCGGCTCACCGACGCCCAGCGCCAGAAGTTCCCGCACCTGGCCGGTCAGCGGGCCTTCACCGTCGACCCGCGCGACCGCGACCGGGTCCGCGAGGCCCTGCGCGGCCAGCTCGTCGCCAGCGCCCGTACCGCCACCGGCGCCGTCCTGGCCGCCACCGGGGTCCAGCTGGCGGGCGTCCTGGACGACCTGTACGCCACCCAGGCCCCGCTCGGCCCGGTCTTCTCCCGCGACAAGGTCACCCTCTCCGTGTGGGCCCCGACCGCCCAGCAGGTCGCCCTCGAACTCGACGGCCGGACCCTGCCCATGCGCCGCGACGACGCCACCGGCGTCTGGTCGGCCACCGGCGGCCGGTCCTGGGCCGGCAAGCCGTACCGGTTCGCCGTCACCGTCTGGGCGCCCACCGTCCGGCAGGTCGTCACCAACCTCGTCACCGACCCCTACTCCACCGCCCTGACCACCGACTCCCGGCGCAGCCTCGCCGTGGACCTGGCCGCACCCGCCCTCCAGCCGCCCGGCTGGCGCGAGCTGAAGAAGCCCGCGGCGGTGCCGTTCACCTCCGCCCAGATCCAGGAGCTGCACATCCGCGACTTCTCCGTCGCCGACCCCACCAGCCGCCACCCCGGCCAGTACCTGGCCTTCACCGACACCGACTCCGCCGGCATGAAGCACCTGCGGGCGCTGGCCGCGAGCGGCACCTCGTACGTCCACCTGCTGCCCGCCTTCGACTTCGGCACCGTCCCGGAGAACCCGGCGGACCGCACCGCACCGGCCTGCGACCTGAAGGTCTACGCCCCCGACTCCGAGCAGCAGCAGGCCTGCGTCGCGGCCGCAGCCGCCAAGGACGGGTTCAACTGGGGCTACGACCCGCTGCACTACACCGTGCCCGAGGGCTCGTACGCCAGCGACCCCGACGGCACCGCCCGCACGGTCGAGTTCCGCAGGATGGTGCAGGCCCTCGGCGGTGCCGGACTGCGCACCGTCATGGACGTCGTCTACAACCACACCGTGGCCGCCGGCCAGTCCGAGCAGTCCGTCCTCGACCGGATCGTGCCCGGCTACTACCAGCGGCTGCTGCCCGACGGCACCGTCGCCACCTCCACCTGCTGCGCCAACACCGCCCCCGAGAACGCCATGATGGGCCGCCTCGTCGTCGACTCCGTCGTCACCTGGGCCAAGCAGTACAAGGTCGACGGATTCCGCTTCGACCTCATGGGCCACCACCCCAAGGCCAACATCCTGGCCGTCCGCCAGGCCCTCGACGCGCTCACCCCGGAGAAGGACGGCGTCGACGGCAAGCAGATCGTGCTGTACGGCGAGGGCTGGAACTTCGGGGAGGTCGCCGACGACGCCCGCTTCGTCCAGGCCACCCAGAAGAACCTGGCCGGCACCGGCATCGCCACCTTCTCCGACCGCGCCCGCGACGCCGTCCGCGGCGGCGGCCCCTTCGACGAGGACCCGCGCGTCCAGGGCTTCGCCTCCGGCCTGTACACCGCGCCCAACGCGTCCCCGGCGGGCGGCAGCCCCGAGCAGCAGAAGGCCCGCCTGCTGCACGCCCAGGACCTGATCAAGGTGGGCCTGACCGGCAATCTGGCCGGCTACCGCTTCACCGACAGCGGCGGCCGCACCGTCACGGGCGCACAGGTCGACTACAACGGACAGCCCGCCGGGTACGCGGCCGCCCCCGGTGACGCCCTGGCCTACGTCGACGCCCACGACAACGAGTCCCTCTACGACGCCCTGACCTACAAGCTGCCCGCCGGCACCACCGAGGCCGACAAGGCGCGCATGCAGGTCCTCGCCCTGGCCACCGCGACCCTCTCCCAGGGCCCGGCGCTCTCCCAGGCCGGCACCGACCTGCTCCGCTCCAAGTCCCTGGACCGCAACTCCTACGACAGCGGCGACTGGTTCAACGCCGTCCACTGGGACTGCCGCGCCGGGAACGGCTTCGGCCGGGGCCTGCCGCCGGCCGCCGACAACCGCGCCAAGTGGCCGTACGCCAAGCCGCTGCTCACCGGGCCGGTGCCCGGGTGCGCCGAGATCGAGGCGGCCTCGGCCGCCTACCGCGACCTGCTGCGCATCCGCACCACCGAACCGGGCTTCGCCCTGACCACGGCGGCGGACGTCCAGAACCGGCTGGCCTTCCCGCTGTCGGGCCCCGGCGAGACCCCGGGCGTGATCACGATGACCCTGGACGACCTGGTGATCGTCTTCAACGCCACGCCCACCGAGCAGTCCCCGCGGCTGGCCGCGCTCGCCGGCCAGGGCTACCGGCTGCACCCGGTGCAGGCCACCGGATCCGATCCGGTGGCCCGGCGGGCGGCCTACGACCGGGCGACCGGCACCTTCAGCGTCCCGGCCCGCACGGTGGGGGTGTTCACCCGACGCTGACGCCGAGCGGCTTCTCCAGCAGCACCACCCCGTAGATCCGTCCGTCCACCCCCTGCTTGTGGGGGAACTCCCCGGCCACCCGGTAGCCCGCGTCCTGGTAGTACGCGAGCAGCCGGGGGTTGGCGCTGACGCAGTCCAGCCGCGCCCGTTCGCGGCCGGTCGCGGCGATCCGCCGCTCGGCATGGTCGAGCAGCCGCCGCCCGGTCCCGGCGGGCGCGGCGCCGCGTTCGACCATCAGCCGGTGCACGTAGCCGGCCACCGGCGGCTGCACGCCCCAGGCCTCCTCGTCGGACCACCACAGCTCGTAGGCCCCGCACAGCCGGCCGTCGGCGTCCGTGGCCAGCCACACCTCGCCGTCCCGCATCCGGGCCCGGAAGTGCGCGGCGTCCTTGTCCCCGGGCTTCCACTGCTCGATGCCGCGCGCGAGTATCCAACGGGCGGTGCGGTCGTAGAGCTCGGCCAGGGCCCCGGCGTCCTGGTCCTCGGCCGGCCGGAACACGATGTCGTCGTCAATGATCACGAAGACATTGTCGTCGCACGGCCCCGCCGCCCGAGGGGGTGCGGACCGGCCGCGGACCGGCCGCGGACCGGCTACGGGCGGGCGGACTACGACGCCCCCGGTGCGAGGGCCGCCAGCCGGGCCACCAGTTCGCCGAACGGCCCGTCGGCGGGCTCGCCGGCCAGGATCCGCACCAGGACGCCGGCCATCTCGGCGTCGTACGCGGCGCTCACCGCAGCCAGCGCCGCGAAGTCGTGCACCAGCTGCAACTCCAGCTCCGCCCGCGGGATCCGGCGGCCCTCCAGCCACAGCAGGGCCGTCGACTCCGCCAGCGACACCCAGGAGCGCACCACCAGCTCCAGCCGGGCCGGCGGCGGCTCCTCGACGTCCAGGTGCGCGAGGATCTGCCGGTACGCGGCGTGCCGCACCTCGTCGATCATGGCGTTGGTCCGGCTGGACCCGTGCGCCGGGCCGCCCCGCATCAACGCGGAGAAGCCGGGTCCGTGCTCGTCGACGAACGTGAAGAACCGGCCCATCACCCGCAACAGCCGCGCCCCGAGCGGACCTTCCCGCGGCTCCACGAACAACTGGGCCAGCTCGTCGGCGGCCCGCCGCAGCGCGGCCTCGTACAGGCTGAGCTTGCCCGGGAAGTAGTGGTAGACCAGCGGCCGGGATATCCCGGCCGCCGCCGCGATCTCGTCGATCGACACGTCGTCGGGCGACCGCTGGCTGAACAGCTCCAGCGCCACGCCGATCAGCTGCTGGCGCCGCTCTTCGACACCCATCCTGCGTCGCACCCCGGTCGTCATGCCCGACACCCTACTGGTGCCGTCCATCGGCCCCGACCGGCCCCGACCGGCCCCGGGCGCCCCCCTACAGGTCCAGGACCAGGTGCTCGCCCCTGGCCCGGGACACGCACAGGAGCATCGAGTCCGCGCGCTCCGCGTCCGTCAGCAGGGTGTCGCGGTGGTCCACCTCGCCGGCCAGCACCCGCTGCCGGCAGGTGCCGCAGAAGCCCTGCTCGCACGAGTACGGCGTGTACGGCAGCTCCTTGCGGACCGCCGCCAGCGTCGTGCCGTCCGCCGGGACCGTGAGGGTCGTACCGGTGCGCCCGAGCGTGACCGTGAACGCGTGGTCCTCGGCCCGCGCCCCGGCCGCCGCGAACCGCTCCACGCGCACGGCAGCGGGGTCCGGGGCGGCTTCGGTGACCGCCGCCGTCAGCGGTTCCGGGCCGCAGCAGTAGACCAGGGTGCCCGGGCGGGCGGCGGCGGGGGCGAGCGCCGCGGCCAGGTCCGGCAGCCCGGCCTCGTCCTGCGGGACGACCGTCACCCGGTCGCCGTACGCCGCCAGTTCCGGGAGGAAGGGCATCGAGGCCCGCGAACGGCCCCCGTACAGCAGGGTCCAGTCGGCCCCGGCGCCCGTGGCCGCGCGCAGCATCGGCAGCACCGGCGTGATGCCGATCCCGCCCGCCACGAAGACGTACGCGGGGGCCGGCAGCAGCTCGAAGCGGTTGCGCGGGGGCCGCAGCCGCAGCTCCATGCCCTCGGTGACCCGCTCGTGCAGTTCGCGCGAGCCGCCGCGGCCGTCCTCGACCAGCCGCGCGGCGATGGTGTACGTGCCCGCCCGGGCGGGGTCGCCGCACAGCGAGTACTGCCGAATCAGCCCGGAGGGCAGGACGACGTCGACGTGCGCCCCCGGGGTCCACGGCGGCAGGTCCCCGGCCTCCAGGGTGAGCTGCACGACGCCTTCGGCGGGTTCGGTCCGGGAGACCACCAGCGCCCGCAGGGTCCGGCGGGGGGAGTGGCCCGAGACCGGTGTCTCCAGGGCGGGCAGCGGCCACAGCGGAGAGGTGCGGATCCGGCGGCGCACGGCCCGCTTGGCCAGCCAGGCCGCGCCGGCGACCGCCGTGACGGTGACGGCCCTCCTCATCGCCGGACCCCTCCGTTCGCACCGGGGGAGGTGGCCAGGTAGGCCGCCGCCTGCTCGGTCGAGCCCTCCTGCGAGGGGTGGTAGCGGCGCGAGAGGTAGGTGGGGATGGACTTCAGCATCGCCGGGGTCGAGGGCAGGACGCCCTGCCGCCCGGCCCGGACGAACTGCCCGACGCTGGCCCGGCCGTCGGCCAGCGTGGGGTCGTTCTCCATGAAGAACCGCGCGCCCCGCTGCCACAGGAACACCAGCGCGGCGAAGGCGGTGGCCCAGGTGCGGACCCGGCGCCGGTAGCTGCCGTCCACGTGCTGGAAGAGGTCGAAGGCCACCGAGCGGTGCTCGACCTCCTCCGCGCCGTGCCAGCGCAGCAGGTCCAGCATCATCGGGTCGGCGCCCCGGCGGTCGAGCTCCTCGGCGTTCAGGACCCAGTCGCCGAGGAAGGCCGTGTAGTGCTCGATCGCCGCGATCAGCGCGACCCGCTCCTTCAGCCACCACACCCGGGCCCGCCCCGGCGGCAGGGTCCGGTCGCCCAGCAGCTTCTCGAACAGCCAGTCCACCTGGGCGGTGTACGGCGTGGGGTCCAGGCCGAGCCGCTTCAGGTGCGGCAGGACCTCGTCGTGGGCGGCGGCGTGCATGGCCTCCTGGCCGATGAACCCGATCACGTCCTCGCGCAGCCGTTCGTCCCGGACGTACGGCAGCACCTGCTTGTACACGTGGACGAACCACCGCTCGCCCGCGGGCAGCAGCAGGTGCAGCACGTTGATGGTGTGCGTGGCGAACGGGTCGCCGGGCAGCCAGTGCAGCGGGGTGTCCTCCCAGCCGAAGGACACGTTGCGGGCCTGAAGCGCGGTGTGCTCCGACGCCACGGGGGCGGGGGCGGGCGGCTTATTAGACATGGCGTCAATGTACTGAGGGGTACCGGTCAGGGAAACCCCCGTGCAGCGGCCGGTCCACGGGTCCGCCGCTACACCGAGTACGCCGGTCCGCCGCTACGCCGGTCCGCCGCTACGCCGGTCCGCTGCTACGCCGGTCACGCCCTTCGGCCTGTCCGCCCTTCGGCCTGTCCGCCCTTCGGCCTGTCCGCCCTTCGGTCTGTCCGCCCGTCCGCGCGGCTCAGCGCAGCACGCCCGCCTTGGTCCCGTCCGGCAAGGTCCCCGACAGCTCCACCTGCGCACCCGCCGGCGCCTTCACCG
Organism: Streptomyces antimicrobicus; assembly: GCF_020532625.1. Taxonomy (GTDB): domain Bacteria; phylum Actinomycetota; class Actinomycetes; order Streptomycetales; family Streptomycetaceae; genus Streptomyces; species Streptomyces antimicrobicus. The sequence goes on along the minus strand of NZ_JAJAUY010000056.1, from coordinate 16,711 downwards.
CCAGCTTGTGGCCCGTGGCCGAGCCGGTCGCCCCGCCGGTCACCGCCAGCGAGGCGAACTGCGGGCTGGCGCCGGCCAGGACGTACCACTGACCGGCCCGCGACTTCCACAGCACGCCCGCCAGCACCCGCGCCTCCCGCGGCCCGCAGGCCGGCGAGCCCTCCGCGCCCGCCGCCTGCGCCGCCACCGCCGCGCCCGGCGCGAGGAACTGCGCCTGCACCCGCTCCGCGGTGCCGCGCCAGGTCTCCGCCCGCGCGCACAGCCAGGACGCCGTGCCGTTGTTCTCCGGCAGCGACTGCTTGGCGTACGCCCAGAGGTTGACCTCGCGCACCCCGTGCGAGCGGGCCGAGGACAGCAGGCAGGCGCTCTTCGACCAGTCGCCCAGCGCCGGTTCGCCCTCCGCGCCCGGGGCGCCCGAGGTCAGCCGGGCCGGGGTCAGCTCGCCCAGGTCCGTCACCAGGTGGGTGCCGGCGGCCGAGCTCAGCGCGAGCGCGTTCCAGCTCGTGCAGCCGCCGCTGGGGGCCGGGCTCTGCACCGGCGGGGTCACCCCGTCCGGGGTCGGGCGCAGCGCGACCGGAGTGTCCGCGGGCGCCAGCAGGTCCCGTACGGCCACGCCCGTCACCCACGGCGCGGTCAGGTAGCGCACGTTGCCGTCCACCCGGCTCAGCACCAGGGCGGCGGCGGTCTGCGCCGAGGCCCCGTCGGTCCGGGCCAGGTCGAGCGCCGCGCCCTGGGTGCCCGAGGCCGGCTCGGCGTAGCGCACCACGCGCAGGCCGTCGTGGAACAGCACCACCACCGCCTGGTCCACCCGGCCCGCGTACAGCAGTTGGGCCGGTCCCATGGGCGGGCCGGCCGGGGTGCCGGGCGTGGCCGAGACGGCGACGGAGGCGCCGGGCCGGGCCCAGACCGCCAACGCCCGCCGCAGCAGCGCGGTGTCCCCGGTCCGGTCGCCCCGGGCGGGCCAGACGGAGAAGTCGGTGCGGGACGACGTGCGCCAGTCGGCGGCGGCGACGCGGGTCAGCCTGCCGGGGTCCAGGGCCTGCTCGGCCGCGGCGTTGCGGGCGTAGGGCGGGGCTGCCGCGCCGTCCGAGCCCCAGCCGCCGCCCGGCAGCGCGAACAGCGCCCCGCACACCGCCAGTGCGGCCCCGGCGGCGAGGGCGGCCTTGAGGTACCGGCGGCGGCGCAGCAGGTCGGTGGGCCGGGCCTGCAGGACGCACGGGTCGAACTCGGGGGAGGTGAACAGCGCGTCGTCGGCCGGGGCCGGGCCCGCGGCCGCCGCGACGGCCGCCGCCGGGTCGGCGACGCCGGCCTCGGCCAGCACCTTGAGCACCTCCGGCTCGGGCAGCCGCTCCAGGGCGCGCAGTACGCAGGCCGCCCGGGCGGGGCCGTCGAGGGTGGCCAGCCACTGGTCCAGGGCCAGTTCCTCGGCCCCGCCGGCCCGCGGGAACAACCGCAGGCCCCACACCTGCGGCAGCCCCGGGGGCAGTTGGGCGCGCCGGGGCAGGGCCCGGAAGGTCAGCGGGAGCCCGGCCTCCAGGGCGGAGCGCAGCACCCGCAGCCGTACGTACGCGTACCCGGGGTCGGCGCCGGCCTCGCGCGGGGCCGGGACCCGTCCCCGCCGCCCCGACCGGCCGCCCTGCGGGGCGGACTCCCGGCCGCGCGGCAGGGCGCGCTGGGCCAGGGAGTGCGCGGTGAGCACCCGGCGGGTGCGGCCGAGGGCGGGCGGCAGCACCAGGTAGGCGATCCGCACCAGCCGGGGGTAGTGCTCGACGATGGCGGCCTCGGCCGTTTCGACGTCGAGCGGGCGGATGGCGGTGTCCGGAGCAGTCACGTTCAGCTGAACGAGCGAATCGCCGACGGGTCACCGGCCCGGACTCACCCGTTCGGGCGAATCGGAGCCTCCGGGGGCGGGCCGGGCCCGGCACGGCTCAGGTCCCGGCAGGCCCGGGGCGGGCGCGGTTCAGGCGCGGTTCAGGCGCGGGTCAGGCCCAGGGCAGGCCCGGGGGCAGGCGCGGGTCAGGCCCAGGGCAGGCCCGGGTCAGGCGATCAGCCGGGTGCGCAGGGCCTCGACCACCTCGTCCGGCACCCCCAGGCCCTCGCGTACGTACTTCTCCATCGAGCCGTAGCCCACGCTCACCTCGTCCAGGGCCGCCTGGAGGTACGCCGGGACCACGCCGATCAGCGCGAGCGCGATCTCCGGGTCGCCGCCGGACGCCGTGAAGCCCTCGATCAGCGGGGCGAAGGCCTGCCGGACCGCAGGATTCACCGAGAGGTACTCGGCCATGAGGGTCTCCTCGTCGGCACCGAGCAGCGCGAGGACCACGGTCGCGGCCCAGCCGGTGCGGTCCTTGCCGGCCGTGCAGTGGAAGAGCAGCGGCCCGGCGGCGGGGTCGGCGAGCTCGGTGAGCAGCATGCGGTACGCGGCGCGGCCGGAGCCGGAGCTGACGAAGGAACGATACGTCTGGGCGAAGAGCGCCTGCGCCCGCCCGCCGCCGAGGTGCTTCTCCGCCACCGCCGGGTCCGAGAGCAGGTCCTTCAGCTGCGCCGCCGCCGGCATCTCCCCCGAGAGCACCCGGTCCGCCAGGACGTCCCCGACCAGCATCCGGGCCCCGGCCGGGACCCGGTCCGGGTGGGCGGCGCGCTCGGCCTCGGTGCGGAAGTCGACGATCGTGCGCAGTCCCAGCGCGGCCACCACCGGGTCGGCCTCCACGTCCAGCCGGTCCAGCTGGCCCGAGCGCAGGGCCAGGCCGGGGCGCACCGTACGGCCGCCGGCGAGGGGAGTACCGCCGAGGTCGCGGAGGTTGGCGACGGTGGTGGAGGGGGTGGCGGTGGCGGTCATCGTGGCGGCTCCAGCGGTGTACGGAGGGGTCGGCCCGGTGTGCGGTCCGACCTGTCACGTATGTGACGTGTTATGTGATTTTCCGATGCTCTGGACAGGAAAGGTAATCGACCGCCATCGAGAGCCCGACACCGAGGCCCAGTGCCACCAGGTGTCCGGCGTCCGTGAACGTCCGTCCGCGCCGCAGCACCGGCCGTACCGCGAGCGCCAGCAGCCCGGCCCGGGCCGTCGTCCGCACCGGACCGCGCGGCAGCGCCGAGGTCAGGGCGCCCAGCACCGCGTTGAACCCGTAGCTGGTGCCGACGTCCAGCGCCCGCCGGGTGACGGCGTCCGGCCGCCGCGCGCGCAGGCCCCCGTACACCAGCAGCGTCGCGGTGGTGTGCCCGAGCAGGAACACCCCGGCGGTCCACCAGGCGCCGTAGGCGTACTCGGCGTAGCCCAGCACGGCGAGCAGTAGCAGGGCGTAGGCCAGCGGCATCGGTTCCTCGACCACGAGGGCGCTGCTCAGCAGGGTCTCCCAGCGGCCGGCGGCGAGGTTGTCGACGTTCGTCGAGCACGCCCGCAGCACCCGCTCGCGCTCGGCGGCCTCGATCCGGTCCAGGGCGTAGGCGCCGAGCTGCACCCCGCCGGCGTAGACGGGAGCCAGGAACAAGGGCTTCATGCCGGTCATGATCGGCCATCGGGTTCGAGCACGCTCCGAGGGGGTCCTCTTGGGGGCGCGCCGGTGGGGTGCGAGCATGGCCGGGACATGACCGACACCCGTGCGCCGCTGCGCTGTACCCGGGCCGCGATGTTCGCGGCCGTGTGTACGGCATGGGGTGGTCTGGGGCATTTGTTCATGTCTGGGCGGGACATTCCGCTCGGCGGACTGCTCGGTGCCTTCGCGGTGACCGCCGTGCTGGCCTGGTTCGGCACCGGCCGCCGGCGCGGGCCCCTCTCCATCTCGGCCGCGCTGCTCGGCGTCCAGGCCGTCCTGCACCTGGTCTTCGCCGGGAGCCAGGGCCGGCCGGCGGCGGGCCACGGGGCTCCGCCGGCCGCGGTCGGCGGGGCGCCGGCGACGTCGGCCGTGCACCACCCTCCGCACACGGCCCACGCACCCGGCGGGATGCCGGGCACGGGGGGCCTGGCGGACCTGGCGGACCTGGCGGACATGACCGGGGCGGCCGGGGCGGCCGGGGGCCTCGACCAGGCCATGGCGGACCAGCTGGCCCATCCGGCCGGGCACGGCGGCCTCGGCATGATCGCCGCGCACGTGCTCGCCGGTCTGTTCTGCGCCCTCTGGCTCGCCCGGGGCGAGCAGGCCGTCTTCCGGCTGGCCCGGGCGCTGCGCGCACTCGCCGTACGGCTCGTCGGACGGATCCGCCCGCAGCCGGCGGCCGCCGTCCCGGACGGCGCGCCGCGGGTCCGGCCCCGGCGCCACGAGCCGCCGCGCAGGCTGCGCGGGGCGGTGCACGCCCACGCCGTCCTCCGCCGCGGCCCACCGCCCGGGCCCTTCCCCAGCGTCCCGGCCCCTGGCCGTCTTGCCTGCGCCTGACCGGCGGGAGGTGCGACGCGGTCGCGCGCTGTGCGGTGGCGTGGCGTGGCGTGGCGGGTACTGCGTACCCGTGTGCCGTGTGCCGTGTGCCGTGTGCCGTGCCGTGTGCTGCGGGCGTGGTCCGCGTATCGCGTGCGGCGTGCCGCACCGCGTGCCGCACCGCGTGCCGCACCGCGTGCCGCACTCGCGTGCCGCGTACTGCGCACTCGCGTGCCGCGCACTCGCGTGCCGCGCACTCGCGTGCCGCGCACTCGCGTGCCGCGTGCCCGCGCACTCGCGTGCCGCGCACTCGCGTGCCGCGCACTCGCGTGCCGCGTGCCCGCGGTGCGCTGCGCACAGCGCGCTCGCGCATCCGCGGTAGCTGCGCACCCGCGCACGGCGTACCGCGTACCGCGTACCGGCGAGCGGCGAGACCCGGGGCCGATTCCCCCTGTCCTGTTTCGCCCTTCGTCACCCTTGAGGACGGTCATGTCCCTTGACGAGCTTCCGGACACCGATGTCCGGGACTCCGCAGACCCCACCCCCACCACCACCACCACCCCCGCGACCGCGACCGAGGCCGGGCCCGGCCCCACGTCGGCCGTGCGCCGCGGGGCCGGTACCTGGGCCGCGCTGCGGCCCCTGCTGCTGCGGATGCACTTCTACGCCGGGCTCCTCATAGCCCCGCTGCTCTTCCTCGCCGCCGCGACCGGGTTCCTGTACGCCCTGTCCTTCCAGGCGGAGAAGATCCTCTACGCGCACGAGCTCACGGTCGACACCGTCGGCGAACGCGCCCTGCCGCTGAGCGCCCAGGTCGAGGCCGCCACCAAGGCGGCCCCGCAGGGCAAGGTCGTCGGCGTGTGGCCCGCACCCGAGGCCGATGCCACCACCCGGGTGATCCTGCAGACCCCGGCCCTCGCGGAGGGGGAGAACCTCACCGTCTTCGTCGACCCCTACACCGCCGAGGTGCGCGGCCGGCTCACCACCGCCGGTGACGCGCTGCCGCTGCGCGCCTGGCTGAGCGAGTTCCACTCCAGCCTCCAGCTCGGGGAGACCGGGCGGATCTACAGCGAGCTGGCCGCCAGCTGGCTGTGGGTGGTCGCGCTCGGCGGCCTCGCCCTGTGGATCGGCCGGCGCCGCCGGCGCCGCGCCCAGCTCTTCCTGCCCGAGCGCACGGCGGAGGCCGGCGGGCGGCGCCGGACGCTGTCCTGGCACGGCTCGGTCGGCCTGTGGGCCGCGGCCGGTCTGGTCGTGCTGTCCGCGACCGGCCTGACCTGGTCGACGTACGCGGGCGAGAACATCGGACAGCTCCAGGACCGGCTCGGCGGCGCCACCCCCTCGGTGTCCGCCACCCTCCCGGGCGGCGCGGCCGACGGCGGCGACGAGCACGCCGGGCACCACATGGCGCCGGACGGGACCATGCCGGACATGCCCGCCCGCGCGGACGTCGGCCTCGACCGGGCCGTCGAGGCGGCCCGGGCCGCCGGGGTCACCGACAGCGTGCAGGTGACTCTGCCCGCGAACGGCAAGGGCTACGTGATCAAGGAGCGGGACCGGCAGGTCCCGGTGCACCTGGACGCCGTCGCCGTCGACCCGGCCGACGGGCGGGTCATGGACGAACTGCGGTTCGCCGACTACCCGGTGCTCGCCCAGCTCACCCGGTTCGGCATCGACGTGCACATGGGACTGATGTTCGGTCTGGTCAACCAGATCGCGCTGGCGCTGCTCGCGCTCGCGGTCATGTTCCTGGTGGTGTGGGGCTACCGGATGTGGTGGCTGCGCAGGCCGACGAAGGACCGGACCCTGTCGTTCGGGCGGCCGCAGCCGCGCGGCGCGTGGCGCAAGCTCCCGGCGGCGGTGCTGCTGCCGCTGGCCGCCGTGACGGCCGTGGTGGGCTGGTTCGTGCCGCTGCTGGGCATCAGCCTGCTGGCGTTCCTCGCCGTGGACGTCGTCCTCGGCCTGCTGGCCGCCCGGCGGCGCGAGCCGGGCTCCACGCCGACGGCCGCCGCGTGACGCCGGACTGACCGGTGGCGCGCGCCGGATCGACCGGTGGCGCGCGCCGGACTGACCGGTGGCGCGCGCCAGGGGCGGTTCGGCCGCGCGCGCCGGCGGTCCTGGGCCCGTGCTCCCTCCTCGCGAGCGCGGGCCCTCGGCCGTCAGGGGGCGTACTTGTAACCGACCCGGCGCACGGTCTGGATGGCACCGCGGTGGCGGGGCCCCAGCTTGCGGCGCAGCCGCGCGATGTGGACGTCCACGGTGCGGCCGTCGCCCACGTGGCCGTAGCCCCACACGGTGGTGACGAGCTGGTCCCGGCTGTGCACCCGGTGCGGGTTCGCCACCAGGTGGGCCAGCAGCTCGAACTCCAGGTACGTCAGGTCCAGCACCTGGCCGTCGACCTCGGCGGTGCGCTGCGCGGTGTCGATCCGCACGAGCGCGTCCCCGACGGCGCCCGCGTCGCCGTGTCCGCGGGCGGGCGCCGCGCCCGGGCCGTCGGCCGGGGCTCCGACCGGAGCGTCGGCGGGGGCCCCGGCCGCGGTCAGGGCCGGGGCGAGGGCGAGTGCGGGCTGCTGGTCGGCCGGTACGAGGACCAGGTAGCCGATCATCGGCGGCCGGCCGGGCAGCGCGGGCACGGTGTGCTGGGGGGCCGGGAGCAGGGTGGCGCCGGGCGGCAGGAGGTCCACCACGCGGGCCACTTCGTCCCGGTCCACGGCGCGAAGGCGGTGGCGGGGGCCGGCGGAGGGGAAGGAGCGGGGAGCGTTCGCGGTCGCAGCGGTGGCGGCGGTCGCCGCAGAAGCCAGGGAACGGGTGTTCGCCATGAGTGGTCAGCTCTTTCACGCGGAGTCGGCAGAAGACGCATCGGACGAGAGGTCAGTCGTCGTACCGCGCAGACCGAAAGCCTTCGGGAAGGTCCGATCGGAGAGTTCCGGAAGGCGTTAGAGGGCCGGCGCGTTCTTCGCGCGGCAACACACCCGGTCGAAATCGTGATCCTGGCGGGACGGCCAGAACGGCTCCAGGTCGCTGCGACCTGTCGAGGTGTGCGAATGGCTGGCCATGGCCCACATTGAAGCAGATCCCGCGGGCCGTCGGCAGGGCGCATCTCAGCCACTGGAGCGGAATCCCAAATTCCGCACCCAAACCCTGACAAACCCCTGGCCGCCTCACCCCTTCCACCGCTCGTCGTCGCCCGCTCGTCTCACATCGCGAGCAGAACCGTCCCGCCTCCTGGCCGGAGTTCTCGGCCGGGAGACGGGACGGGGGCGGGTCGGGAGGCGGTCGGGAGGAGCGGACCGACGGACGTGCGGGCGTGCGGGCGTGCGGGCGTGCGGACGGACGGACGGACGTGCGGGCGTGCGGGCGTGCGGGCGGAGCCGACCCTCGCGGAGAGGCGAGGGCCGCCGCGCTCAGACCAGGCCGTCGCGCTCCAGGCCGGTGCAGCAGGTGTCCACGATCAGGCGGGTGACCACGTAGGGGTCGACGTTGGCGTTCGGGCGGCGGTCCTCGATGTAGCCCTTGCCGTCCTTCTCCACCTGCCACGGGATGCGCACCGAGGCGCCGCGGTCGGAGACGCCGTAGCTGAACTCGTTCCACGGGGCGGTCTCGTGCAGACCGGTCAGGCGCTCGTCGATGCCCGCGCCGTAGTTCTTGACGTGGTCCAGCGGCTTGCTGCCCTCGCCCAGCGCCTCGCACGCGGCGATGATCGCGCGGTAGTCCTCGCGCATCGCCTTGGTGGAGAAGTTGGTGTGGGCGCCCGCGCCGTTCCAGTCGCCCTTGACCGGCTTGGGGTTGAGGGTGGCGGAGACGTTGAAGTCCTCGGCGGTGCGGTAGAGCAGCCAGCGGGCCACCCACAGCTGGTCGGCGACCTCCAGCGGGGACAGCGGGCCGACCTGGAACTCCCACTGGCCGGGCATGACCTCGGCGTTGATGCCGGAGATGTTCAGGCCGGCGGCCAGGCAGTGGTCCAGGTGCTTCTCCACGATCTCGCGGCCGAAGATCTCGTCCGCGCCGACGCCGCAGTAGTAACCGCCCTGCGCGGCCGGGAAGCCGCCGACCGGGAAACCGAGCGGGCGCGCGCCGTCGAAGAAGGTGTACTCCTGCTCGATGCCGAAGATCGGCTCCTGCGCGGCGAACTTCTCCGCGACCGGCCGCAGCAGCGCCCGGGTGTTCGACTCGTGCGGGGTCATGTCGATGTTCAGGACCTCGCACAGCACCAGCAGGTTGTCCCCGCCGCGGATCGGGTCCGGGCAGGAGAAGACCGGCTGGAGCACGCGGTCCGAGGCGTGGCCCTCGGCCTGGTTGGTGGAGGAGCCGTCGAAGCCCCAGATCGGCAGCTCCGCCCCGGCCTCCAGGATCTTCGTCTTGGAGCGAAGCTTCGCCGTCGGCTCGGTGCCGTCGATCCAGATGTACTCAGCCTTGTAGCTCACGGGCCCCATCCTCAGACTCTGCGGTGCTGCGACTGCTGCGGTGTCGACCGCAGCGTGCCCGTTCGCGATTTCCCGGCCGTTGCCCGTGTGTGAACCGCGTGTTACCGGCGGTTCCTCCGCAGGTCGGCCGGGTCCTGCGGGTCGGGGGCCGCACACCCGTCCGGGTGGGGCAGACTGAGCACGTGAGCATTTCGTACGATTTGACCCCCGCCGCCGGAGGTGCCAGGCCCAGGATCGGGCTGCTCGGCACGGGCCCCTGGGCCCACCGCACCCACGCGCCCGCCCTCGCCGCGCACGCCGGCTCCGACTTCGCCGGAGTCTGGGGCCGGCGCCCCGAGGCCGCGGCCGAACTGGCGCAGAAATACGACGTGAAGGTGTACGAAGACGCGGACGCGCTCTTCGCGGACTGCGACGTCGCCGCCTTCGCCCTGCCGCCGGACGTCCAGGCCCCGCTCGCCGTGCGCGCCGCGGCCGCCGGCTGCCACCTGCTGCTGGACAAGCCGGTCGCCACGACGGTCGAGCAGGCGCGGGCGGTGGCCCGGGCGGCGGACGAGGCGGGCGTCGCCTCCGTCGTCTTCCTCACCCTGCGGTTCGCCGAACCGGCCGCCGGCTGGGTCGCCGACCAGACCCGGCGCTCGGGCTGGTTCACGGCCTCGGCCCACTGGCTCGGCGCCGTCTTCCCGCCCGACGGGGCACCCAGCGCCTACGCCGACTCGCCCTGGCGCAAGGCCAAGGGCGGCCTGTGGGACGTGGGCCCGCACGCGCTGTCGGTGCTGATCCCGGTCCTCGGCGACGTGGTCGGCGTGACCGCCGCCCGCGGCCCGTCGGACATGGTCCAACTGGCCCTGCGGCACGCCTCCGGCGCGGCCAGCACCGCCGTCCTCTCCCTGGGCGCCCCGCGGGCCGCCGCCGGGGTGCGGCTGGAGCTGCGCGGGGCCGAGGGGGTGTTCACGCTGCCGGACTGGGGCGACGTACCGGGGGCGTACGGCCGGGCCCTGGACGCTCTGCTGGATGCGGCCCGCACGGGCGTCCCGGACCCGCGCGACGCGGGCTTCGGGGCGCGGCTGACGGAGATCCTGGCGGAGGCGGAGGGGCAGTTGGGGCCGGTGTGACCGGGGTTGCGGGGGTTCTGGGTGCGGGGCCCGCCGGGGAGGGGGGCTACTTGATCACCGCGTTCGCCGCGATGATCGCGAGGCCGATGGTGGAGTCCGCCGCCCCGATCAGCAGGGCGGATCTCAGGCGGTAGCCGACCCGTAGGGCCACGAAGGAGCCCCACGCGAACAGCAGCGCGGTGTTCAGTCCGAGCCCGGCCGCCGTCACCCCGGGCGCGTGCCAGTGCGCGAGCCCCGCGACGCTCAGCAGCACCACCGTGGGCAGGGTGGCCGCGATCATCGGCCACTCCAGCCACAGCACCCGCGCGAGCACCAGCCAGCGGTGCCCTACGGAGCCCCGCTGGTGGATGGTCATGTGGTGCGAGTAGCCGTGCGCGAGGGCGGCGGCTGCCGCCGTCACGAAGACCCAGCTGGCGTCGTAGAACGGCGTGTACTCGCCGCCGTCCTGGTGCAGCGCGGCCAGCAGGCCGCTGGCCAGCACGGTCCCGTAGACCCCGCCGAACATCCAGTCGGCGCCGCGCCGCGGCGGCGGCAGCGGGGGCGCCGCGGGGGTCGCGGCCGGGGGAGCGGGCGATGGCGTGCCGGGGGTCGCGGGCGGTGGCGCGCCGGGGGTCGCGGGCGGTGGTGTGTCGGGCGTCGCGGGCGGTGGTGTGGCCTGGGGGGCCTGGGGCTCCTGCCGGTGCACGTGCCTGTCCACGGACTGTCCTTAAGCGTTGATTACATCCCTTTTGCCCCGTTCCACCCTACGGGGTCGCCGCGGAAGCGCGTCGCCGCGGCGTGCCGCCGGAGCACGCCGCGGACCACCGGGACCAACGTGGCCAAGGCCTGGGCGAAGGCGCGGTCCGGCAGGGCGGCGTAACCGATCACCAGCCCCTCCCGGGCGGGCCCGGCCGGGGCCGCCGCCGGATGGCGGTAGCCGGACAGCCCGTCCAGGTCCAGGCCCGCCGCGCGGGCGGCCGCCAGCGCGGCGGCCTCGGTGCCTTCGGGCAGTTCCAGCACCGCGTGCAGACCGGCCGGGACGCCGGTGACGCGGACGCCCGGCGGGGTGGGCAGCGGGGCGGACGCCGGGGTGGGTGGCTGGGCGGACCTGCCCGGCGCGGTGCCGGGGGCACTCGCTGCGGGCTGGTCGGGCCGGTCGGGCTGGTCGGACTGGTCGGGCTGGTCGGGCAGGTCGGGCAGGTCGGGCTGGTCGGGCAGGGCCGTCAGCGCGGTCAGCGCGGCCAGGGCCGTCACCACCTGCTTCCGGCGGGCGTGGTAGCGCCGCCGCATCCGGCGTACGTGCCGGTCGTAGGCCCCCGTGTCCAGGAACTCGGCCAGCGTCAGCTGGTCCACCGCGCTCGTCCAGGGCTCCCGGACCCCCTTCGCCGCGACCACCTCGTCGACGAGCGCGTCCGGCAGCACCAGCCAGCCCAGCCGGAGCGCGGGGGAGAGGCTCTTGCTGAGCGAACCGGCGTACGCGACGTGCTCCGGGGCCAGGCCCTGGAGCGCGCCCACGGGCGTGCGGTCGAAGCGGAACTCGCCGTCGTAGTCGTCCTCCACCAGCAGCCGGCCCGGCCCCGAGCGGGCCCACTCCACCGCGGCCGTCCGCCGCTCGGCCAGCAGCGGGCCGCCGAGCGGGAACTGGTGCGCGGGCGTCAGCAGGGCCGTCCGGACGGAGCCGTCCAGGGCCTCGGTACGGGCGCCGTGGGCGTCGACGGGCAGCGGGTGCGGGCGGACCCCGGCGGTGGCGAGGAGCCCGTGGTGGAAGGGGAGTCCGTACTCCTCGACGGCCCAGTCCCGCGGCCGGACCGCGGCCAGCAGCCGCAGCGCGCCGGCGAAGCCCGCACAGACCACGATGCGTTCGGGGTCGGTCCGCACGCCGCGCGCCCGGGCCAGGTACTCCGCCAGCGCCCGGCGCAACTCCGGCCGCCCCCGCGGCCCTTGCGGCCCGAACGCCTCGGCCGGAGCGGCGGCGAGCGCCCGACGGGTGGCGGCGGACCACTCGGAGCGCGGGAACGCGGCGGCGTCGGGGTGGCCTTGGGTGAGGTCGTGGCGGGATGGGGCGGGGGCGGGGACGGGGGCCGCAGGCGCGGGGACGGTCGGGGTGGTGGTGACGGTGGGGGTGGCCGTGGCCGTGGCTGTGGCGTTGGTGGGGGTGGCTGGGGCGCTGGTGGCGGGGGCGCTGGTGGCGGCCGCGGTAGGGGCGTCGCCGTGCGGAAGGCCGTAGGGAGTGCCGTACGGGTCCGCGTCCGTGCGGGGCGCCGGGAGGCCGTCGGCCACTCGGGTCCCGGAGCCCTGGCGGGCGGTGAACCAGCCCTCCGCGACCAGTTCGGCGTAGGCATGGGCGACGACGCTCCGGGCCACCCCCAGGTCGGCGGCGAGCGCGCGGTAGGGCGGCAGCCGCGTACCGCCGCGCAGCCGGCCGCTGCGGACGGCCTCGCGCAGGGCCTGGGCGAGCGCGGTGCGGCGGGGGCCGGTGGCGGGCAGGTCGAGGTGCAGGTCGGCTCCGGTGGCCGGGTCCTCGGGGTGGGGGCTGGTCATGAGGACGAGGTCCGGCGGGCGGTGGCCGCCCCGGCGGTTCCGGACACCGCGAAGGCCTCGGCGAACACGGCGCGGGCGCCGGTCAGGAACCGGTGCACGGTGGCGCGTTCGGCGTCGTCGAAGGTGTCGGCGAGGGCGAGCAGCCCCTCGATCAGCGGTCCGAAGAAGTCCTGACCGAGCCGGACCGCCTCCGGCGTCACCCGGAGCAGCACCCGGCGGCGGTCGCGGTCGTCGCGGACGCGGGCGACGTGGCCGAGGCGTTCGAGGCGGTCGATGACGGCGGTCGTCCCGGCCGAGTTCAGGGCGAGCCGGGCGCCCAGCAGTCCGGCGGTGGCCGCCTCGCCGGCTCGGTCGGCGTCGAGCAGGCAGATCAAGGCCCGTACGTCGGTGGGGTGCATGCCGTGGCGCGCGGCGAACTCGCCCTGCCGCAGCCCGAACTCCACACTGACGGCCCGCAGCAGATGCACCAGCGCTTCGCGCTGCCGCTCGTCGGGTCGGTCGTGCCGTCGGTCGTGCGGCTGGTCGTCCGGTCGGTCGTGCAGTCGGTCAGCCCGTCGGTCGTCCGACCGGTGGGGGGACGGGGATGAGGGGTCCTGTGCGTGGCCCACGACGCTCCGTTCGTCTAAGATCTCTCGCTGAGCGAGATTATCGCCCAGCGAGGAATGAGGTCTTGGCATGGCTGCCGGCACCATCCCGTCCACCGCTTTCCGTTCCGCGTACGACGCCGTCCTCCGGCGCTGGCCGGACCCCGTCGACGCCGTCGAACTCCCCACGCCTTACGGCCGGACCAGGATCAACAGCACCGGCCCGGCCGCCGCGCCACCGGTCGTGCTGCTGCCCGGCGGCGGGGCGACCTCCACGGTATGGGGCCCGGTGGTCGCGGCGGGCCTCGGCCGTACCCACCGCGTCCACGCCGTGGACCTCGTGGGCGACCCCGGCCTGAGCACCCCGTCGCCGGAGGCGGCGATCCGCCGGGTCCCGGACCTGGTCGCGTGGCTGGACGCGGTCCTCGCGGGGCTGGCCCCGGACGGCAGTCCGGTCACGCTCGTGGGGCATTCGTACGGCGCCTGGATCGCGGCCCATTACGCGGCGGCCAGGGTGGGGCGGGAGGGTCGGGAAGGCCGGGAAGGAGAGCGCGAGGGAGCGGGAGGAGGAGGCCGGGAAGACCAGGACGGGCGGGAAGGCCGGGACGGGCGGGAAGGCCAGGACGGGCGGGAAGGGCTGAAGCGGCTGGTGCTGCTGGACCCGACGCAGGTGTTCGCGGGCTTCCGGCCCGCGTACCTCCTCCGGGCGCTGCCCATGCTGCTGAGACCGACCCCGGCGCGCATCCGCGGGTTCCTCGCATGGGAGTCGGGCGGGGCCGCCGCGCCGGTGGACCCGGACTGGCTGCGGCTGCAGGAGACGACCGCCGGCTTCCCCGCCGTCCGGCCGGTCACCGGCCCCCGGCCGGACCTCGGGAGCCTGGGTCGGCTGCCGGTCACGGCGCTGTTCGCGGGGCGGGCCCGCTGCCACGACGCGCGGCGCGCGGCACACCGGGCCGCCGCCGTACTGCCGCTCGGCGCGGTGGTCGACGTACTGCCCGACGCCACCCACCACACGATGCCGCAGACGGCCGCGGAGCGGATCGCCGCGAGCTGCGACTAGCGGTTGCGGGAGAGGGCGTCGCGGACGGCCTCCTCCGAACGGGCGACGACGGCGGTGCCGTCGTCAGCGGTGATGATCGGGCGCTGGATGAGCTTGGGGTGCGCCGCGAGATGGGCGATCCAGCGGTCCCGCGCCTCGTCCGTCGCCTCCCGCGGCAACTCCCGTACGCCGGTCTCCTTGGCCAGCGGATCGGAGGTGCGCGTGATGTCCCACGGCTCCAGCCCGAGCCGGCCGAGCACCTCGCGGATCTCGTCCTCGGAGGGGACGTCCTCCAGGTAACGGCGCACGGTGTACTCGGCGCCCTCGGCGTCGAGCAGGGTGAGCGCGCTGCGGCACTTGGAACAGGCGGGGTTGATCCAGATCTCCATGGCCCGGCAGCCTATCGAGACCCTGCCGGGGGCGGGGCGCGGCAGCGCCTCCGACGACGTCCGGCCAGGGCTTTTGTCAGTGCCGGGCCGTAAAATCGAAGACAGAAGGAACAGCGAAGGAACAGAGAAGGACCGGAGCAGACCGACCGTCAACTACCGTTTGGGAGGCTGTGGATGGCCGCTGCCGCGATCATCGAACCGCCGAAGAAGAAGCCGCTGCCCGCGGGCCTGCCCCGCGAGTGGTACGAGAGCCACAACCGGCGCCTGAAGGCCATGCGCCTGGCCATATTCCTGCTCGACTCGGGCACGTACGACGCCACCCGCGCGACGAACCGCAAGATACGCACGATGGCGGCCCGCACGGGCATCCACCGCCCGTCGAACGTCACCTGCCGCATGGTCCGAACCCTGATCCGCGAAGCCCACTGACCCAGGGGGCTGCGCCCCCGCCGGCCCCGCCGCGGGGGCGCCGCCCACACCCGGAGCCGACACCGCAGCCGCGGCGAAGACGTGCCGGGGGGACCACTCGGGCAGCGGGACGACGGGCCCGCCCCCCCGGCCGGGGGCGGTGGCTGGGTCCGCGCGGGCCGCGCCCGAAGGGGCGCGGGGCACTGCGCGCTCAGCCAGCGCTGGCGGGGCAGCCGCGGACCGGCCCCGTCCCCCAGCGGCGGGGTTGCGCACCGACCCCGTCCGGGCGTGGTGACTTGGGCCGGGCGGGGAGGGGGCCTGCCTTTGGGGGCGCGGGGAACTGCGCGCCCGGCCGACGACGAGGGTGGCCGCGAGACGGCATCGCCCTGCGGCGGGGTTGCGCAACGGCCCGCCGCAGGCGACGACTTCGGCGGGGGCGAAGCCACCCTGAGGGGCGCGGGGAACTGCGCGCCCGACCAGCGACGACCGGTGGTCGCGGACCGGCATTTCCCCCTGCGGCGGGGTTGCGCACGGGCCTGCCGGGTGCGGTGACTTTGGCTGGGCGGGGCCTGCCTCTGGGGGCGCGGGGAACTGCGCGCCCGACCAGCGACGACCGGTGGTCGCGGACCGGCATTTCCCCCTGCGGCGGAGTTGCGCACGGGTCTGCCGGGTGCGGTGACTTGGCTGGGCGGGGTCTGGCTCTGGGGGCGCGGGGAACTGCGCGCCCGACCAGCGACGACCGGTGGTCGCGGACCGGCATTCGCCCCTGCGGCGGAGTTGCGCACGGGCTTGCCGGGTGCGGTGACTTGGCTGGGCGGGGCCTGCCTCTGGGGGCGCGGGGAACTGCGCGCCCGACCAGCGACGACCGGTGGTCGCGGTTCGGCATTTGCCCCTGCGGCGGGGGTTGCGCACGGGCTTGCCGGGTGCGGTGACTTGGCTGGGCGGGGCCTGCCTCTGGGGGCGCGGGGAACTGCGCGCCCGACCAGCGACGACCGATGGTCGCGGACCGGCATTCGCCCCTGCGGCGGGGGTTGCGCACGGGCCTGCCGGGTGCGGTGACTTGGCTGGCCAGGGCCTGCCTCTGGGGGGCGCGGGGAACTGCGCGCCCGACCAGCGACGGCCGATGGTCGCGGACCGGCATTCGCCCCTGCGGCGGGGGTTGCGCACGGGCCTGCCGGGTGCGGTGACTTTGGCTGGGCAGGGCCTGCCTCTGGGGGCGCGGGGAACTGCGCGCTCAGCCAGCGACGACCGGTGGTCGCGAACCGGCATTCGCCCCTGCGGCGGGGTTGCGCACGGGTCTGCCGGGTGCGGTGACTTTGGCTGGGCAGGGCCTGCCTCTGGGGGCGCGGGGAACTGCGCGCCCGACCAGCGACGACCGGAGGCCGCGGACCGGCATTCCCCCTGCGGCACCGCCGGTCCGACCCTGCCGAGGCAGTCACCGCACGTCGCCCCCTGCCAGCTCGCGGGCTGGTCGCGCCGTTCCCCGCGCCCCCGCGGGAGGGGCTTCGTACGCGGCCCGGTCGGGCGGGAGGGTTCGTAGCCGTGGGCGGCCGTCAGTTCGGCGGTGGTTCCGGGTTCGGCGGCTGGGCTGCGCCCCGGTGGCGACGGTGCGTCGCTGACTGGCGGTCGTTGCGGGGCTGGTCGCGCCGTTCCCCGCGCCCCTGCGGGACGGGCTTCGCCCCAACCGCGTCAGCCAGGTCAGCGGGTGGGCCCGGCCAGGGCAAGGGTGGACCCGTAGGCCCCGGTCAGGGGCGGGGCCGTCTGCGCCCGCCGGGCCGGGTCAGTGGGTGGGGCCGACCAGCGGCTGGGCTCGGTGACCCCGGTCAGGGGCGCGGGGCCGGCTGCGCCCCCCGGCCCGGTTCAGCGGGTCGGCCCGACCAGCGGCC
>NZ_JAJAUY010000055.1 GCF_020532625.1 Streptomyces antimicrobicus | reverse complement strand
GGGGGGGGGGGCGGGGGGGGGGGGGGGGGGGGGGGGGGGGCCCGTGGCCGGCCGGGGTGAGCCCGCGGCCCGGCACGGGGTGAGCTCGCCGCCCGGCCGGGGTGAGCCCGCGGCCCGGCACGGGGTGGGCCGGGTGGCCGGGCCGGGGCGAGTGGTCGGCTCAGCCCTCGTGCCGGGCGGCGGAGCGCGCCACGCGGCCGCGGACGGCGTACCAGCCGGCCACCAGCGCCGCGGCGATCAGCGGCACGCACAGCACGGTGGTGCGCGCGGCGCCGCCGTCGGCGTACATGAGGACCAGGACGGAGGCGAGGAAGGCCAGCGTCACGAGTTCGGTCCAGGGGGAGCCGGGCAGGCGGTAGGCGGGGCGCGTCAGCTCGCCGTCGCGGGTCCGGCGCCAGAAGAGGAGGTGGCAGACCATGATCATGCCCCAGGTGGCGAGGATGCCGAGGGCGGCGAGGTTCAGCACGATCTCGAACGCGTCCGCGGGGACCAGGTAGTTGAGGCCGACGCCGAGGACGCACATGCCGCTGGTGAGCAGGATGCCGCCGTAGGGCACCTGGCTGCGGCTGAGCCGTGCGGTGAAGCGCGGGGCGGAACCGTTGACGGCCATGGAGCGCAGGATGCGGCCGGTGGAGTAGAGGCCGGAGTTGAGCGAGGACATGGCGGCGGTGAGGACCACGAGGTTCATCACGTCGCCGGCCGCCGGGACGCCGATGTGGGAGAGCACGGTCACGAACGGACTCTGGGCGGCGCTGTAGCCGTGCCACGGCATCAGCATCGACAGCAGGAGGACCGAGCCGACGTAGAAGAGGCCCACGCGCCACATGATCGAGTTGATCGCCTTCGGCATGATCTCCTCGGGGTTCTCGGTCTCACCGGCCGTGACGCCGACCAGTTCGACGGAGGCGTAGGCGAAGACGACCCCCTGGACGATCAGCAGCATGGGCAGCAGGCCGTTGGGGAAGATCCCGCCGTTGTCGGTGATCAGGGACGGGCCGGGGACGGCGCCGTCGACGGGGTGCCGCGTCACCAGGAGGAAGATGCCGATGCCCATGAAGACCACCAGCGCGCTGACCTTGACGATGGCGAACCAGAACTCCAGTTCGCCGAAGATCCGCACCGAGATGAGGTTCACGGCGAGGACCACGGCCAGGGCCACGAGCGCGATCACCCACTGCGGGACGTCGGAGAACAGGCCCCAGTAGTGGGTGTACGTGGCGACGGCGGTGATGTCGGCGATGCCGGTGGTCGCCCAGTTGAGGAAGTACATCCAGCCGGCGGTGTACGCGCCCTTCTCCCCGAGGAACTCCCGGGCGTAGGAGACGAAGGCGCCGGAGGACGGCCGGTACAGCACGAGTTCGCCGAGTGCGCGGACGACGAGGAACGCGAAGATCCCGCAGACGGCGTAGGCGACGAACAGGGAGGGTCCGGCGTCGGCGAGGCGTCCGCCCGCGCCGAGGAAGAGCCCGGTGCCGATCGCGCCTCCGATGGCGATCATGTTGACGTGCCGGGCTTTCAACGACTTGCTGTAGCCGGTGTCCCCGGCGTCGACGTGTCGGGTCGTGGGGCGCTTCTCGTCCTTGAGGAACTGCTCGCTCACGCCTCGGGGTCGCCTTCCGTGGGGGTGGCCGCGCGCTGGGGGCGCACGATGTCGGTGAGGGTCGTCTCGACCCGCAGGAGGTGGTGGGACATGGCCTCGACCGCGTCGTGCTCGGATCCGTCCGCCAGCGCCTCGAGGATCGCCCGGTGCTCGCAGTTGGACTGCTCGCGGCGGCCGCCCAGTTCGTTGAGGAAGGTCGACTGACGCGCCAGTGCGTCACGGATCTCCTCGATGACCCGGCGGAAGACCGGGTTGCGGGACGCTTCGGCCACCGCCAGGTGGAAGACGGTGTCCAGGGCGACCCAGGCGGTGGTGTCCGTCTCCTGCTCCATCCGGTCCAGCAGATGGCCCAGGTGGTCGAGGTCCTCCGGGGTCCGGCGCAGCGCGGCGTACCCGGCGACCGGGATCTCGACGTGCCGGCGCACCTCCAGCAGGTCGCTGGCGGCGTAGTCGCCGAAGGTGGGGTCCTCGACCGTGTTGGCCACGACGAACGTGCCCTTGCCGCTCCTGGAGACGGTCAGGCCCATGGCCTGCAGGGCCCTGAGGGCCTCCCGCAGCACGGGCCGGCTGACCTCCAGGGTCCGGCACAACTCCGCTTCGGAGGGGAGCTTGTCCCCCACCGCGTATTCGCCGCGCTCGATGGCGCTGCGCAGGTGGCTGAAGACCGCTTCCATGGCGCTGACGCGCCGGGGTCCCGGGCCACCTGTCTGGCTGTCTGACAGGTTCACGCTGCGATCCTGCTGGCTGCGCCGCGGGGTGTCAAGAGACCTCCGCTTCGGCGCCAAGGGCGTCAACGACGGGTGGACTCGGCCAACTTGATTCCGGCCTGGACGCGCGTAGACCCCGCCCCGGCGCCCGTTTTCCCGGCACGGCCGACCACCGGCCACGATGGCTGAAACTTAAACTACCCTGGTTCGAGCGCACTACGTTGGCGGCGGTTGACGCTCCACCGAGAGGAAACCCCTCATGACCGCCGCCGACAGCACTGCGAGAACGGCCCACGTCCTGCCCGGCTACCGCCCCGAGGACGCCTTCCTGGCCGTGGAGCTGGATCCGCCTCCGGCCGAGTACGTATGGCACGACGAGCACGCCGAGCAGCAGGAACGGCGCTACGGCCCCGGGACGGCCTACCGCCAGTGGCTGGCGGTGGACGTGTCCGAGGGCGGCGTCTGGTTCGGCGACACCGACTGGCGGGCCCCGGCCGAGGACCACGTCGGCCGGCTCCCCGGCGTCCCCCGCAAGGCGCTCGGCGACGGCGCAGTGCCGCCCCCCGCCATCGTGGTGCGGCTGCTGGACCACCTGACCCACGACGAACGGCGCGGGTGCTCCTGGCGGTTCTTCAGCGCCGAGGAGTTGCACGCGCTCGCCCTGCGGATCCTGCCCGCCGTGCAGCGGCTGGTGGATTCGATCCACCGGATCGGGCCGGCCGGCGAGCTGGAATGGTCGGCCGAGGCCGCCACCGCGTGGGACGACGTCGAACAGGCCACGACCCACTCCTTCGATCCCTCCGGCAGGCTCGTACGGCCGGCGCCGCGCACGACGCCGACCCCGGCCTGGCGCGTCGAGGTCGGCGCGTTCCTCGCCCTGAACCCCGACCTGTGCGAGACGTCCTGGGCGGTGGCCACGGACGCCGAACTCGACGCCTGGGCCGACTACCGTCCTCCGACCGGCTACGGCGGTGTACCGGGGCGGATGTGCCACGCCGCCGGCCGCCGCCTGGAGGAGGGCTTCACCTTCTACGGCCACCGTGCCGCCCTCTACGCCTACCGCGCACAGGCGTGCGGCGACCGTACGCCGACGGAGGCCCGCGTCTGGCTGGAGACGACGGAGACGGGCAGGGGCGCCTGGGAGGCCGCCAAACCCCTCGGCGCCACGCTCGCCGACGTGCCCGACTGCGTGCTGGCGTCGCTGGCCGAGGGGTTCCAGAACGCCGCGCACGCGGAGGGGCTGGTCCTGACGGGCCTGCCCGCCTACCTGCGGGGGCTGCGTGCGGAGGAACGCTCCGCCGTGGACCGGCAGCTCGTCCGCGAAGCGGAGGAGGTCGAACGCCTTGAGCACGTGCTCAAGGACTTCCGCGCCGCGCGCAACCGCACCGTGACCCGGATCCTGGCCTGGTCCGACGGGCGCAGCGACGCGGAGATAGCCCGCCTGGCGTCGATGCCCGAGGACCACGTCAGCGGCTGGCGGGCCCGCCTGACCGACGAGGAGACCGTCGCCGCGCCAGGGCCGGAGCGGCACGGACCGGAACGGCACGGACCGGAACGGCACGGACCGGAACGGCACGGACCGGAACGGCACGGACCGGAGCGGCCAGCACCGGAGCAGCCCGGACCGGACGGCGGTCAGACGGGCTCGGGACGTCCGTGATCGCGGGCGTACGCGCCGAAGATCCGGCGCGTGCTCCCCTCGACGCGCAGGAAGCGGTCGTCGAGGATGACGGCCAGGTCGTCCAGGGCGGCGCGCAGGACGGCCGCCGACATCCGCACGTCGGGGTGCCGGGCGACCGATGCCTGGTCCGCCAGGTTGAGGGCGCCGGTGACCTGGCCGGCGAGGGAGATGTGGTCGTCGCCGTCCTGGAAGTAGTAGGACTCGGCGTACTGCAGGAAGTCCACGGAGATCACGGACACGTCTGCCGCCAAGCTGTCGAGAATCGCGGCGCCGGCGTCGGCGTCCAGCTGCTCGGTCGTCGGACGCGTGCGGACGAGGTGCGAGATCCGCAGCGCGAGAGCGCGCCGCCGGGCCAGGGCCGGGAAGATCCCCAGCGTCCAGGCCACCGTCGCACTCAACAGGGCGAAGCCGACCAGCGCTTCCATCGGCGCCACGATCCGCAGCCAGCCCGTGGCCGGCGCGATGTCACCCAGCCCCAGGGTCGAGAGGTGGACCAGGGAGAGGTAGACCGCGTCCGGGAAGCCCGCGTGATCGGTCGGCCGCAGGTCGGGCGCGTAGGTGAAGGCGTCCGGCATGTGCGGCCAGTAGACGAGGGCCCAGCCGACGACGGCCGCCAGGGCCCAGGTCGCGACGACCGCCGCCATGCCGACCGGCGCGGCGAGCCCGGTGGCCCGGTGCCGCCGCGGCGAGAGTTTCGACAGCCGCCACAGGGCGGTCATGATCACACGGCTCAGGCCGCCGTGGCGCGTGGGGTGCCACAGGGTGTGGAACACGTCCCGCAGGACGATCAGCACCAACGCCACACCCGAGACGGACGCCACCCAGGTCATCCCGAGCTGTACCTGGTCCTCGGCCATGCGAACAGTCTGCACCGGATCGAGGCAAATGCACTGCTTGCACACCCGGTCCGCCCGACCTGCTTCAGCGCAGCCGGCGCAGATAGGGGTCGTACGCCCGGCTGGGCGCCAGCCGCACCCGGACGTCGACGATGTCGATGCCGTCGGGTCGGGCGATGACCGGATTGAGGTCCGCTTCGGCGAGCTGCGGCAGGTCACCGGCCATCCGGGACAGCCGCGCCAGGAGCTGCCGCAGACCTTCCAGGTCGACGGGTGCGGCGCCGCGGTGGCCGAGGAGCAGCGGGGCGCAGCGGGGCGCGCCCACCAGCTCGGTCACGTCCTGGTCCGTCAGCGGCGCCAGCCGGGCGGCGTGGTCGGCGAGCACCTCCGTCGCCGTGCCGCCCAGACCGAACATCACCAGAGGCCCGAAGACCGCGTCCTGGACGACCCCGGCGAAGAGCTCCACGCCGCCGCGGGCCATGGGCTGGACGAGGACGCCCGTGAGCTTTCCGCGGAAGCGCTCGGCCACGTCGCGGTAGGCGTCCGTCACGGCGGCGTCGTCGCGCAGGTCGAGCCGGACGGCGTGTTCCTCGCTCTTGTGCACCAGGCCCGGCCAGTACGCCTTGAGGACCGCTGCGCCCTGGCCGCCGCGGAACCGGCGGGCCGCGAAGACGGCGTCCGACTCGTTGTGCGCCCACGCCCACGGGACCTGCGCGACGCCGTAGCAGTCCAGGAGAGCGGCGCAGGTGTCGGGGTCGGTCCAGCCGCCGTCGGGACGAGCCTGGAGGTACTCGTCGACGAGCCGGGAGGCGCGGGGGGTGTCGGCCCCTCGGACGTCCGCCGGGGTGCCCACCGGGCGGGCGAGCCAGTCGGTGCGGTCCGCGGCGTGCGCCAGTGCCCGCACCGCGGACCGGGGGTCGGCGTAGGCGGGGACGGTGACGTCGAGGCCGGTCAGGCAGCGGGCCGACTCGGCCTGGCCGGGGAGCACGACGGCGACCGGGAAGGGGTGGTCCCGCGCGGTGCGCAGGACGGAGCGAACGAGGTCGTCCCCGGTGGCGGCGGCGACGGCCGTGGGGACCAGGGACACGATCAGGGCGTCCACCTCCCCGCTCCCGATCAGCCCGGCCAGGCAGCCCCGCAGCTGGTCCTCGGAAACGGCGGCGGTGGTGTCGACCGGGTTGGTCGCGGCCGCGCCCCTGGGGAGGGCCCCGATGAGCCGCCGGGTCAGTTCCGGCGAAAAGGCCGGCACACCCAGCACACCCTCGACCGCGGCGTCCGCCGCGAGGACGCCGGTCCCGCCGGCGTTGGAGACGACGGCCACCCGCCGACCGGCCGGGAGCGGCTGGGAGTGCAGGAACGCGGCCGTGTCGAGGAGCTCGGCGATGGAGCGGGTGGACGTGACCCCGGCCTGCCGGAAGAGTGCCTGGCGGGTCATGGTGGGCGTGGCCGCGGCAGCCGTGTGCGAGGCGGCGGCCCGCCGGCCGACCTCCGTCCGCCCGGCGTCGACGGTCAGCACGGGGACGCTACGGGTCACGCGGCGGGCGGTGCGGGAGAAGGCCCGGGCGTTGCCGAAGGACTCCAGGTGCAGTAGCGCCAGATCGGTCCGGCCGTCGCTCTCCCACCACTGGAGCATGTCGTTGCCGCTGACGTCGTACTTGTCGCCGAGCGAGACGAAGGTCGAGACCCCGATGCCCAGCCGGGACAGACCGGCCAGCAGCGCGATGCCCACACCGCCCGACTGCACGGCCACGCCGGCGGTTCCCGGGCTGGGGAGGTCGGCGGCGAAGGTGGCGTCCAGGCGCACGCCGTCCTCGGTGTTGGCCAGGCCCAGGCAGTTCGGGCCGACGAGCCGCATCCCGTACCGGCGGCAGGCCGACAGCAGGGCGTGCCCGTCCTCGCGGTCCAGGCCGGCCGACACCACGAGCAGGGCCCGCACCCCACGCCTGCCGCACTCCTGCGCGACGGACGCGACGACGGCGGCCGGCACGGCCAGGACGGCGAGGTCGGGCGCCTGGGGCACGTCGGACACGGAGCGGTAGGCGGTGACGCCGAGGACCTCGGGAGTCACCGGGTGCACGGCGTACAACGGACCGGCGAAGCCGCTCCGACGCAGGTTGTGCACGACGGCGCGCCCGACGGAGCCCGGCCGCCTGCCGGCCCCCACCACCATGACCGACCGCGGCCTGAGCAGCGGTCGGAGGCTGGCGACGTCTGCCGTCCGGCCGCGCGCCTCGACGGCGGACAGGTACGTCTCGTCCGCGTCCAGCCGGACCAGGCAGTGCACCTCCGGCCCGTCGAAGTGCTGCGTGACGCTCAGCCCCAGGTCCGTGAAGACCTTGAGCACGTCCCGGTTCTCCGACAGCGCGTCGGCCGCGAACGCCGTGATGCCGTCGCTCCTGGCGGCGGACGCGGCGTGCTCGAGCAGCACCGTGCCCACCCCCCGGTGGTGCCAGCGGTCCGCGACCGCCAGGGCCAGGTCCGCGTGGTCGGTACCCGGCAAGCGGTGGTACTCGACGAGGCCGATCGCCTCGCCCCCCGCCTCGGCGATCATCGCTGCGCGTCCTGGGCGGGCCGGACGGCACAGCCTCTCGGCGGACTGCTCCGCCGAGTGCCGGTTGGCCGTGAAGAACCGCAGGCGCAGGTTCTCCGGCGACATCCGCGTGTAGAAGGCGGCCACCGCCGCCCTGTCGTCCGGCCGGAGGGGGCGGACGGACACGGTCGAGCCGTCGGCGAGAAGGACGTGGACCTCCTGCCGTGCCGCCGCGGTGTGTGCCATGACCGGCCTCCTCTCCGGGCCTCCTCCCATCGTGGCCCCGCGGACCTGTCCGTCGTCCAGGGCCACTCGGTCCCTGCGCTGTGGCCCACAGGCCCCTGCGCGCGCACGTGCCCCGGGTGCTCAGATGGAAGGAGGGTTCGACCCCGCCTGCGCGCCCCGGGGCCGGCGCAGGTGCCATGACCGAACACGGCGAAGGAGCCGGTCATGCCCGCATCTCGCTACACCGTCAGTGACGTCATGACGCACACCGCGGTCGCCATCGGCCGGGAGGCGTCGTACAAGGAGATCGTGGAACTGATGCACGAGTGGAAGGTGAGTGCGCTCCCCGTCCTGGAGGGGGAGGGTCGTGTCGTCGGCGTCGTCTCCGAGGCCGACCTGCTGCCCAAGGAGGAGTTCCGCCGTGCGGAGCCCCGGCTGCCGGAGCAGCTGGAGGAAGCGTCCAAGGCCGGCGGCGTACTGGCCGAGGACCTGATGTCGAGCCCGGCGGTCACCGTGCATCCGGACGCCCCCATCGCCGAGGCGGCCCGCATCATGGCCCGCAAGCACGTCAAGCGGCTGCCGGTGGTGAACGGCGTCGGCATGCTGGAGGGCGTCGTCAGCCGCAGCGACCTGCTGAAGGTGTTCCTGCGGCCGGACGAGGAGCTGGAGGAGGAGATCCGCGAGGCCGTGCTGGGGGAACTCGCGCCCGGTACGTCCCTGGACTTCTCCGTCCTGGACGGTGTCGTCACCTTCCGGGGCCCGGTGCGCGACCGCGCCCTGATTCCCCTCGTGGCCCGCGCCGTCCGCGCGGTCGAAGGCGTCGTCGACGTCCGGATGGAACTCGACGGGGCGGCCTCGACGGCCGCATGACGCAGCGTCGGGCGCCGAGCGCGCACGCGGGAGGCGCGTGGCGCACTTGCTGAGAAATTGCCGAAAGAGCACGCCGTGCCCCGCAATGCGCCGGGCCGGCGCGACGGCGGAAGGAGAACGCGGTGAGACACAGAGAGGTGGGCGAGCTGATGACCCGCGAGGTCGTCACGGTCCCGCGGCACGCGACCTTCAAGGACATCGTCCGCACACTCGGCGAGCACGAGGTTTCCGCGGTGGCGGTCACCGACACCGCCGGGCACCCGCTCGGCGTGATCTCCGAGGGCGATCTGCTGCCGAAGTCGGCCGACCAAGGGGACTGGTTCCGCTCGCTGCCGCGTCCCGAACCCTGGGAGAGCGACAAGGCCGCGAGCACGAAGGCGGAGGAGCTCATGTCGGCGCCGGCGGTCTGCGCACGGCCCGACTGGACGGTGGCGGAGGCGGCTCGGCTCATGGAGAGCCAGCACGTCAAGCGGCTGCTGGTCGTCGACGCATCCGACGTCCTCGTGGGCATCGTCACACGCGGCGACCTGCTGCGGGTCTTCCTGCGCGACGACGACGCCATCCGGCGCGAGATCACCGCGGACGTCCTCGGCGCGACCTTGCACCTGGACCCTGCCGACGTGTCCGTCGAGGTGGTGGACGGCCAGGTGACGCTCCACGGCGCGGTGCCCTTCCGGAGCCTGGTCCCCGTGGTGGAGCGCCTGTGCCGCACGGTCGACGGCGTCGTACGGGTCACCGAACGGCTCACGTGGGAGGTCGACGACACGGGTACGGGTCGCTGAAGGGAAAGGAGCTCACCGTCGATGCGGCCGACGACGTCCTTGCGGCGTACCGGACGTCCCGCACCAGCGGCGTACGGCGCCTTCCCGTCCTCGACGGACAGCGCGTCGTGGGCCTGACGGTCGACGACCTGCTGATGGACGTCTTCCGCAGGTCTTCCGCAGGATGGGAGACCTGTCCTGAGGTCGAGTGGGGCGTGCGGGGTGGGTCGTGGTGGTCGGTTTCACGGGAGGGTGGGCTTCGGGGCGTGGCTGCGCAGCACCGCGAGCCGCCGCTTGTACTCCTCGTCGTCGATCTCGCCCCTCGCGAAGCGCTCCGCGAGGAGGCCCTCGACCCCCTTGTCCCGTTCCGCGCCCGAGGCGGGGGCCGTTCGTCCGTCCCCGCTGTCCCGCCGGTAGGCGCGGGCCACGAGGACGGCCGCCGCGACGATCAGAGCCCAGACGACGAGCGTCGTGAGCGACATGGCGAGCCATCCCCAGCCGCCCATGCCATGGCCGTACCAGTACATCTCGCACCTGCCGGGTCGAAGGGAGCGGCGGCCCTACGGGCCGTCCGCTTCCCAGGGTCGCGGGACGCGCGCGTCCTGGCATGGGCCGTTCGGGGCCGGGAGGGGACCATAGGGCCCATGCCGGCACCGCCCGGCGCTCGCAGACTGGATACGGACCCGCACGAGGAGGCCGTCCATGAGCACCCAGTCATCCACCCGAATCGCCGTGGCGCTGCCGGCCGACTGCCGCACGCGCCTGATGGAGACGGCCCGCGAGGTGAACTTCGCCGAGGGCACCCGGCTGTTCCGCGAGGGCGGCCACGCCGACCGGTTCTGGATCGTCCGGTCCGGCACCGTGACCTTGGACGTGCACGTGCCGGGCCGCCGACCGGCCGTCGTCGAGAGCCTCGGCCCCGGCGAGCTCGTCGGCTGCTCCTGGCTGTTCAAGCCGTACACCTGGCGGCTCGGCGCGGAAGCCATGACCCCCGTACGGGCGTACGAGTTCGACGCGGAGCGCGTACGGATGCTGATGGACGCCGACCCGTCCTTCGGCTCGGCCGTCGGCCAGTGGGTCGGGCAGGTCCTCGCCCACCGCCTGCAGGCCACCCGGATCCGCCTGCTCGACCTGTACGGGCCGTACGGCAGCGGCAGCCTCCTGTGAAGGCCGCGCGCCGCGCCCGACAGGCGTGACCGGCTCCGCGGCTCGGGCAGCGGCGCCGGTCACAGCGCCGGCCAGCGGTGCCGGTCACAGCGTCGGCGGGGCCAGGGGCACCTCCCACTCCAGGCGGGTGCCGCGCGTCGCGTCGCCCCGCGCGGTGACCGCCATCCGGCCCCCGAGTCTCTCGGCCCGTTCGGCGAGGTTGCGCAGTCCGCTGCGACGGCCGCCTTCGGGCATGCCGACGCCGTCGTCGGTCACCGTCAGGGTCAGCACGCCGTCCGCCGCGACGAGGGAGACCTCCGCACGGGTGGCTTTCGCATGCCGCGCGACGTTGCTGAGGGCCTCGCCGAGGACGGCGACTGCCTCCTCGGCCACGGTCGGCGGCACGTCGGTGTCGATCAGCCCTTCCATGCGCAGCGCGGGGGCGAAGCCGAGGCCCGCCGAGGCCTCGTCCAGGGCCTGGACGGCCCGGGAGCGCAGCTTCGAGCCGGTCGCGGGGGCTTCGCGCTCGCGCAGCCCGAAGATGGTGGACCGGATGATCTTGATGGTGGCGTCGAGGTCGTCGACGGCGCGGGCCAACCGCTCGGACGCCTCGGGGTGGTCGACGAAGCGCTGCGCGCTCTGGAGGGTCATGCCGGTGGCGAAGAGGCGCTGGATGGCCAGGTCGTGCAGGTCGCGGGCGATGCGGTCGTGGTCCTCCAGCAGGCTCATCTGCTCGGCGTCGCGGCGCCGGCCGGCCAGTTCCAGCGCGAGGGCGGCCTGGGCGGCGAATCCCGGCAGCGCGGCGACCTCCGCCGGGGCGAAGGCGGGGCGGCCGTGGCGGCGGGCCAGGATCAGGACGCCGCTGAGCTTCTCCTTCGTCCCGACGGTGACGGCGACGGCCGGGCCCAGGCCCTGCCAGCGTTCGGGCTGTACGGTGACGCGTTCGTCCGTCTCCACGTTCGTGACGGTGATCAGGCCGTCCCCGGCCAGGGCGGCTTCGGCCAGGGTGCCCCGGGGACTGGGGAGCACGATGCCCCGGTGCGCGTCGGCGCCCTCGCCGAGGGCGAGGGACCCGCGCAGCTCGCCTCCGGGGCCGAGGAGGTAGAAGACGCCCAGGTCGGCTGCGGTGATGTCCCTGGCGCGCTCCAGCAGCCCTTCGAGGACCTCGTCCTGGGCCGTCCCGGAGAGCAGGGCGCTGGTGATGTCCGAGCTGGCCGCCAGCCAGCGTTCACGCAGCCGGACCTCCTCGAAGAGGCGGGCGTTCTCGATGGCGATGCCCGCGGCGACGGCGAGGGTGGACAGGACCGCCTCGTCCTCCGCGTCGAAGTCGGCGCCGCCGATCTTCTCGGTGAGGTACAGGTTGCCGAAGACCTCGTCCCGGACCCGGATGGGAACGCCCAGGAAGGAGTGCATCGGCGGGTGGTGCGGCGGGAAGCCGTAGGAGGCGGGGTGCTCGGACAGCTCGGACAGGCGCAGGGGCTGCGGGTGGCGGATCAGCTCGCCGAGGATGCCGTGGCCGGACGGCAGGTCGCCGATCTGCGCGCGGAGCGTGTCACTGATCCCGACGGGCAGGAACTCGGCGAGCTTCTCGTCGTCGCCGATCACGCCGAGGGCGCCGTACTCGGCGTCCACGAGGACGACGGCGGCCTCGACGATGCCGCGCAGCACCTGGGGCAGGTCCAGCTCCCGGCCGACCGACATGACGGCTTCCAGCAGCCCGTTCAGCCGGTCGCGGGTGCCCCTGACCTCGTCGATCCGCCCCTGGAGCTCATCGAGCAGCTCGTCCAGCCGCAATCGCGGCACGCCGCTCGCGGCAGGCCGACCGCCTGCGTCCATGCCCCACCTCCGGCCGACGGCAACGGTGAAGGACCACGTGTCCACCGTAGCCGCACGCGCCCGAGGGGGCTCCCCGCTCGGCCGGGTGCTACGCCTTGTGCCGCGGGACGCCGCTGCTCCCGGCGGGGCGGGTGCCGCCGTCGGCGGGGCTGCCGCCGTCGACGACCTGCGCCGCTCCCTCGTGCAGGTGCCGGACATGGGCGTCCGGGCCCGGGAAGAACACCGAGGTGCGGCCGGTGTCGGACCAGCGGACGTCGTACGGAGGGGTTCCGTCCGGGTGGTGCAGGGCGACGACCTCGCCGTCCCGGCCCGGCGTGCCCACGGCGGGGCCGCCCACCACGATCCGGTCGCCGACCTCGGCGTGGATGCCGGGTCCCTGGTCGGATGCGAAGGTGTTCATGATCATGCCTTTCCGTGGAACGCACCCCGCAGGAGCCGGGCGGCGACGAACGCCGCGAGAGCGGCGGCCGCCGCGAGAGCGACGCCGGTCCGGCCGACGGGCTCGGTGTCCAGGAGGGACTGCAGGGCGGGGACGTGCAGGGCTGCCGCCGCCAGCACGGCGGATCCGGCCACGGAGGCCGGAAGGAAGGGATTGGCCCGGGTCAGCAGGCGGGAGCGCAGACCGAGAGCCACACCGAGCTGGGCCGCGAGGAGGGCCAGGAAGAGCACGCTCTGCCAGGGCAGGCCCAGGGCGCCGGCGGCGACGCCGGCGAGCAGGCTGACCACCGTCACGGCGGAGGCCAGGACGAGCAGGCGCTGCCACACGCCGGCGGCGAGGATGTGCTGGTCCGGCGGGCGCGGCGGGCGCCGCATGACCTGCGGCGAGACGGGCTCGGCACCCATGGCGACGCCCGTCAGACCGTGCGTGAGGAGGTTGATCCACAGGATCTGTCCCGCGCGCAGCGGCAGGGGCAGGCCGAGCAGCGGGCCGAACAGCATCACCAGGATCTCGGCGGCTCCGCCGGCCATGGCGTAGACGAGGAAGCGTCGGATGTTGTCGTAGACGCGGCGCCCTTCCTCGACGGCCTTGACCACGGTGGAGAGCTCGTCGTCGGTGAGGACGAGGTCGGCGGCCTGCCGCGCCACCTCGGTGCCGCGGGCGCCCATGGCGACACCGATGTCGGCCTGCCGGAGGGCGGGGCCGTCGTTGACCCCGTCCCCCGTCATGGCGGTGACGGCGCCCCGAGCCCGCCAGGCACGGACGATGTCCAGCTTCTGCTGCGGGTCGGTACGGGCGAAGACCCGGGCGCCGGTGAGGTCGGCGTGCGGCGCGGCGGCCAGCTCGGGGCCTGTGAGGACCTCGCCGGCCGCACCCTGCTGGACCAGGCCGGTGCGCTCGGCGACGGCGCGCGCCGTCGCCGGGTGGTCGCCGGTGATCAGGACGGAGGTGATGCCCGCGGCACGGCAGGCCGCGAGGGTGGCCGCGGCGGTGGCTTTCGGCGGGTCGCTGATCGCGATCAGGCCGAGCAGCCGCAGTCCCCGCTCGGCCTCGGCGGCCGGCGGGTCCCACAGGGGCCGCTCGGCGCCCGCCACGGCCAGGACGCGGAAACCGTCGGCGGCCGACGCGGCGGCCTCCTCGCGGGCCCGTGCCAGGACGTCGGGCGGGTCGGCGAGCACCGACGGCGTGAGGACGGCCTCGGGCGCCCCCTTGAGGCAGACCAGCACGTTTCCGTCGGGCAGATGGTGCACGGTGGTCATCCGCTTGCGCAGGCTGTCGAAGGGAACCTCCGCGGTCCGCGGGCAGGCCCGGCGGAGCTCGGCCGGGGTGGGGCAGCCCGCCTTGGCGGCGGCGGCCAGCAGAGCCGCCTCCATGGGATCGCCGACGGCGCTCCAGGCGTCCGTACCGGGCGCGGGCGGTTTGAGGCTCGCGTCGTTGCACAGGGCGGCCGTGGTGAGCAGTTCCCGCAGCGGGCGGAGCTCCTCGGGGCTCAGGGTGCGTCCCGCGCGCGTGAGCTGCCCGTGCGGCCGGTAACCGCTGCCCGACACGTCGGCGCCGCCGGAGGGCGTCCACAGGTGCTGGACCACCATGCGGCCCTCGGTGAGGGTGCCGGTCTTGTCGGTGGCGAGCACGCTCACCGACCCCAGGGTCTCCACGGCGGGCAGCCGGCGGACGAGCGCGCCGCGTGCGGCCATCCTGCGGGCGCCGAGGGCCAGGGCGAGGGTCACCACGGCGGGCAGCGACTCGGGCACCGCGGCGACGGCCAGGCTGATGGCCGTGACCGCCATCGTGCTCGGCGCGAGCCCCCGGAGCAGGCCCAGGGCGAAGAACAGCGCGCACAGGGCGAGGGTGACGAGGGCCAGGACGCGGCCGAGCGAGGCGAGCCGGCGCTGGAGCGGGGTCGGCTCGTGGCCGCCCTCGAGCAGTGCGGCGATGCGGCCGAGCGCACTCGCCGCACCGGTGGCCGTGGCGCAGGCGGTGCCCCGGCCCCGTACGACGACGGTTCCGGCGCTCACCGGATCGCCCGGAGCCTTGTCGACGGGCTCGGACTCTCCGGTGAGCATGGATTCGTCCACCAGGAGCGCGGACGCCTCGGCGAGGTCGGCGTCCGCGGCGACGATGTCGCCCTCGCCCAGCAGCACGGTGTCCCCGGGGACCACGAGCGCCGCGGGCACCTCGTGCGCGGCGCCGTCGCGCAGCACCCGGGCCTTCGGGGCCGACAGGGCGGAGAGCGCGGCGACGGCACGGTCGGCCCGGACCTCCTGGGCGACCCCCACGGTGGTGTTGACGACGATCACCAGTGCGATGACGACGGCGTCCGGGTGGTCGCCGACGGCGAGGGTCAACCCGGCGGCACCGAGCAGCACCAGGATCAGCGGGTCCCTGAGCTGGGCCAGCACCCGGCGGTGGACAGGCGTCGGCGGGGGCGGTGCCACCTCGTTGCGTCCGTGGCGCGCCAGCCGGCGTTCGGCCTCGGCCTGTGACAGTCCCCGGGCGTCCGGGACCCGGACAGGTGTCGCGTCGATCGCGCGGCTGGTCATGTGGGCGTCATCCCTCCGCAACGGTGATCACCGGGCAGTGCGCCCGGTGCAGCAGGCCGTGCACCGTGGAACCGATGCGCATGCCGGTGCAGCCGCCCCGGCCGCGACGGCCCACGACGACGGCCAGGGCGTGCTCGGCCGCGCGGGACAGTTCCTCCACCGGGTGGCCGATCAGTACTTCGTGGGTGAGGTGCACGTCCGGGTACTTCTCCGACAGTCCCGCGGTCGCCTCGGACAGCAGCACCCGCTGCCGGCGTACGGCCGCCTCCTGCTCCTGGAGCGGGAGGACCGGCGGCTGCCGCACGGAGACGGCCCGCACGCCCGCGCCGCGCAGTTCGGCCTCGTCGAAGGCGAACCGGAGCGCGGTGACCGAGGCGGCGCTGCCGTCGATGCCGCAGACGACGTACGGCGGCTGCTGGGTGGTGTGCGCGGCGTCGCCCACGACGACGACGGGGCAGGGGGCCTGGGCGGTCACCGGGACCACGAGCGAACCGGCGCTGACCACCTCCGCGACCCGGCCGAGGTGCCGGGAGCCCAGCACGACCATGTGGGCCTCCTGGGCCAGCCCGGCGATGACGGGCGCCGGGAAGCCGTCCCGCAGCTCCTCGGTCACGGCCAGCTGCGGGTCCCGCTGCCGGATCCAGCCCCGGGCCTGTCCGAGTCGTTCGGCGCCCGCCCGGCGCAGCGCCGTCCGGCGCGGGCCGTCGTCGACGTGGTGGGCGTCGTCGACGTGGTGGGCGTCGTGCGGGGGCGGTACGGCCAGCACCAGGCGCAGCGGGAGGTGGCGCCGGTGCGCCTCGTCGACGGCCCAGGCAACCGGCAGGTGCCACTCCCGGACGGGGTCGACGCCCACGAGGACGGCGCGGGCGCCTTCCCGGGGGCCGGTCACCTCCGGCTCCCGAGGTCGGCCCCCGCGCGGGGGACGAGGAGCACGGGACAGTGGGCGTGGTGCAGCACGCCGTGGGTGACGCTGCTCAGGTTGCGGCCGAGTCCGAACGGGGAGGGGGCCCTGCGGCCGCCCATGACGAGCAGGTCGGCGTGGTGGGACGCCTCGACGAGGACCCCGGCCACCGAGACGCTCTTCTCGGCGTCGCTCTCGACGGCCAGGTCGGGGAACTCGTCCCGGACCGTGTCGGTGACGGCCTCCAGAACCGATGCGTGTTCTCCCGCGATCGCGTCGACGCCGTCGAGCATCGGCACCACGTCACCGACGGACCGCAGGATGCTCCAGATGTGCAGCAACCGCAGGGACGCCTTGCGCAGCTCGGCCTCCCGGGCGGCGTAGCGGGCGCACACGAGGTCGTGCTCGTCGCGGACGGCGGCGAGCACGGTGCCGCGCTCCTCCGCCTCCTCGACGCCGCGGACCACGATCACGGGCACCGTCGCACCGGCCGCCGTGTCGAGGCCGACCGAGCCGAGCAGGAGCGAGTTGAAGCCGCCCAGGCCCCGGTTGCCGACGACGATCGTGCCGTGCAGGCCGCCGGCCCGGTGGAGGCTCGTGACGGCGTCCGCGCGGCTGAACTCGGTGGTCACGAGCAGAGCGGGGTATTCGGCGGCGACGGCCTTCGCCGTGTCGTCGAGGATCTCCCGCCCCGCGGCACGGACCTTCTCGATGGTCTCCGCCGACAGGTACAGGGCCCGGCCGTCCGTGTCGGCGCCGTGGACGATGTGCAGGGGACGGCCGCGGCGCGCGGCCTCACCGGCGGCCCACAGGGCGGCGCGGCGCGCCGGCTGCGAGCCGTCCACACCGACGGTGACCGAGCTGGTGTCCGGGGTACGGATGGTGCTTTCCACGGCTGCTCCCGTCCCGAGGATCCGATGGGGGACACCGCCCACGGTGACACCCCCGGCGCCCGGGGAAGAGGGCCGCCCGGGACCGCCGCCGGGACCAAAGGTCCCCATCGCGACGGCGCGGCCCGTGCCGCAGGGGGCCGGGTGGTCCTTCCGGCCCCTGGACGGGACCGTTCGGCCCTCGAAACCCCCGACCGATCCGGCGGAGGGTGAGGGCACCCGCACAGGAGACGGGCCTCCCACGGGCCCGAACCGCAGGAGGGCTTCATGAAGCACATCAAGGTGGCGGACCTGATGACCGACGAGGTCGTGTCCGTGGCCTCCGGCACCGCTTTCAAGGAGGTCGCGAAGCTCCTCGTCCAGCACGACATCTCCGGGGTGCCCGTCGTGGACGACGAGGACCGCGTGGTGGGGGTCGTCTCGCAGACCGACCTGCTGGCGCACCCGGCACCGCTCCCCCGCACCGGTGCGCAGGACGGCGCGCCCGTCCCGGCCCGCACGGCGGGGGACCTCATGTCCGCTCCTGCCGTCACCGTCCGCGCCGAGGAGGCGGCGGCTGACGCCGCCCGGCTGATGACGCGCCGGGGCATCGAGCGGCTCCCCGTCGTGGACGTGGAGGACCGACTCGTCGGCATCGTCACCCGCCGGGACCTGCTGCGCCTGTTCGTGCGCCCTGACGCGGAGATACGCCGGCGCGTGCAGGAGGTCCTGAGGGACGTCGTGGGGGTGCCGGTGGACGACGTCCACGTGCACGTCGTGGACGGCGTCGTCACCCTGGAGGGTGTTGTGCAGCGCCAGAGCCGGTTGCCCGTCCTGCATGCCCTCGTCGAGCGGGTCGACGGAGTCGTGGCCGTCGTCTCGCACCTGACCGCCCGTACCCACGACGCGACCGCCCCGGCCGCACCCGCCCGCCACGCGATGCCGTGGTGACGCCGGGACACCGCACGAAGGAGCTCGTCATCGTGGAGAAACATGTAGCAGTCGGGGTCGACGGCTCCGCGGAGAGCCGGGCGGCCGCCCGGTGGGCCGCACGGGAAGCCGTCGCGCGCCACGTGCCGCTCCGGCTCGTCCACGCCGTCGACTGGCCCCTGGACCCGGTCCTGCCGGGCCTGGGCAAACAGGACGTGGACCGGTGGGCGGACCGGGCCCTGACCGAGACGGCGCAGGAGCTGCACGAGCGCCATCCGGGCCTGGAGATCACGAGTCGGTGCCCGACGGGCCGGCCGGCGGCCGCCCTCGCCGCCGAGGCCGCCGACGCCGCGCTGCTGGTGCTGGGCTCACGCGGCCTGGGCGGCCTCGTCGGTTTCCTCATCGGCTCGGTGGCGCTGTCCACCGTGGTCGCCACGGACACCCCCGTCGTCCTCGTCCGTGTCGCCGACGACCCCGACGGCCCCGGCGGCCCCGGCAGCGGTGCCCCCGCCGAGGTGGTCGTCGGCGTCGACGTCCAGGAGGCCGGCGACCGGATGCTCGCGTTCGCCTTCGAGGAGGCGCAGCGACGCGGCTGGCCGCTGCGGGCCGTGCACGGCTGGAAGATGCCGCCCGCCTACGCGTACGTCCCCTTCTTCGACCCGGACAACGAGCGGGACATCGGACGGAGCGTGACGCACATGGTCGACGACATGCTGCTGCCCTGGCGGCACAAGTTCCCGGACGTCGCCGTCACCACCAGCGTGTTCATGGGGTCCGCGGGCGAGCGGCTCGTCCAGGCCTCCCAGGGGGCGGGACTGGTCGTGGTCGGCCGCCACCTGCGCCGCTCGCCGCTCGGCGTCCACCTGGGCCCGGTCACGCACGCGGTACTGCACCACGCGGCGGCGCCGGTGGCGGTGGTCGCCCACGCCTGAGGAGTCCGTACGTCCCGGCGGACCGTCCACAGAGGAAAGGCCATGAAACACCTGCGCACGGTCGACGACGTCATGACCCGCACCGCGATCTGCGTCGACCACGACACCGCGTTCAAGGACATCGTGGAAACGATGCGGAAGGGGAACGTCAGCGCCCTGCCCGTGCGCACCGGCGACGGACGGGTGGCCGGCGTCGTCTCCGAGGCCGACCTGCTGCTCGGCGGGCGGGGCACCGGCCCGGACCGGGCGACCACCGCGGAGCAGCTGATGACCCGCCCCGCCGTCACGGTGACGAAGGACGCCGGCATCCCGGTCGCGGCGCGTCTGATGGCGCGCGGGCACCTCAAGCGCTTGCCCGTGGTCGACGGCGACGGCCGCCTGATCGGCGTCGTCAGCCGCGGCGACCTGCTGAAGGTGTACCTGCGGCCGGACGCCGACATCGCTGCCGAGATCCGCGAACTGATCACGCGCCAGCTCGTCCCCCGCGGCTCGGCCGTGATCCACGTCCACGTCGCGGCCGGCGTCGCCCACCTGTACGGCTCCCTGCCGGATCCCGCCCTGGCGGACGTGGTGGTGCGCGCCGCCCGCACCGTTCCCGGAGTGGTGGACGTCGAGGCCGACCTCGCCGCCCCGGCGCCGGCGGTCTGAGGTGGACAGGGCCATGAGGCACCGCAGCGTCGCGGAGCTGATGACGGCGAACGCCGTCACGGTCCGACCGACCACGGCCTTCAAGGAGGTCGCACGGCTCCTGCACGAGTACGACATCACCGCCGTGCCGGTCGTGGACGAAACCGGGCACGCCGTCGGTGTCGTGTCCGAAGCCGATCTCCTGCGCCGCCGCGGCGCAGGGGGCGGGGCGACCGCCGCGGACCTCATGACGAGTCCGGCGGTCACGGCCCGGCCCGGGTGGAGCGTGGTCCGAGCGGCCCGGGTGATGCAGCGGCGGAAGGTCAAGCGCCTTCCCGTCGTGGACGTGGACGGTCGGGTGATCGGCGTGCTCAGCCGCAGCGACCTGATCCGGCTGTTCCTCCGCCACGACCACGCCATCCAGGAGGAGATCGTGGAGGACGTCCTCGCCCGGACCCTGCGCCTCGCTCCTTCCTCCATCACCGTCGTGGTGGACGACGGACTGGTGACGCTCAGCGGGACCGTGCCGCGGGCGGAGCTGCTCCCCGTGATCGACCGGCTCTGCCAGAGCGTCGACGGCGTCGTGGACGTCGACAACAGACTCACGTGCGTCCCCGCCCCGCCGACCGCGGCCGAGGAGGGGTCCCACCCAGGAGGAACACAGACAGGAGCAGTCCCGTGACCGCACCGCACCTGGACCCCGCAGTCGTCGCCGAGATCGTCGCCGACGCCGTCAGCGCACCGTCCATGCACAACGCCCAACCCTGGAAGTTCGTGTTCCGCCCGGAGGACGGCGTCATCGAACTGCACGGCGATCCGGAGCGGGCCATGACGCGGACCGACCCGGACCACCGCGCCCTCCACCTCGGTTGCGCCGCCGCGCTGTTCAACCTGCGCGTCTCCGCCGCACGGCACCGGCTCCCGGTACGGGTGCGGCTGCTGCCCGACGACCGCGAGCGGTGGCTGCTGGCCACGGCGACCGTCGACGAACAGGCCGGGGCGGACCCCGACCTGGCGGCCCTGCACGACGCGCTCCGGCGCCGGCACACCAGCCGCTTCCCGTTCAGCGACGAGCCGGTGCCGGAGGCGGTGCTGGACGGTCTGAGGGCCGCGGCCCGCCTGGAGGGCTGCCGGCTGGTGGTCCCCGGCGACTGGCACGTCGAGACGGTGCTCGATCTGGTGCGGGACGCCGAACACCGCGAAGAGATCGATCCACAGGTCCGCGCCGAGACCGCCGCCTGGACCGCACCCGGGTCCGGTGCGACCGGCCGGCGCGACGAGGGCGTCCCCGCCGCCGCGTTCGGCCCGCGGAGCTCCGGCGGCCCCTCCCCCGTACGCGACTTCGGGCGCTCCCGGGACCTGCCGGACCGCGGCTGGGCCGTGTTCGAGAAGAGACCGCAGCTGGCCCTGCTGGGCACCGCGACGGACACCCGCGCCGACTGGCTGCGGGCCGGGCAGGCCCTGGAGCGCGTGCTCCTGCGGGCCACCGCCGACGGCCTCGCCACCTCGATGACCTCCCAGCCGCTGGAGTGGCAGGAGCTGCGGTGGACGGTCCGCGACCCGGCCGAGGCCATGGGACACGTACAGATGGTCCTCCGCCTCGGCTACGGGCCGCAGGGACCCGCGACACCGCGTCGGCCGGTGACGGAGGTCCTGGAGATCAGGTGAGGTGCCCTGCAAGCCGCTGCGGCCGGCTCGTCGCCCGCGGCCTCAGTCCGACGGGGTGGCCCACGGCGCGCCCGCTCGCGGGCGCGTCCCGGCGTCCCCCATGTCACTGAAGGCCAGGCGTTTCAGCTGGGCGCCCAGGTCTTGCATGGCGCGGGCTGCGGCGAGTTCGTCACCGATCTCCGGTACGTCGGCGTCGGCGGGGTTGCAGCGCGCTGTGCCGTGTCCGGTGAGCTTGGTGGTGCCGGTGTCCAGTTCGACGCGGGCCTTGGTCGTCCGGTCCTCCTCGAACAGGTAGAGGTGGGTCTTCCACTCAGTGGTGTGCGACATGGTGTTCCTCCGGGGCTCGGGAGCGGTGGCGTCGGCGCCGGACCCGGCGGCGGGTTTCGTCGGTTGCCCAGACCAGCGGCGGGAAGGCCGCGACGAGGACGACGACGTCCAAGGGGAGGGCCGCGGTGCCGAAGAGGTGCTGGAGCGGGGGCGCGTAGACGAGCGCCGCGGTGAAGGCGAGTTCGAAGGCGATGCCGGCCAGCAGCAGGGGGTTCGTGAAGAACCCGATCTCGCGCAGGGCCGCGTGGTCGGTGCGGGCGGCGACGGCGGTGCCGACCTGGCAGGTGACGATGCCGGCGAAGGTGGCGGTGGTCGCCGTCAGGTAGGCGTGGTGGAGCGGGGCGCCGGGGCCGGTCGGGTCGCCGGGGTGCCATCCCGCGCGCCACAGGACGTAGAAGAAGGCGCCCATGACCAGGGCTGCGGAGACGGTGCCGAGCCAGCCCCAGCTGCGGATCAGCATCTCCTTGTCGATCACCCCCTGGGAGCTGGGGCGGGGCGGCCGGTTCATGACGCCCGGTTCGGCCCGCTCGCGGCCGAGGGCCAGGGCCGGGAGGGTCTCGGTGCCGAGGTCGACGGCGAGGATCTGCAGCACGGTCAGCGGCAGCGGGACGGCCCCGCCGGAGAGGGCGAACACGACGAAGGGCACGACCTCGGGGGTGAGGTGGGCGAAGATGTAGACGATGAACTTGCGGACGTTGTCGTACACCCGGCGCCCGGACTCGATCGCCGTGACGATGGTGGCGAAGTTGTCGTCCGTCAGGACCATCGTCGACGCCTCGCGGGCCACGTCCGTGCCCGAGCGTCCCATGGCCACGCCGATGTGGGCGCGGTGCAGGGCCGGGGCGTCGTTCACCCCGTCGCCGGTCATGGCGACGATCTGCCCGTGGCTCCTGAGGGCGTCGGCCACCTTCAGCTTGGTCTCCGGTGACGAACGCGCGAAGACGATCTCGGCGTCCCGGTCCCGCAGGAGGTGGTCGAGCTGGTGGTCGTCGACCGCCTCGGACTGGGCGATCACCCGGAGCTCCGGGACCCCGATGCCGACGGCGCGGGCGATCGAAGCGGCCGTGGCACCGCTGTCGCCCGTGACGATGTGCACGACGAGGCCCGCCTCGTGGCAGCGCCGGACCGCGGCCGCGACCTCCGGGCGCGGCGGGTCGTAGAGTCCGGCCAGCCCGAGCAGGTGCAGGTCCCGCTCGGCCCCCCGGCGCGACCCCGGGGGCTCGGCACCGGCGGGCAGGTCGCGCACGGCGACGGCCAGCACCCGCATGCCGTCCGCGGCCAGCGCGTCGGCGGCCGCCTGCGCCTCGCGGGCCGGCTCCCCACCCGCCAGCAGTGGCAGCACGGCCTCCGGGGCACCTTTGGTGACCACGCGGAGGTGCCGGCCGTCCGTCGCCTGGACCACCGACATCAGGCGCAGGCGGGGGTCGAAGCGGAAGCAGGCCCGGCGGTGGGCGTCCCGGTCGGCCGGATCGACGGCCACGCCCTGCTCCGCGGCCCCTTCGGCCAGCGCGACCTCGGTCGGATCGCCGTGCAGCCGGCCGTCGCTCTCGCGGATCACGGTCGTGCACAGGGCCGCCGCCCGGACGAGACCGGCGCTTCGGGGCCCGGGCTCCCTGAGGCTCTCCGGCGTCCAGAAGGCGTGCAGGCGCATCTCGTTGCGGGTGAGGGTGCCGGTCTTGTCGGTGCAGATGACGTTGGTGGAACCGAGGGTCTCGACGGCGCTGAGCCGCTTGATCACCGCTCCCTGCCGGGCCAGGACCCGGACGCCCACCGCGAGGGCGAGGGTGATGGTGGGCAAGAGGCCCTCGGGAACGTTGGCGACGAGCAGGCCGATCGCGAACATCAGCGAGTCGGTCAGCGGCAGCCCCACCGCCACACCGGTCACGAGGAACACCGCGCCCATGGCGACGGCGACCCCCGCGATCAGCCAGGCGACCCTCTTGACCTGCGTCTCCAGCGGGCTCGGCTCGCGGCGCGTGCGCTGGCTGAGGGCGGCGATCCGGCCGAGCTCCGTACGGTCGCCGGTGGCGAACACGATCGCCCGCGCCTCCCCCTCGGTGGCGCTGGTGCCGCTGAGGACGAGGTTCGGCTCCTGGAGCACCGGGACCGCCTGGAGACCGGGACCGGCCACGCGTTCGACCGGAGTGGACTCGCCCGTGAGCATGGACAGGTCGGCTTCGACGCCCCCTTCCGTCAGACGGGCGTCCGCGGGGATCCGGTCGCCTTCCTCGAGGACGATGAGGTCTCCGGGGACCAGGTCACGGGCGGGTACGTGCTGGGGCCGGCCGTCACGGATCACCTGGGCCCGGGCGGGGAGGTAGCGGGCCAGGGTCTCGACGGCCCTTTCGGCCTGCCGTTCCTGGACGAGGGCGAAGCCGGCGTTGACCAGGACGACGGCGACGATCGCCCAGCCGAGCACCTCGATGCCGGCGACGAAGGCGAGGGCGGCGGCCGCCCACAGCAGCAGGGCCAAGGGGTGGACCAGCTGCCGCAGGAGTTCCCGAAGGAGGCCGGGCCGGGCGGTACGGCGGACCTCGTTGGGCCCGTGGACCGCCAGGCGCCGCTCCGCCTCCCGGCTCGACAGGCCCAACGGCCCGGTGTGCAGTTCCCGGCGCAGCAGCGCGAGGGGTTCGAGGGGATCCGGCGTGCGGCCCGGCGCGAGGTCCGGGCCCACGGCGCGGTCAGCCATCGCCGGCTCCGTGGCCGGGCCGCAGGCGCCCGGACCACAGGGGTTCGACGCTCTCCCACTCGGTCTCCCAGGCCCGGGAGCTGCGGGCGTCGACGAGCCGCAGGCCACCGCGGACCAGCAGGCCCGAGACGAGCAGGACCCCCGTGAGCGCTCCCGCGCCGACGCCGAACGCGTCCAGCGCGACGTCGGCCGTGCCGGGGGGTGCGGAGGCCTCGTGGCCGGCGTCGTCGACCCAGACGCGGACGGTGTCTCCGGCGCGGGTGCCCCTCGGGACCGGGACCGTGTCCGTGTGCGAGCGGTCGAGGGGATAGTGCCAGGTGGCGCGGGCGACGTCGGCGGGGGCGCCGCGCGGCCGGGCGCCGGCCAGGTAGAAGGTCTCGCCGACCGTGACGGCGCTGACCTCGTGGCGGTGACGGGCGATCGACTCCGCCGCGCGGCTGCTCCCGGTCCAGGAGGCCCGTCCGGCAGCGACACCGCAGAACACCGCGACCAGGCAGGCCACGGCGAAGGCCAGGCGCAAACGGGTGCGGGTACGGTCGGCCTTCCGCCGCAGCGGGTTGGCGCCCCGTCCGCTCGTCCGGTCCTTCATGGCGCACCTCCGCGCTGCCTCCCTGCCGACGGGCCGCGCGTTCAGGCGGCGGCGAGCTCGGCGCTGATGTGGTGGGCCCAGCTCCGGATGCGGTCGGGGTCGCGGAAGTCCCCGCCCTTGCCCTGCCGCAGCATCGATCGGGCGAGGAGTCCGGGAGTGGCGGCCGTGAGGCTGCCGCCGAACGTCTTGTGCTCCCGCGCGCCGACGAGCTGCATCTGACGGGCGACGGCGGGAACCGGAGGGATGTCCCGCTCCTCGGCGGAGCGGTCGAGGGGACCGCTGCTGAACAGCCAGACCGGACGCCGGCGCAGCGAGTCGGCGTTGCGTTGCGCGCAGCGCTTGGCCTTGCCGCTCCAGTGGCCGGCGTACAGGGCGCCGCCGAGGACGACGGCGTCGTAGTCGCGGACGTCGTCGACGTCGTCCGCGGGCAGGACGACGGCGTCCAGGCCGTCCTCGCGGAGGGTCGTGCCGATCCGTTCGGCGATTCCTGCCGTGGCCCCGTGCTTGGTGCCGTAGGCGACCAGGACTCTCTTGCCGGTCATGAGTGGGCCTCCTCGTCCTCCGGGCGGGCCGGCCGGCCGACCGACCGGCTGGTCCCACTGTCACCCGGTCCGCGGCCCCGCCGCATGGGTCGGACGGGCCCCGGCGGGGGCCGTTCGGCCCTGCCGCCTACCGGTCGGCCGCCGTCGGGCGGACGATGGTCACCGGGCACGCGGAATGGAGGGACACCTGCTGGCTGACCGAGCCGAGCAGCGCCCGGCGGAAGCCGCCGCGTCCGCGGCTGCCCACGACCAGCATGTCGGCCCCCTGGGACGCGTCCACCAGGACCTCGACCGGATGGCCGTGCACCAGCTTCTCGTGCACCCTGGACGCCCCTTGGTCGCCGAGTACGGAGCGGACCTCGTCGACCAGCCGCCTCTCGGCCTCTTCCTCGTCGAACGTCGCGTCCACCGCGGGGGCCGACCACGACGCTTCGCCGGGCACCTCCCAGGCCGTGACCGCCTCCACCGTGCCGCCGACGAGGCCGGCGTAGCGTACCGCCCATTCCAGTGCGGCCCGGGACGAGCGCGACCCGTCGACGCCCACCACGATCCGCGGAGTCTCCTGCTGCGTGTCCATGCTCTGCGTCCCTTCCGAGATCTCCTTCCAGCGTGGGCGAGCGCGGTGGTCGCCGCCACGCGAGGGGCCTGGCGGGGCTACGCGTCGGCGGGCGGGGCGGCCCCCTCACCGCCTGCCGCCGCCGGCAGGCGGAACCACCGCTCCTGACCTGCGGCGACCTGCTCCCGCCGAGCCCCGGGCAGGACCAGGGGCAGCGGGCCGAGGAGCGACGGCGGCACGCGCACGCCCAGCCGGCCCGGGCGGAACCGGATGCGGACGTCGCGGTGCCCGAGGTAGGAGACGTAGAACGTCGAGGCCGGGATCTCGGAGAGCGGCACCGGGTCGACGTGCAGGCCGTCGGGGCCGGGGTCGAGCCCCACGATGCCGCGTTCGACGAGGTCGAGGGTGCCGGCCATGGCGCCCAGGTGGATCCCCTCCCCGGTGGTGCCGCCCTGGACGTCGGTGATGTCGCCGAGCAGGGCTTCCTGGCAGTAGCGCCACGCGTCGGGGCCCTGCTGCCGGGCGAGGACCCAGCCGTGGACCAGACTGCTGAGCGTGGAGCCGTGGCAGGTCCGGCGCAGGTAGTACGAGACCGTCCGGTCCCAGAGCGCGTCGTCGAGCACGTGACCGAGCCGGGTGAACAGCCGGGACAGTTCGGCGGGACGGAAGAGGTAGCCGAGCATGAGCGTGTCCGCCTGCTTGGACGCCTGGTAGCGGTTGGGGGTGTCGCCCTCGGCCTCCAGGATGCGGTCCAGGCGGCGGATGTCGTGGTAGCGGGCCCGGTACGTGTCCCAGTCGAGCTCGGCGAGGTCGCCGTAGCCGTGGAACTGGCTGATCACGCCGCGGTGGAAGGGCACGTACATGCGGTGCGAGACGTCCTCCCACAGGCGCAGGTCGTCCGCCGCGACGCCGAGCTGCGCGAGGAGCTCCGCGCGCCGGGCCGCCGGGAGTTGCGCGTACAGCTCCAGCGCGCGGGCGAGCACCCAGGCCGCGGTGACGTTGGTGTACGCGTTGTCGTCGATGCCGGGCCCGGGGGCGTCCGGGTAGGCGTCGTGGTACTCGTCCGGGCCGACGACGCCGCGGATCCGATAGCGGCCCAGGCCCTGGTCCCAGGTGGTGGCGCCCGCCCAGAAGTGGGCGACGTGGAGCAGGAGTTCGGCGCCCGGTCCGTGCATGAAGCCCGCGTCGCCGGTGGCGAGGCCGTAGT
Source organism: Streptomyces antimicrobicus (assembly GCF_020532625.1). Classification (GTDB taxonomy): domain Bacteria; phylum Actinomycetota; class Actinomycetes; order Streptomycetales; family Streptomycetaceae; genus Streptomyces; species Streptomyces antimicrobicus. The sequence continues at coordinate 9,297 of NZ_JAJAUY010000055.1, read as the reverse complement.
TCCAGGCGTTCCAGGCGACGGCCGACCCGACGTGGCGCTGGAGGTGGGAGTGGTCGGGCAGCCAGCGGCCGGAGCGGGGGTTGAGGTGCAACCGCTGCGTCTCCTCGGCACCGGAACTTCCGCTCTGCCAGGGGAACATCGCGCCCCGGGCCCCGGCTCGCCGCGCCGCCTCCCGGGCGGCGGGCAGCCTGCGGTGCCGGTACATCAGCAGGGCGCGGGCGGTCCCGGGGAAGTGCAGGGAGAGGTAGGGCAGGACGAACAGCTCGTCCCAGAAGACGTGGCCGCGGTACGCCTCCCCGTGCAGGCCGCGGGCCGGTACCCCCGCGTCGAGTTCCGCGGTGTGCGGCGAGAGGGTCTGCAGGACGTGGAAGGCGTGCAGGCGCAGGATCCTGCCGGTCTCCCCCGCGGCCCTCAACTCCCCTTCCTCCCAGGTCCGGTGCCACGTGGCCTGGTGGGTGGCCAGCAGGGTCGGGAAGTCCGGGGCGCGGGTGGCGTACTCGATGCTGCGCCGCACGGGATCGGTGGCGGGACGGTCCAGCGAGCTGAACAGGGCGGCGGTCCTGACGACCACGACCGGCCGCCCCCGCCGGATCGGCAGGACGCACCTCTGCGTGGCGGCGTCGGCCGTGCAGGCGGTGTCGACGGTCGTCAGGGGCCGTGCGGACGTCCGGACGGCGATGCCGATCCGCACCCCGGTGGCCGATGTGGTGCAGGCCAGCCAGGCGGTACCTTCCGCCTGCACTCCGGCTCGGTGTTCCACGAGGTGGCGCGCGGCCAGGGCGCGGTAGCGGTCGACGCCGGCGTTGGCGACGTCCGCGTCGAGCACGGCTTCGACCTCGATCCGGCCGCTCCAGCCGTACGCGCGCAGGACGGTGCGCTGCGCGGCCAGGTGGGGGTCCCCCATGTGGACGAGCCGGGTGTGGGTGACGCCGAGGCGGCGGCCCTCGGCGTCGTGGAAGAGCAGCCGGCGGGTGAGGGTTCCGGCCCGGAGGTCCAGGCGGACCCGGCAGTGCCGCAGGGACGGGTGGTCGGGGGTGAGCCAGTCGCCGGGCGGCGCGTCGTCGGGGAGGCAGCGGTAGCGCAGGGCGGTCCAGTCGGGCAGCCGGACCATGTCCTCGTTGGAGACCTGGCGGCCGGCCACGGCGGAGGTGAGCCGGTTGTAGCAGCCGGCCAGGTAGGTGGCCGGGTAGTGGACGGCGTCGGCGGTGCTCTCGGGCGCTGATCCTCGGGTGGCGAAGCGGCCGTTGCCGAGGGTGCACAGGGACTCGACCAGCCGCTCGGTCCTGGGGTCGTAGCGCTGGTACTCCCAGCACCAGGCCGTGGTCACGGCCTGCGGCCTTCGAGGGCGGCGGGCAGGTCGCCGAGGCCGGGCAGGACGAGGTGGGCTCCGTGCGCCCGCAGGGCGTCCGCCGTGTGCCGGTCACCGTCGCGGTCGAGGCCCACGACCAGGCGGAAGCGGCCGCTGCGTCCGGCCTCGACGCCGACGAGGGCGTCCTCCACCACGGCGGCGTGGTCCGGGCCGACACCGAGCCGGTCGGCGGCCTCCAGGAAGAGGGCGGGTGCGGGTTTGCCCGGAAGGGCCAGGGCCTGCGCCTCGTTGCCGTCCACGATCGTGTCGAGCAGGTCGGCCAGACCCGCGGATGCGAGGAGGGAGCGCGCGTGCCGCGAGGCGGACACCGCCGCGCAGCGGACGTTCGTCTCCCTCAGGCGCACGAGCGCCGGCCGGACGTCGTCGAACGCCTGCGCCCCTTCGGTGCGCACCGCCTCGGAGAAGACCTGCTCCTTCCGGGCGGCGACCGCGTGCGCGGTGGTGCACCCGGGCGGATCCGAAGGAGCTCCTTCGGGGAGGTCGATGCGGCGCGCCGCGAGGAATGCCCGTACGCCGTCGAGCCGGGACCTGCCGTCCACGAGGTCCCGGTACTCGCGGACGGCGTCGAAGGGGCGGGGCCGTCCTCCCGAGGACCGTCCCCACTGGACCAGGCACCCGTCGAAGGCCTCCTTCCAGGCGGCCGCGTGACGGGCGGCCGTGGCCAGGAGCACCCCGTCGGTGTCGAAGACGACCGCGCGCACCCCGCTCATGACGCGTGGGCCACGCGTCGGCCGGTGAGCCGGACGGGGGTGAGCTTCATCCAGTGGGTGCGCGGGCCGCCGGCCCACGGCTGGGACCGGGCCGTCGCCGTCAGGTGCCGGATCTCGTCGGGGGCGGTGACGGCACGCAGTTCACCCACCGCCAGGACGCTCCAGCCGCCGGCCGTGACGTCGTCGATGTTGTCGATCTCGAAGGCCACCTCGGTCCCCGCCGCTTCGGCCGCGCGGGCCTGCGCGGCGGTGCGGAACGCGATGTCACCACCCGCGACCACGTAGTTGACCGGGAGGACGGCCGGACCTTCGGGAGTGAACACGCCGATGCGTCCGACTCCGTGCGTGCCCAGCAGCGCCCGGCACTCGTCCTCGTCCAGGGTGACGAGGCCGGTGTCGGTGCGGGCGCTGGTCCGGCCCGGCGCGTGCTCGGCGCTCGCGCCGGTCAGGTCGTCGACCGTGACCCCCAGGGCGTCGGCCACCCGGACGAGGGTGCCGGCGGAGGGCGAGGCGGCGTGCTCCTCCAGGTAGGCGATGTAGTTGCCGTCCGTCCCGCAGCGGCGGCCGAGCTCCTCGCGGCTGAGGCCGAGCGCGGTGCGGCGGGCCGCGAGCCGCCGGCCCAGGTCGGTGCGTCCGGTCGTCCCGCCGGACGGCTGGGGTCGGGCGCTCGGGGTGCTCTTCACGGTGATCACTGCTCCTCGGCCGGCAGGGCGACGGTGTCGTGCTGCGGTCCGCCGAGCACGACCTTGAGCGCGCCGGTGTCGGCAGCGCGGGAGAAGACGTCGTAGGCCTCCTCCATCTGGTCGAGCTCGAAGCGGTGGGTGACCATCGCGGCGCCGGGAAGCCGGCCGGCGGCCGTCATCCGCAGCAGCAGGGGGGTGGAGTAGGTGTCCACGAGGCCGGTGGTGAGGGTCACGTCCTTGATCCACAGGTCCTCGAGGTGCAGGGTGGCCGGCTTGCCGTGGACGCCGATGTTCGCGACCCGGCCGCCGGGCCGGACCATCCGCGTGCACATCTCGAACGCCTCGGGCACCCCGACCGCCTCGACGACCACGTCCGCGCCGAGCCCGTCGGTCAGGTCCTCCACCAGTTGCTCGGGCTGCTCGAGCGCGCTCACGGTGGCATCGGCGCCGAATTCACGGGCGGCCGAGAGCCGGGAGGCGGCCATGTCCACGGCGATGATCCGCAGCGGACTGTAGAGGCGGGCCGTGACGACGGCCGCCAGGCCGATGGGTCCGGCGCCGACCACCACGACCGTGTCGCCGGGGCGGACGTTGCCGTTGACGACGCCGACCTCGTACGACGTCGGGAAGATGTCGGCGAGCAGGACGGCCTCGTGGCTCGGCAGGGCGCTGGGCAGCGGGTGGACGGACAGGTCGGCGAAGGGCACGCGGACGTACTCGGCCTGGGTGCCGTCGATGAGGTGGCCGAGGACCCAGCCGCCGCCACCGCGGCACTGCCCGTAGCGGGCCTCACGGCAGAACCGGCACCGCCCGCAGGCCGAGATGCAGGAGATCAGGACGCGGTCGCCGGGACGGACGGTGCGCACGTCACCGCCGGTCTCGACGACGGTGCCGACGGCCTCGTGGCCCAGGATCCGGCCGGGCTCCACCTCGGGGACGTCGCCCTTGACGATGTGCAGGTCGGTGCCGCAGATGGTGACGGCGTCGACGCGGACGATCGCGTCGGCGGCGTCCTTGACGGAAGGGTCCGGGACGTCCTGCCAGGAGGTTCGTCCCGGCCCGTGGAAGACGAGTGCCTTCATGGCGCGACCTCACTTCTGCTGCGCGGAGTCTCCCTACCAGGCTGTCCCCTCGCCCCGCTGCCGTGCTTGGGCCGGTCGGCCCTCATCGGGGACCCGGTCGGGCCCCTGCGCCGGACGGGGTCCGGTGCCACGGTGGGAGACGGTCGTACCGCGGTGCGGGGACGCCGGGCTCCCGGAGCTGCTCGCCCCGTACGGCAGCGGTGCCCCGCCCGTCCACGCACGCTGAGGACCCGCCATGACCTCCACCCCGTACACCGTCGCCGACGTGATGACCACCGAGGTCGTCGCCGTCACCCCCGACACCGGCTTCAAGGACATCGCCGGCGCGATGGAGCGCTGGAAGGTGACCGCCCTGCCCGTCATCGAGGGCGAGGGCCGCGTCGTCGGCGTGGTCTCCGAAGCCGATCTGCTGCCCAAGGAGGAGTACCACGAGCACCGCCCCGGCCTGATCGAGCAGATGCGCCGCCTGGGCGACACCGCCAAGGCCGGCTCCACCCGTGCCGAGGACCTCATGACCGCCCCGGCGGTCACGATCCGCCCCGACGCCACCCTTCCGCAGGCCGCCCGCCTCATGGCCGAACGGCGCGTCAAGCGCCTCCCGGTCGTCGACGCCGACGGCACCCTGAAGGGCATCGTCAGCCGCGCCGACCTGCTCAAGGTCTTCCTCCGCACCGACGAGGACCTGACCGCCGAGATCCGCCGGAGCGTGGTCGAGCGCCTCTTCCCGCTGTCGCACGGCACCGTCACGGTGACGGTGTCGCACGGCATCGCGACTCTGACCGGTCAGGTGAGGGACGCCGCCTTGATCCCCCTCGCCGCACGCCTCGCGCAGTCGGTCGAAGGCGTCGTCGACGTCCGCTGCCGGCTCCGGGAAGCCGGCAGCGGTGACGGCCCGGCTCCGTGACGTGCCGCCGCGGCTGCGGCTGCGGCGTCAGGGGCAGCCGCTGCGCTCCTGACGCCGGGACCTGCCCGCTTCGGCAGGCCCCGGTTCCTCGGGTCAGCCTCGGCCGAACACCGACCGCTGGACGTCGTCGGGACCGTCGAACCGGTCCTTGGAGGACGAGGCGAGCTCCTGGGTGATGTCCTGCCCGGCGCCGTTGCGCTCCGCCAGTTCCACGAGGTCGTCGCGGTCGGCCGGGTACTGCGCGCCCTTGAGCGCCTTCTGCACTTCGATGGGGTTGACGTCTGCCATGGCTCAGGTGCCTTTCCGGTCGTCCGCGCCGTCCGGTGTTCCGTACGGCACGGCGGTCTCGGGCGTCACGGGTGGTCCGTACGCTGTTCCGGCGGCGTGGGTCCGCCCGTCCGCCTGCGGTCTTCCTCGCCGCCGCCCGACTTCTTCGGGGTCTGCGGCTCGGCGGCCTTGCGGTGCCCGCTCTCCTGCGGAGTCGCGGCACCCTTTCCGCTGCGTCGTGCTTCGGGCTGCTGGGGATCGCCCATGGCCTCGTTCCTTTCGGGGGTCGACGGGGACCGCGTCCGCCCGCGGGGAGGGGCCGTCAGTTCGTCCGGCGACCGACGACCGCCCTCCCGCTCCGGTCCGGACCGCCCTTCACCCGTGCGGCTACCCGCCTTCGGCGGATGCCACGCACCGGCCGCCACGCCGAGGCGCCTGCGGCCGTTGAAGGGGTGACATGCCGCGGAAGAGGAAGAAGAGGAGGGGCGTCCGTGTCGGAGAGCAAGGCCGATGTCGTCGGGATCGCCGGAGGCGATCTGCGCTTCCTGCGGGGGCTGCTCGGCAGCGCCGGTGAGGACGCCTGGGAACGGCTCCTCGAATGGTTCGTCGACGACTGGTTCCGGCTGGACGTGCTGGGCCTGGACAACGTCCCGGCCGAGGGCCCCGCGGTGCTCGTCGCCAACCACTCGGGCGCCTGGGGGCTGGACGCGTTCGTGCTCCAGAAGGTGCTGTCCCGCTCGCTGCGGCGCCGCATGCACACTCTGGCCGCCCCGTTCCTGTTCCGTCTGCCGCTGCTGGGCGCGTACGCCGCGAAGAAGGGGGCCGTCCCGAGCGACCTGCGGGCGGGGATGACGCGGCTGGCCGACGGCGAACTCCTCGTCGTGTTCCCGGAGGGGGTCTCCGGCCTGGAGAAGCCGTTCCGCGACCGGTACCGGCTCCAGCCCTTCAACCCGGGCTTCGCCGTGGCCGCCGTGCACGCCGGGGCGCCGGTCGTTCCGGTCTCCGTCATCGGGGCGGAGGAGTCCGTCCCGAAGGTCGGCGAACTCCCGGCGCTGGCGCGGTTGCTGGACCTGCCGAGCTTCCCGCTGACATCCCCCTTCCCGCTGCCCGCGAAGTGGCTGATCACCATCGGTGAGCCGATCGCCCCGCCCGAACGGCCGCGCGCGGCGGGCGCCCGCGCGGCGGCGGCCCGCCGGCTCTGCGCCGAGGTGCAGGTCGCCGTGCAGGAGCTGGTCGACCGCGAGCGGCAGCGGCGGGACACCTTGGTGTGACGGCCGCCGCGCCCGCCCCTCGGCCCGCCCCGCGGGCGGTCCGCGTACGCCCCCGGGGGCGTACGCGGGTCAGCCGCCCAGGCGACGGGCGGCGGCGCGGACGTCGGAGGCGGCGCGGGCGCACCGCTCGGCGTGTTCCAGTAGTTCGGTCCGGAAGCGTTCGCCTGTCTCGTCGCCGTTCCAGCCGGTGTCGGCGGCGCAGGCGGCGAGGAGCCGCGCGTGCTCGTCGAGTCGTTCGGCTCCGGCCCGGGCGAGCGCCGCGTACGCCGCCGGGGAACCTCCAGGGGCGGACGGCGGGGTGGTGCCGGTCGGCCCCACGCCGATCAGCAGCGTGGCCGGGTCCAGGGTGTGCGGCATCCGGTCGGGCGTCAGCGCAGGGGAGAGCAGCACCGGCGGGGCCGTCTCCTCGAAGTACCGGACGATCGCCTCGGCCACCCGCACGGCGAATCCGCTCGCCGTGCACGCGGTCGGCGAACCGCACAGCGGTGAGGGGCGGTACGCCTCGGTGGCCGAGCCGTCGTCCCAGGTGGCCGGGTGGTCCCCGGCGGACGGTGCGCCCGCGGTGTCCTGCAACCAGGAAGGGGCGGCCAGGATCTCGGTGCCGGCGTCGATCGCGAGCTCCTGCCAGGTGAACGGGGAGCGGACCGGGTACACCGCGGCGGCCACGGGCGGGAAGTGGTCCAGGGCCGCGGCCACGGCGCCGGCGGGGCCGGCCGCCGCGGCCGGGAAGCCCACGGCGGTGAGCGCGAGGGCCTGGAGGGCGGTGGCGGTGGCCGCTTGGGAGACCACGGCCAGGGTGTGCGCGAGCGCCTGCCCGCTCTCGCACCGGCCGGCCACGGAGTCCGGGTCCGGGTCGGCGAGGTAGGGGGCCAGCCTGCGGGCCACGGCCGCCGCGCGGTCGCCGCGGGAGCCGCCGCCGGCCGCTGCGGCGGCCCGGGCCAGGAGCTCGCTGAGGAGGGTGTCCTCCGCCGCGGCGGCGCCGGCCACCACCCGGCGTGCGGCGCGCAGCAGTCCCGGCCGCCACACCTCCCAGGGGACGGCCCCGTCGTCGCGGCGGGCGCGGGCCACCCGGTCGAGTTCCTCGGCCAGCGGCCCGGCGAGCGCGGCGGCGGCCGGGGCCGCGTGCGGCGGGAGCGCGGTGTGCGGGTGGAGGCCGTGGCGGTGCCCGGCGGCGTCGAGGCGGACGGCGGGCTCCAGGGCGTGCGCGTCCTGGCCGTGGGCGAGGAGTCCGGCGGTGTCGGACCGGGTCAGCGGAACGAGGAACGACCCGAACGGGGTGCGCAGCCGGACGGGGCGTCCGGAGCGGGTGCGGCGCAGGTGGGCGAGCACGCTGCGGGCGGCGCCCTCGCGGGTGAGGGTGTCCAGGCCGAGCGCGCGGGCGGGGGCGTCCGCCCAGGGCAGGCGGTGCGCGAGCATGGCCGCGCTGAACACGGCGTTCTCCAGGGGCCAGGCGGTAGCGGGGGTGGTCATGGGCGGATCGGTCTCTCCGGGGTCGGTCGCGGGCCGGGCAGCGGGCCAGGCAGCGGGGCGCTCGGCGGGTCGTGGGCGCTCGGCGGGTGGTCGGCGCTCGGCGGGTGGTCGGCGCTCGGCTTGCCGTGGGGCGCCGGGCCGGTTCACCTGTCGCGCAGCATGTACGGCTGGTTGTGCGTGATCTCGCCGTCGTAGCGCCGGATCAGGTCGTTGACCCGGTCGCGGTAGTGGGCCAGTTCGCCCCGGAGGCTGTCCGAGTAGGCCTGCGGGGCGTGCGAGAGCGGGTAGTCGTACGACTCGTCGAGCCAGGCGAGCTCCACCCAGCTGTCCGGGATGTCGTTGGGCGAGGCCGGGCCGCGGCCGTCGAGCATCGGGATCACGTCGTGCTTGTTGACCAGGCTGATGACCTGGGTGGTGTGGTCGGCGGGCCGCTTGTTGTCGATCGGGGAGCCGAGGGTGACCACGTGGGTGACCCGGAACTCGCCGGCCAGCTCCGGGTCGGAGGCGAGGTTCATCGCCGTCAGCCCGCCGAGGCTGTGGCCGACCAGCATCAGCTCGGAGCCGGCGGGCACACCGGCCCGGGCGAGCAGTTTGCGGGCCGCCCGGGTGTACGTGGTGTCGGTGCGCAGGCATCCGTCGAAGGCGCCCACGAGGTCCTGCGGGGTGCTGTTGCTGAGCAGGCCGAAGCTGGTGCCGGGGAGCAGCAGGACGTACCGTACGGCGCCGTCGGCGCAGGTGACGCGGCGGAGGAGGACCAGTCCGTGGTTGCCCAGGGCGCCGATGTCGTTGATGTAGCTGACGATGTCGTTGCGGGAGGTGCCGAGCACCTTGGCGAGGATCGGGTCGGGTTCGGCGCGTTCGGCCCGGCCGCGGCCCGGGTTGAGGAGGCCCAGCAGGGAGCTGGGGAGGCCGAAGAAGGGGTCCGTGGTGGGCACTCCCCCGGCCAGCGTGACCCAGGCGAAGCTGTCGTTGCCCGGGTACTCGTCCAGGAGGGCGGTCAGCGCCAGGAGCTCCATGATCACGGGGCTGATGGTGGTGAGGGCGCGCGTGACGCCGAGTCGTTCGACGAGGGCGTGCAGGGCGCGGACGGCCTCCAGCCGGTCCCCCGCCACGAGGGCGTCGGTGAGGCGGCGGGCGTGCGGGGAGTCGAGGTTGGGGTGGGTGACGGTGGCCGCCTCGATGCGCAGGGCGAAGGCGTCCACCGCCATGGTGATCGCCGCCGGCCGGCGGCGGGTGACGTTGCCCGCGGCGCGGGCGAGTTCGCCGACGACGCCGCCGTTGGCCCCGAAGCCGAGGCCGGAGGGGCTGGTGAGCGCGCGGGTGCAGGCCAGCGCCGCACCGACGGCCCAGGCGGGGCGGCGCAGGGCCTGGAGGCCGAAGCGGCCGGTGGTGACGGCCGTGGTGAGATCGGCGCCGGCCCGCTTCGCGGTGAGGGCGGCGTCGGCCAGCAACACGGAGGCCTTGATGAGGAGTTCGGGGTCGGTGCGCTGCCCGGGGGCGGCGGGCGGGCGCAACCGCTCGGCCGCAGCCCCCAAACCCCC
>NZ_JAJAUY010000054.1 GCF_020532625.1 Streptomyces antimicrobicus | reverse complement strand
CCCGTCCACCCGCCCCGCCTCGACGAGGACACCGCGGCCTTCTCCCCGAGCTGGCCCGGCCCCGAGGACGACGGCGGACCGACCGGCGCCCTGCCCCAGGTCGACCCGCTGCCCCGCCCCACCCGCGTACGGGCCGAGCCCGAGCCGGCGCCCCAGCCGGTGCCGGTGGCACCCAAGCCCGCCCCGGCCCCGGCGGCGGCCAAGGCCAAGAAGAAGGGCCGCTCCAAGCTGGTCCTGCTCGGCGGCGGCGTGGTCGCGCTGGTCGGCGTCGCGTACTGCGCCGGGCTGCTGCTGAACCACGAGGACGTGCCCAAGGGCACCACCGTCCTGGGCACCGACATCAGCGGCAGCCGCGACGAGGCCGTCGCCAAGCTCCAGAACGCCTTCGGCAACCGCGCCAACACCCCGCTGGCGCTGAAGGTCGGCGACAAGCAGGTCGAGCTGCGGCCCGAGAAGGCCGGACTGACCCTGGACAGCCAGGCGACCGTGCGCGGCGCGGCCGGCAGCGACTACAACCCGGTGACCGTGATCGGCACCCTGCTGGGCCAGGAGCGCACCGCCGAGGCCGTCATGCCGGTCGACGAGGAGAAGCTCCAGGTCGCCCTCCAGGAGCTGGCCGGCACCGCCGGCACGGCCGTCGAGGGCACCATCAGGTTCGAGCCGAACAAGGCCGTCCCGGTCCCCGGCAAGGCGGGCACCAGCCTGGACGTCAAGGCGTCCATGGACAAGGTGAAGGACGCCTTCAGGACCCTGATCGAGACCGGCCGGGCCCCGGCCGTCGAACTGCCCGTCGCCACCCGGGAACCCACGATCACCCAGGCCGAGATCGACCGCGCCATGCGGGAGTTCGCCACCCCGGCGATGTCCGGCAACGCCGTGGTGAAGGCGGGCAACAAGTCGGTGCCGTTCGGCCCGGCCAAGTCGCTGCCGAAGATCCTGAGCATGAAGGCCGTCGACGGCAAGCTCGTCGAGAAGTACGACCTGGACGCGCTCAAGGAGCTCTACGGCAACGGGTTCGACGGGGTCCTGATCCAGCGCGGCAACGGCGAGAAGACGCCCGTCACCCCGCAGGACGTGGCCGGCGCGCTCGGCAAGGCGCTGCTCGGCAAGACCCCGGCCGAGCGGACGGTCACGATCGACACCGACCCGAGCTGACCCGGCTCCCGCCGCCGCACTCCAGCCCCCGCCCGGGACCCCGGGCAGGGGCTGAGTCATGCTGCAGAGCGGCGGCCTGGTGGAGGAGGTGACCGTCCATGGACGTCACCGCCCGCCAGGCCTTCTGGGCCACCGTGCGGCAGCGGGCCGACCTGGGCCGCACGGTGCTGTTCGCCACGCACCACCTGGAGGAGGCCGCTGAAGATCGTGATCCTGACGACCTTCGGGCGCCCCCGGCCACCTGCGCCGCGCGACGGAGGCGGACGCCTCGGCCTTCCTCGTCAAGGACGCACCGGCGGCGCAGCTCGCGGCGGCGGTCCGCTCGGCGGCCCTCCGGAAGCTCGCCGCCCGGGACCGCGCCGACGCGGTCCGCGTGGCCCGCGACCAGGGCTGGCCGCAGCGGGGCCGGGACGGTCCCCGGCGCTCGGACCGGGTCAGTTGAGCATCGCCCTCGCCGCCTTGGCCTCGTTGCGGGCGCGGACCGCCGCGGCCGGGTCGACGGGGTGGACGATGCCGGCGTAGGCGTCCAGTTCGGCCGCGCCCTCGCGGAACTCGCCGCGGTCCACCAGCAGCCGCGCCCGGTCGTAGCGCAGCGACGCCGGGTGGGAGGGGAGCAGCAGCGACAGGTCCAGGGCCCACAGGGAGACCGCCGACTGCTCCGGGCGGGCGGCAGCCCAGGCCCTGATGTTGTTCAGGATGCGCAGCACGATCTCCAGCGGCCGCGCCGGCTCCAGCGGCGCGGCCGCCAGCTCCGCCGGCCCGGTGCCCAGCGCCGCGCCGCCGGCGAACGGGTCCACCGTCACCCGCTCCTGCGGATCGCCGAAGCCGACGACGAAGTGGCCCGGCAGCGCCAGCCCGTACACGGGTCCGCCCGCCCGCCGGGCGACCTCCATCCACACCACCGACAACAGGATCGGCAGCCCCCGCCGCCGCTTCAGCACCTGCGGCAGCAGCGACGACGCCAGCCGCTGGTAGTCGGCCGGAGTGCCGTGGAAGCCCAGCCGGCCGCCCAGCAGCTCGCTGACCGCCGCCGCCCACGCCCGGCCCCCGCTCAGCCCGTACGGCAGCAGCCCCGCCAGCCGGTCCAGTTCCATCTGGGCCTCGTCCAGGGCCCGTTGGTCGAACGCCGGATCCGCCTCGGCCGCCAGGTACAGGCACAGCAGCGCCAGGTCCGGCCGCTCCGAGCGGGCCTCCTCGGCGAACTCCTCGCGGAAGCTCACGAGCCGGCCGCCGACCGGTCCGCCCGCTGCGGCGCGCGGTAGTGGTGGTACGCGTGGTGGACCGTGAAGCCCAACCCGTCGTACAGGGCCCGCGCCCGGGTGTTGTCCGTCTCCACCTGGAGCCAGGCCGCCGACGCGCCCTCCGCCAGCGCCTGCCGGGCCAGCGCCGCCATCACGGCCGTGGCCAGGCCCTGCCGCCGGTGCTCCGGCGCGACCTCGACCGCCGCGAAGCCGGCCCACCGGCCGTCGACCACCAGCCGCCCGATCGCCCGCCCCGGCACCGACGCGAACCACACCGAGGGCCCGGCGGACAGCACCCGCAGCGCCGCTTCCGGGTCGGTCGTGCGCCCGTACAGCCGGAGCCACTCCTCGTCGCAGCCGCGCGACAGCACCACCTGCGCGACGTCGGCGGCCACGTCGGCGACCGGTGCCAGCGCGGCGATCCGCACGTCCGCCGAGACCTCCCGCACCCAGCCCCGCTCCGCCAGCTGCGCGCACAGCGCCTCCTGGGTGCCGACGGCGCCGGTCGCGGCCTGCACGTAGGGGGTGAGGCCGCGTTCCGCGTACCAGGCCGTCACCCGCGCGAGTGCTTCCGCGACCGGTATCCCGGGGTCGCCGAGCGGCAGCACCGAGTTGGCCCGGCGGGTGAAACCGCCGGCCGCGCGCAGCGTCCAGCCGCCGAGCCGCTCGCTCTCCACCGGCTGCCAGGCCCGCGCGAGCACCGGCGCGAGCTCCTCGAAGGTGGCCGCGGGACCCCGGCGGCGCGCCGGGGCCGGGGGCACGACCTTGCCCGCGACCAGCGAGGATTCCGCGATGCGGACGGTGTCCCCGTTCTTCTTTGTGATCAGCAGCACACCGCCGGTCCACGATACGAGAACCCCCACCGTGTCCGTCAGGTGCGCGGCCCCCTCCGGCCCGGCCTCCACCCGGCGTACGGAGACGCGTTTTCCCACGTCAGCGGGGTTGATGCGGATTTCCATGAGCGCACCGGCAGTGATTTCCACAGCTTGGTCAGCCCCTCCTGTTCGGATCGTGCCCAGGAACGGAGATACTAGGTGCGGGCATCGACGACGCCGCGCTCCCGCGCGATATGGAAAGCCCTACCGAGGAGGAACGAGAGCGTGACCTACGTCATCGCGGAGCCTTGTGTCGACGTCAAGGACAAGGCCTGCATCGAGGAGTGCCCTGTCGACTGCATCTACGAGGGCCAGCGGTCCTTGTACATCCACCCGGACGAGTGCGTCGACTGTGGTGCCTGTGAGCCGGTCTGCCCGGTCGAGGCGATCTTCTACGAGGACGACACCCCGGAGGAGTGGAAGGACTACTACAAGGCGAACGTCGAGTTCTTCGACGAGCTCGGCTCGCCCGGTGGTGCTTCCAAGCTCGGCCTGATCGAGCGCGACCACCCCTTCATCGCCGCGCTGCCGCCCATGGGCGAAGGACACTGAGCCTGCCGCAGGCCCGTTCGGCAGCGACCTCGGTCCCGTACGGCCCCCGGCCGCGCGGGACCGAGGCCTTTTGCGTATCCGGTACGTATCCAGCCCGTTCCCACTAGAGAGAGCAGAGAGCATCGTGGCCGCAGTATCCGCTCGTCTTCCCGAATTCCCCTGGAACAAGCTGGAGCCGTACAAGGCGACCGCGTCCGCCCACCCGGACGGCCTCGTGGACCTGTCCGTGGGCACGCCCGTGGACCCGGTCCCGGACCTGATCCAGCGGGCCCTGGTCGAGGCCGCCGACTCGCCCGGCTACCCCACGGTGTGGGGCACCCCCGCGCTGCGCGACGCGATCAGCGGCTGGGTGCGGCGGCGCCTGGGCGGCAGCAACGCCGGCCACCGCAACGTCCTGCCGGTCGTCGGCTCCAAGGAGCTGGTGGCCTGGCTGCCGATCCAGCTGGGCCTCGGCCCCGGCGACAAGGTCGCCTACCCGCGGCTGGCCTACCCGACGTACGAGGTCGGTGCGCGGCTGGCCGGCGCCGAGCCGGTCGTCTACGACGACCCGACCGAGCTGGACCCGGCGGGCCTGAAGCTGCTGTGGCTGAACTCGCCGTCCAACCCGACCGGCAAGGTCATCGCCAAGGACGAGCTGATCCGGATCGTGGCGTGGGCCCGCGAGCACGGCGTCCTGGTCTTCAGCGACGAGTGCTACCTGGAGCTCGGCTGGGAGGCCGACCCGGTCTCGGTCCTGCACGACGACGTCTGCGGCGGTTCCTACGAGGGCCTGGTCGCGGTCCACTCGCTGTCCAAGCGGTCCAACCTGGCCGGCTACCGGGCCGCGTTCATCGCCGGTGACGCCGACGTGCTGGCCGAGCTGCTGGAGATCCGCAAGCACGGCGGCATGATGACGCCGGCCCCCGTGCAGGCGGCCGCCGTCGCGGCGCTCGGCGACGACACCCACGTGCAGGAGCAGCGCGAGCGCTACGCCGCCCGCCGGGAGGCGCTGCGCACCGCCCTGGAGGCGCACGGCTTCCGCATCGAGCACAGCGAGGCCAGCCTGTACCTGTGGGCCACCCGCGACGAGCCCTGCTGGGAGACCGTGGCCTACCTGGCCCAGCTGGGCGTCCTGGTCTGCCCGGGAGACTTCTACGGCGAGGCGGGGGAACGTTTCGTCCGGGTCGCGTTCACCGCGACCGACGAGCGCGTGGAGGCCGCCGTCAAGCGGCTGGGCTGATCACCAGCCGGGGAACACGTTTGCAGGCCGAAGGGCCCGGAGCGCGGCTCCGGGCCCTTCGGCCGTTCCGGTTCTTGCTCAGCCGCCCAGCGGCAGACCGCCCAGGGAGGGCAGGTCCGAGACGGGGGTGCCCACCGGCAGGCCCTTGGCCGTGTCCTGCACCTTGTCGACGGTGCCGACGACGTCAGGGGTGGCGGAGCCGTCCAAGGCGCCGGTGGCGCCGCCCAGCGCGTCGGCGTCCATGGCGCTGACCGGGCCCAGCGACTGGGTCACGGGCTCCAGGCCCGCGGCGTGCGCCGTGGCGGCCGCACCGACCACGGGTGCCGCACCGGCTGCCATCAGCAGAGCGGCCTGGGCGATCCGGCGGGTCAGGGGGAGGGACATCACGTGCTCCTAGCGGTAGCCGACCGAGTACGCCGTGTTCAACCGCGTAAGGCCCCCTCGGGGTTGCGGATGCACCGGGTAAAGGATCGGTAATGAGTCCGCTCATCGGATCGGCGCCGCCGCGGCGACCTAGCGCTTGACGAAGATCCGGACCTCGTGCGGCCCGGCCCCCCGCGGGTCCGCGTCCTTGCCCCCGCCCGGCGGCTTCCGCACCCACGCGCCCCGGTTCTCGCCGGCCAGCCAGGCCGAGCCGTCGTAGGAGACCCGCTGCACGCCCAGCTCCGAGGCGTGGGCGACCGCCCAGTGGGCCAGCTCCCAGCCGCGCCGCCGCTCCTGGACCGGCAGCGTGACCTCGCCGCCGTCCCCGCCGCCGACCGTCTGCCCGTGGGAACCGGCCGCCGAGCCGGTCCTCGCCGTCAGCTTCGGGCCGAAGACCTTGCTCAGCTGCGCCTTGACCGCCTCCGGGTCGCCCGCCCGCTGCGGGGCCGGGCCCCGGCAGGTCAGCGTGGTGGGCGCGTTGCCGGTGAACGCCGCGGCCAGCAGCTGCGCGTCGCCCTCGTGCTTGGCGTAGGCGTCGGGGTACCCGCTGCGCTGCACCTCCTGCGCGGCCACCGTCAGCGGCATGTTCTCGTAGCCGCGGACGTCGTCGAGGTGCTCGTAGAACTTCCCCGCCGCGTACACCGGGTCCATGACCTGCTGCGGCGTGCCCCAGCCCATCGAGGGCCGCTGCTGGAACAGGCCCAGGGAGTCGCGGTCGCCGTGGTCGAGGTTGCGCAGGTGCGACTCCTGGATGGCCGTGGCTATCGCGATCGTCACCGCCCGCTCCGGCATGCCCCGGTCCGTACCGACCGCCGCGATCGTCGCGGAGTGCCGCGCCTGCTCGGGCGTCATGGAATAGGACGCGCCGTTCGCCTCGACCCGGCAGTGGGGCGCGCCCCCGCCGGTGGAGTCGTACTGAACGGCGAAGTACCCCGCGACGGCGGACAGCACGGCCAGCGCCAACACCAGGCGGAACAGGCGTCGACGGAGTCCGGGGCGCTTGGCTTGCTGATCAGTCTCGGGCACGCGCCCACCGTACTGGAGACGGCCGGTACGTCCAGCAGCTGGACGGCACCGCCCGCGGCCGCTTGTCTGGGCGTCGCACGAGATGTCCGGTTCCGCGTCCAGCGGCCGGACGCCACCCCCCGCGGTCCCGGCCGGTCGCGTAGGGTCACTTCATGTCCGATTCCGAGCTGGATCTCACCCTGGACGCCGCCGAGCTGACCGCGGCACTCGTCGACATCCCGTCCGTGAGCGGCGACGAGAAGGTCCTCGCCGACCTCGTCGAGCAGGCGCTGCGCACCCTGCCCCACCTCACCGTGGACCGCTACGGCAACAACGTCGTGGCCCGTACCCACCTCGGCCGCGCCGAGCGGGTCGTCCTCGCCGGCCACCTCGACACGGTGCCCATCGCCGACAACGTCCCCTCCCGCCTGGACGAGAACGGCGTGCTGTGGGGCTGCGGCACCACCGACATGAAGTCGGGCGTCGCCGTGCAGCTGCGCATCGCCGCGACCGTCCCCGAGCCCAACCGCGACCTCACCTTCGTCTTCTACGACCAGGAGGAGGTGGCCGCCGACCTCAACGGCCTGGGCAAGGTCGCCGAGGCCCACCCCGACTGGCTCGCCGGCGACTTCGCGGTCCTGCTGGAGCCCTCCGACGCCGAGGTCGAGGGCGGCTGCCAGGGCACCTTGCGGGTGCTGCTGCGCACCACCGGCGAGCGCGCGCACTCCGCGCGCAGCTGGATGGGCTCCAACGCCATCCACGCCGCCGCGCCGATCCTGGCGAAGCTGGCCGCGTACGAGCCGCGCCGGCCCGTCATCGACGGACTGGAGTACCACGAGGGCCTCAACGCCGTGCGCATCGAGGGCGGCGTGGCCAACAACGTCATCCCCGACGCGTGCACCGTGACGGTCAACTTCCGCTACGCCCCCGACCGCACCCCGGCCGAGGCCATGGCGCACGTCGAGGAGGTCTTCGCGGACTGCGGCGTCGCCGAGTTCGTCATCGACGACTCCTCCGGCGGCGCGCTGCCCGGGCTCTCGCACCCGGCCGCCGCGGCGTTCATGGAGGCCGTCGGCGGCAAGGCGATGCCCAAGTTCGGCTGGACGGACGTCTCCCGCTTCAGCGCGCTGGGCGTGCCCGCGGTCAACTACGGTCCGGGCGACGCGCTGCTGGCGCACAAGGTCGACGAGCGGGTCGACACCAAGGCCATCCTGCACTGCGAGGAGCGCCTGCGCGCCTGGCTGACCTCCTGAACCACGCCCGTGCGACCTCCTGAATTCCGCTCGCCGTCACCTCGGTGGGCCTACCCTGATCCGAACGATCAGCAGGAAGGGAGCGCACATCATGGGCAACCCGGAGAGCATGCGGCGCAAGCCCGAGGAGCAGCAGCTCGGTCCGGTGCTGCGCCGGCGCGGCCAGGTCCAGGCGGGCAGCACGACCGATCAGCGGCTGCTGGACACGGCCGGGCCCACCGAGTGGGTGCACACCGATCCCTGGCGGGTCCTGCGCATCCAGTCGGAGTTCATCGAGGGCTTCGGCACCCTCGCCGAGCTGCCGCCCGCGATCAGCGTGTTCGGCTCGGCCCGCACGCCCGCCGGGTCCGCGGACTACCTGGCCGGCGAGCAGATCGGCCGGGCGCTGGTGGAGGCGGGCTTCGCCGTCATCACCGGCGGCGGGCCCGGCGCGATGGAGGCCGCGAACAAGGGCGCGCGGGAGGCGAGCGGCATCTCGGTCGGCCTCGGCATCGAGCTGCCCTTCGAGCAGGGGCTCAACCCGCACGTCGACCTGGGACTGAACTTCCGGTACTTCTTCGTCCGCAAGACGATGTTCGTGAAGTACAGCCAGGGCTTCGTGGTGCTGCCGGGGGGCCTGGGCACCCTCGACGAGCTCTTCGAGGCGCTGACCCTGGTCCAGACGCAGAAGATCACCCGCTTCCCGATCGTGCTCTACGGCACCCGGTACTGGAGCGGGCTGGTGGACTGGCTGCGCGACACCGTGGTCGCGCAGGGCAAGGCCTCCGCGCACGACCTGCTCCTCTTCCACGTCACCGACGACGTGGAAGAGGCGATCGCCCTGGTGACGAAGGAAGTCGGCAAGTAGGGCGGGCGTCAGGTCAGGCCAGGCCCCGGCGGGCGACCGCCGGGGGCCGGTGGCCCTGGATCGTGCGGACCATGTCCAGGACCTGCCGGGTCTCGGCGACCTCGTGGACCCGGTAGACCTGCGCGCCGAGCCAGGCGGAGACCGCCGTGGTCGCCAGCGTCCCCAGCAGCCGCTCCTTGACCGGCTTGTCGAGGGTCTCGCCGACGAAGTCCTTGTTGGACAGCGAGACCAGCACCGGCCAGCCCGTGTCCGTCATCTCCGCCAGCCGGCGCGTGGCCTCCAGCGAGTGGCGGGTGTTCTTGCCGAAGTCGTGGCCGGGGTCGATCAGGATCGCGTCGCGGCGCACGCCCAGCGCGGCGGCCCGTTCCGCCAGGCCCACCGTGACCCGGAGGATGTCGGCCATCACGTCGTCGTACGTGATCCGGTGCGGCCGGGTGCGGGGCTCCACCCCGCCCGCGTGCGTGCACACCAGGCCCACGTCGTAGCGGGCGGCGACCTCCGCGAGTCGGGGATCCACCCCGCCCCAGGCGTCGTTGAGCAGGTCGGCGCCGGCCTCGCACACGGCCTCGCCGACCTCGTGCCGCCAGGTGTCCACGCTGATCACCACGTCCGGGTGCCGGCGGCGGACCTCGGCCACGAAACCGGCCGTCCGGCGCACCTCCTCGGCGGCGTCCACGTGCTCGCCGGGGCCCGCCTTGACCCCGCCGATGTCGATGACGGCCGCGCCCTCGGCCACGGCCTGCTCGACCCGGTCCAGCGCCGGCTCGTCGCGGAAGGTGGCGCCCTGGTCGTAGAAGGAGTCCGGGGTCCGGTTCACGATGGCCATGATCACCGCCTCGTGGGTGTCGAACTCACGCCTGCCCAGTCGCAGCATCCCCTTGCATCCTTCCTCGGCCCTTCTCGACGGCTCGCCTGTGACCTTAACTGTCACAGCCACGTGGCACGATCGGGGTGAGGAGTCGTGCCGCCGGTCCCCAGGGGAGTGCATCGTGTTCTGGTTCTTGCTGATCGCGCTGGTCGTGGTGGTCGCCGCGGTCACCCTCGCCGTGATCGGCGGCGGGGAGGAGGCCGTGCTGCCCGAGGCCGCGCCCGAGCGGGTCGCCGACGGCCTGCCGGAGTCCAGGCCGGTGCTCCGGGAGGACATCGACGCCCTGCGGCTGCCGGTGGCCCCGCGCGGCTACCGGATGGCCGAGGTGGACGACGTCCTGCTGCGCCTGGGCGCGGAGCTCGCGGAGCGGGACAAGCGGATCGCCGAGCTGGAGGCGGCGCTCGCGGGCGGGGCCCCGACGGCACGGGGCGGCGCTGCGGCGGGTCTGGGCGGGGCTCCGGCGGGTCAGGGCGGCGCTCCGGCCGGTCAGGGCGGCCCGGGGCCGGTCAAGGGGGAGCAGCTGTGAGTGGCGGCAGGGCAGTGGCGGGAGCGGACGGGGCGCTGCGCTGCCCCTGGGCGCTGTCCACCGAGGACTACGTCCTCTACCACGACACCGAGTGGGGCCGGCCGGTCCACGGGGACGACGCGCTCTACGAGCGGCTGTGCCTGGAGGCGTTCCAGTCCGGGCTGTCGTGGCTGACGATCCTGCGCCGCCGGGAGGGCTTCCGTACGGCCTTCGCCGGCTTCGAGATCGCGGCGGTGGCGGAGTTCGGGCCGCAGGACGTGGAGCGGCTGCTCGCCGACCCCGGGATCATCCGCAACCGCGCGAAGATCGAGGCCACCCTCGCCAACGCCAAGGTGCTGGCCGGCTGGGCGCCCGGCGAGCTGGACGCCCTGATCTGGTCGCACGCCCCGGCGGAGCCGGGCCCGGCGCCCCTGAGCGTCGCCGACGTGCCGGCGGTGACGGACGCGTCCACGCGGCTGTCCAAGGCCCTGAAGAAGGCAGGCATCCGCTTCGTCGGCCCGACGACGGCGTACGCGCTGATGCAGGCGTGCGGCCTGGTGGACGACCACCTGGCGGACTGCACGGCCCGGGGCCGCTGAGCCCCGGGCCGTGCGGCCGCGAGGGCGTCAGCGGCCGAGGTACTTCGGTCGCTCCTTCGCCAGGAAGGCGGCCACGGCGATGGCGTGGTCCTCGGAGGCGCCCGCCATGGTCTGGAGCTCGTCCTCCTTCTCCAGGGTGTCGGCGAGCGAGTGCGCGGCGCCGTACGCGAGGGAGGCCTTGATCGCGGCGTAGGCCACGGTCGGGCCCGCCGCGAGGGTACGGGCCAGCTGCTCGGCCTCGGCCGCGAGCGCGTCGGCGGGCACCAGCCGGTTCACGATGCCGAGGTCGTAGGCCTCCTGCGCGGAGAGGTTGCGCGGGAAGAACAGCAGGTCGGCGGCCCGGGAGGCGCCGATCAGCCGGGGCAGCGTCCACGAGACGCCGGAGTCGGCGGTCAGGGCCACCCCGGCGAAGGACGTGTTGAAGGCGGCGGTGTCGGCGGCGATCCGGTAGTCGGCGGCGAGCGCGAAGCCGAAGCCGGCGCCCGCGGCGACCCCGCCCACGGCCGCGACCACCGGCTTGTGCATCTCGGTGATCGCCCGGACGATCGGGTTGTAGTGCTCGGAGACCGTGTTCATGGTCAGCGTCGTGCCGTTGTCCCGGTCGGACGCCAGGTTGCCGACGTGCTCCTTGAGGTCCTGTCCGACGCAGAAGGCACGGGTGCCGGCGGCGGTCAGCAGGACCGCGCGGACCTCGCTGTCGCCGGCGGCGGCCGCGAGCGCGTCGCGCAGGGCGACCTTGGCCTCCGTGTTCATCGCGTTCATCGCGTCGGGACGGTTGATCGTGATGGTGGCGAGTCCGTCGGACAGCTCGTAGAGAACGCTGTCGGCCATGTCGGGGGTCCCCCTTCGTCGCGGGCGTGAGGCCCCCAGCATGGCGGACCGGGCGGGAGCCTGGGGATGTGATGTGCGTCAAAGAATCGGTGGGGCGCCACCCGGGTGCGAGGGCGAAGTATCGCAGGCGGATCGCCGAAATGAGTGGTTTTGGTCGCGCGCGTTGCGCAAGCGTTCTCAGTCGATGTTGGTCATCGGGTCCTGACATGCGGGATAATGGCCGGGAAGCAATGTGTTCGATGCCGGTATGAGGCGCCTGAATGGGGCCGTCGGCTTTCGATGAGCTGGTTTCAGGAAGGGGAACGAGCATGGCGGCCATGAAGCCGCGGACGGGCGACGGCCCGCTCGAGGTGACCAAGGAGGGGCGGGGCATCGTCATGCGCGTACCGCTCGAAGGTGGCGGTCGGCTCGTGGTCGAGCTGACGCCCGACGAGGCCGACGCCCTCGGTGACGCCCTCAAGAAGGTCGTCGGCTGACCCCGGCGCCCCATATCTTTCCCCGATGCCCCGGCCGCACCCGCGACCGGGGCATCGGCGTAGGTGCCCGCCGGGGCCGGGTCCGGGGTCGGGCCGGGCCGGGGTGGAGAGCGGTCAGCGGCGCACGGCGCACAGCAGCCCGTCGCCGACCGGCAGCAGGGCCGACTGCAGGGCCGGGCTCTCGCGCACGGTCCGCAGCAGCTCGCGGACCCGCAGCACCTCCACCGGCTGCGCGGCGGAGTCCACGGTGCGCCCCTCGGCGAAGACGCCCTCGAAGCACACGAGGCCGCCGGGCCGCAGCAGCCGCAACGATTCAGCGAGGTAGTCCAGCGACTCCGTGGGGTCCCCGTCGCAGAAGACGAGGTCGTACCCGCCGTCGGCGAGCCGGGGCAGGACGTCCAGGGCGCGGCCGGGGATGAAGCGGGCCCGGTTGCCCGCGAAGCCGGCGGCGCGGAACGCCTGCCGGGCGAAGGCCTGCCGGTCCGGCTCGGGGTCCACGGTGGTCAGCACCCCGTCGGGCCGCATCCCGTGCAGCAGGTGGATGCCGGAGACGCCGGTCCCGGTCCCGATCTCGGCGACCGCCTTGGCATCGGCGGTGGCGGCCAGCAGGCGCAGCGCGGCCCCGGTGCCGGGGGAAACGGAACGCAGGCCCGCCTCCCTCGCCCGGTCGCGGGCCCACCGCAGAGCGTCGTCCTCGGCGACAAACGCGTCGGCGAACGCCCAGCTCGTCTGCCGGTTGCCGGTAATGACCCTCTCCTGTCCCCTTAGTTGGCGCAACGGTGACTGTATCCGCTGCCACCGGGAACCCGCAGATGGGACCGGGCGTTGAGAGGGATGAAGGGGACGCCACCGGGTAGATCGACACCTCTGGCGGAGCCCTCGTGCAAAGGTAGGGTAAAAAAGCTTATCCGGAGCTGACGGACGGGGTGGCTATGGTAGGGGCTCCACTGGACACCACCAGAGCCGACAGGGGAGGTGCGGCTGCGCCTGTGGATCGTGGAGGCGTTCTGCGACGCCTCTTCAGACCGGCAGGCGAGCCGAAATCCGTGACCGACATCGCTGACCGTTTCCACTCCGCCGACACCGCAACCACCGCGACCTTCGCCGCCGATGCGGGCTCGCAGGCGTGGACCCCTCCCTCCTGGGAGGACATCGTCAGCACGCACAGCGCCCGGGTCTACCGTCTCGCGTACCGCCTGACGGGCAATCAGTACGACGCCGAGGACCTCACCCAGGAGGTCTTCGTCCGGGTCTTCCGGTCGCTGTCCACGTACACGCCCGGCACCTTCGAGGGCTGGCTGCACCGGATCACCACGAACCTCTTCCTGGACATGGTCCGCCGCAAGCAGCGGATCCGGTTCGACGCGCTCGCCGACGACGCCGCCGAGCGGCTGCCCTCGCGCGAGCCCTCCCCGCAGCAGGTGCTGCACGACACCCACTTCGACGCGGACGTGCAGCAGGCGCTGGACACCCTCGCGCCGGAGTTCCGCGCGGCCGTCGTACTCTGCGACATCGAGGGTCTGTCGTACGAGGAGATCGCCGCGACGCTCGGTGTGAAGCTCGGGACCGTGCGCAGCCGCATCCACCGGGGGCGGTCGCACCTGCGCAAGGCGCTCAAGCACCGCTCGCCCGAGGCCCGGGCCGAGCAGCGGGCCCTGGCGGGGGTCGGGGGAGGAGGCGGAACGGAGTGAGCGGATCCAGTCCGTCACCCGCAGAACACCATCTGGGCGACCGGCTCGCCGCCCTGGTGGACGGGGAGTTGAGCCATGACGCGCGCGAGCGGGTGCTCGCGCACCTGGCCACGTGCGCCAGGTGCAAGGCCGAGGCCGATGCGCAGCGGCGGCTGAAGGCGCTGTTCGTCGAGAGTGCGATGCCGGCCCCGTCGGCGGGCCTGCTGGCCCGCCTCCAGGGACTGCCGGGCCAGCCGGGCCCGCCCGGCGGTGGTGGGCCGGGCCCCGGCGGGGGCCCGTTCGCCCCGAGCCAGGTGGCGCCGACGCCGGACGCCGGCGGCCCGTTCACCGCGGACGACCCGATGGCGACGTTCGGCTACCGGGCCGCGGCCGTGGCGCCGACGGAAGGCTTCCGCATCCACGAGGTGGGCCGTCCGCGCCGCCGCTTCGCGTTCGTCGCGGCCGGCGCCGTCTCGCTGGCCGCCCTCGCGCTCGGCGGCTCACTGCCGTTGGAGGTCGCCGAGCCGGGCGGCCGGGGCGAGGGCGGGGCCAACGTCACCCCGGTCACGGGACCGGGGGGCAGCGGCAGCGTCGGCGGGGCCGTGCCGGTGGCCGACGCGGTCGTCCGCGACCGCGACTGGGACTCCCGCCACCGCGGGGTGGCGTCACCGCCGTCCCCCACGGCGGCGCCGACCGGCAGCCCGTCCCCGTCGCCCTCCCACCACCCCGTCTCGCTGTCGCGCTGACGGTGCCACCGGGACCTGGTTGAATTCCGGCGAGGCGCGCCGAGGGGCGCGCGGAGCACGGGGGGATCACCCATGTCGTCCGACACCGACCCGACCACCCAGGCCCGTCCCCCTCACTGGTGGACCCGGCCCCGCACCGTCCCCCCGCAGCCCACCGGGCCCGCCGAGCCCGCCGCGGGTGCCGAGTCCGGCGAGCCCGCCGGGCCCGCCGCGGGCGCCGAGCCCGCCGAGTCCGCCGAGCCCGGCGCGGGGACCGCGGGGGAGGCGGCGGCGCCCGGGAGTGCGGGCCGTTACGACCCCTGGGGCACGGCCGGGGTGCCCCTGCACTCGGTGGACGTCGGCGTCCCGCCGGTCAGGCGGGTGGTGGAGCTGCGGCACGTGGTCGCCGGGGCGCTCGTCCTGGCGCTGCTCGCCGGCGGGATCGGGGGCTGGCTCGGGGTCCTGGCCGAGCGGCGCAGCAGCACCCGGCTGGAGCTGCCGCAGGCCGGGCCCGGCACGGGCGCGCGGGCGCCCGAGAGCGTGGCCGGGATCGCCGCCGCGGCGCTGCCCGGCGTCGTCACCCTGCACGTGCGCGGCGGGACCGGCAACGGGACCGGCACCGGCTTCGTCCTCGACGGTCAGGGCCACATCCTCACCAACAACCACGTCGTCTCCGACGCCCGCGAGACGACGGTCACCTTCAGCACCGGCGAAGCCGTCACCGCCCACGTCGTGGGCCGCGACACCGGCTACGACCTGGCCGTGGTCAAGGTCGACGGGGTCAGGGGGCTGCGCCCCCTGCAGCTCGGCAACTCCGAGGACGTCAAGGTCGGCGACCCCGTCGTCGCCATCGGAGCCCCCTTCGACCTCTCCAACACCGTCACCGCCGGCATCATCAGCGCCACCGGCCGCCCCATCACCGCCGGCGGCGACAAGGGCGACGGCAAGGACGTCTCCTACGTCGACGCCCTGCAGACCGACGCCCCCATCAACCCCGGCAACTCCGGCGGACCGCTGCTCGACGCCGGCGGCCGGGTCATCGGGATCAACAGCGCCATCCGCGGCGCCGAGAAGGGCGACTCCGAACGCCAGGGCGGCAGCATCGGCCTCGGTTTCGCCATCCCCGTCAACCAGGGCAAGCGCGTCGCCGAGGAGATCATCCGCACCGGCCGCGCCACCCACCCCGTCATCGGCGTCACGCTCGACATGGGCTGGAACGGCGACGGAGCCCGGGTCGGCAGCCGCACGAGCGGCGGCCCGGCCGCCAAGGCCGGCATCCTGGACGGCGACGTGATCACCAAGGTGGACGGCCGGCTCGTGCACAGCGGTGACGAGCTCATCATCAAGATCCGGGCCCACCGCCCGGGTGATCCCCTGGCCCTGACCGTGGTGCGCGCGGGCCGCGAGCGCACCCTGGAACTCGTGCTCGGCTCGGCGAACGGTTCATGAAGACCACGCGGAATCCCGGAGCGCGGTACGGTCCCCCAGGCCGGGGCGGGTACCGTTGTCGTGGCCGGGAAGAAGACAGCCGAGGAGCGGCAAGGTGTTCAACGACATAGGCGCACTCGAACTCGTCACGATCGTGGTGCTCGCCATCCTCATCTTCGGTCCGGAGAAGCTGCCCAAGGTCATCCAGGACGTGTCCGGTGTCATCCGGAAGATCCGCGCGTTCTCCGAGAGCGCCAAGCAGGACATCCGCACCGAGCTGGGCCCGGAGTTCAAGGACTTCGAGTTCGAGGACCTGAACCCCAAGACGTTCATCCGCAAGCAGCTCAACGAGAACGAGGACCTCCAGGAGATCCGCAGCAGCTTCGACCTGCGCAAGGAGCTGAACGAGGTCACGGACGCGGTCAACGGCACCGAGCCCGCGGCCGCCCCCGTCCCGGCGAGCACCGGCACCACCACCGGCCCGGACCTGCTGAAGAAGCCCGCCGCGCCCGCGGCCGAGCAGCGCACCCCGTTCGACGCCGACGCCACCTGAGGCACGACCTTCCCGGAGTCGGGCATTCCGGTGGCTATCCTGCTCGGATGGAGACGACGAGCAGTAGCCGGGTGGGGGTGCAGCCCGCCGAGGCGCCCGCCGTACCCCCGCACGAACAGGCGACGCCGGAGCAGTCCGAGGCCGGTCCGGCAGCGGACGCCCCGGCCCCGGCCGAGCCCCGCGCGGTCCCCGCGGCCCGGCGCACGGTCGAGGGCTATCTGCGGGCGGACTTCCCCTGGTACGGCCTGGACGAGGCCTTCACCGGCCCCCGCTGGCTGATGCAGGTCGGCACCGCGGCCGACGGCACCGTCGAGCACGGCTCGGTCGGCCACGGCGACGAGCCCACCATCCGCAGCGAGGCCACCGGCGCCGAGCGAGAGCGCTTCGCGGTCGTGATCACGGTCGCCAGCAACCCCCTGCGCCGCAGCAGCGACGGCACGGGCGTGCTGGAGGCCACCTCCGTGTCCTCCGCGGCCTGGCTCGCCGGCTCCGGCCTGCTGGCGTACACCTGGCCCGGCCAGATGGACCACAGCCTGCGCAGCGACTGGCTGGAGCAGCAGACCGAGACCGCCTGGGAGCTCGCCGACGACCTCGACGGCTCCGACTGGTCCACCCTCTCCCTCCCCGTCGACGGGAAGCCCACGACCTTCCACTACCGCGAGTCGGAATTCGGCTGGGTACTGGCCGGCTCCACCGAGGAAGGCGTCCACCTCGGTGCGTACGGGCGCGGCCTGAGCGCCTACGGGCTCGCCTTCTGCGCCATCGACGACATCGCCGGCCGGTACGCCTGACGGTCGCGGAGCGGCCGGGCCACGGCCGCCGGACAAGCCGGGGCGGACGCCCCGGAAGCGACACGAAGGGGCGGGCGGTCCGACCGGACCACCCGCCCCTTCACCGCGTCCGCGGTCAGAACTTGTTGCGCGGCGTGATACCCAGGGACATGCCCGCCAGGCCCCGCTGACGGCCGCCCAGCTTGCCCGCGATCGAGCGCAGCGCGGCACCGGCGGGGGAGTCGGGGTCGGCCAGGACCACCGGCTTGCCGTTGTCGCCGCCCTCGCGCAGGCGGACGTCGATCGGGATCTGGCCGAGCACCGGCACCGTGGCGCCGACCGTCCGGCTCAGGCCGTCGGCGACCAGCTGGCCGCCGCCCGTGCCGAACACGTCGACCATCTCGTCGCAGTGCGGGCAGGGCAGGCCCGACATGTTCTCGACCACGCCGACGATCTTCTGGTGGGTCTGCACGGCGATGGAGCCGGCCCGCTCGGCGACCTCGGCCGCCGCCTGCTGCGGGGTGGTGACCACGAGGATCTCGGCGTTCGGCACCAGCTGGGCCACCGAGATGGCGATGTCGCCGGTGCCCGGCGGCAGGTCGAGCAGCAGCACGTCCAGGTCGCCCCAGAAGACGTCCGCGAGGAACTGCTGGAGCGCGCGGTGCAGCATCGGGCCGCGCCAGACGACCGGCGCGTTGCCCGGGGTGAACATGCCGATGGAGATGACCTTCACGCCGTTCGCGGACGGCGGCATGATCATGTTCTCGACCTGGGTGGGCCGGCCCTCCACGCCCAGCATGCGCGGCACGCTGTGGCCGTAGATGTCGGCGTCCACGACACCGACCTTCAGGCCGTCCGCGGCCATCGCCGCGGCCAGGTTCACCGTCACGGAGGACTTGCCGACCCCGCCCTTGCCGGAGGCGACCGCGTAGACCCGGGTCAGCGAGCCGGGCTTGGCGAAGGGCACCTCGCGCTCGGCGGTGCCGCCGCGCAGCGCCGCCGCGAGCTCCTTGCGCTGCTCGTCGCTCATCACGTCCAGGGAGACCTCGACGGAGGTGACCCCGGCGACCTTGCGCACGGCCTCGGCGACGTTCTTGGTGATCGTGTCGCGCATGGGGCAGCCCGACACCGTCAGGTAGACCGTCACGGCGACGGCACCGCCGTCGCCGATCTCCACCGATTTGACCATGCCGAGCTCGGTGATCGGCCGGTTGATCTCGGGGTCGTTCACCGTCGCCAGCGCGTCCAGGATCGCGTCCTGCTCGGGCACGGCGGCGGAGCTTGTGTCGGTAGCCATGACCCGATGGTACGGCTCGGTAGCATGCGGCCGGAAAGCCTCTCAGCGGTCGCCTTCGTCACGTTCCGCCGGGAACAGCCGCCGCTCGTCCATCTCCTTGATCAGGTCCTGGAACTCGGAGCGGATCCAGTCCCGGGTGGCCACCTCGCCCAGGCCCATCCGCAGCGCCGCGATCTCCCGGGTCAGGTACTCGGTGTCCGCGATCGACCGCTCGTTCTGCTTGCGGTCCTGCTCGTGGGTGACCCGGTCCCGGTCGTCCTGCCGGTTCTGCGCCAGCAGGATCAGCGGGGCCGCGTACGAGGCCTGCAGCGACAGCATCAGCGTCAGGAAGATGAACGGGTACTCGTCGAACCGCAGGTCGTCCGGCGCGAAGATGTTCCACAGCACCCACACCACGATGACCAGCGTCATCCAGACGATGAACCGGCCGGTCCCCAGGAACCGGGCGATCTTCTCCGACAGCCGCCCGAACGCCTCGGGGTCGTACTGCGGCAGCAGCCGGCGCCGCGCCGGCCGCGGCACGTCCAGCCGCACCCGCGACCGCGTCAGCGCGCTCGCGCCCGACACGACGGGGGTGCGCTGGCGCGCCCGCTCGGCGGCCTCCTCCTGCCGCTCCCGCTCCCGCTCGGCCAGCCCGTGCTCGCGCGCCACCCGGGCGGCCTCCCGGCGGGCCCGGATCTGCTCCCGGCGCCGCTCGCGCGCCTGCTCCTGCCCTCGGTCCTCAGCCACCGACGACCTCCTCGGGATGGAAGTCCGTCTCCCGCCAGTCGTCCGGCAGCAGGTGGTCCAGTACGTCGTCCACCGTGACGGCGCCCAGCAGCGAACCGCCCTCGTCGACGACCGGCACCGCGACCATGTTGTACGCGGCGAGATAGCTGGTCACCGCCTGCAGCGAGGCGTCCGGCCGCAGCGGCGGCAGGTCGGTGTCCACGATCGAGCTGATCAGCGTGAACGGCGGGTCCCGCAGCAGCCGCTGGAAGTGCACCGTGCCCAGGTACTTGCCCGTCGGGGTCTCGTCCGGCGGCCGGCACACGTACACCTGCGCCGCCAGCGCCGGCGACAGGTCCGCCTGGCGGACCCGGGCCAGCGCGTCGGCGACCGTGGCGTCGGGGCGCAGCACGATCGGCTCGGTCGTCATCAGACCGCCCGCGGTGTTCTCCTCGTACGACAGCAGCCGGCGCATGTCGGCCGCGTCCTCCGGCTGCATCAGCTCCAGCAGCCGTTCCTGGTCGTCGCGGGGCAGCTCGGACAGCAGGTCGGCCGCGTCGTCGGGGTCCATCGCCTCCAGGACGTCGGCGGCCCGCTCCTCCTTGAGCTTGCCGAGGATCTCGATCTGGTCGTCCTCGGGCAGCTCCTCCAGGACGTCCGCCAGCCGGTCGTCGTCGAGGGCGTTGGCCACCTCCGCGCGCCGCTTGGGCGACAGGTGGTGCAGCACGTTGGCGAGGTCGGCGGGCCGCAGCTGCTCGAACGTCGCCACCAGGCTCTCGGCGCCCTGCCCGTGCTCCTCCAGGGAGAAACCGGTGACCGCCGACCATTCCACCGTCAGCGTCTCGCCGCGGCGGCGCAGCGCGCCGCCCTTGCCCTTGCGGACGAAGATCTTGTCGATCTCCCAGTCGCGGCGGGCGGGCAGCTGCTGGATGGCCACGTCCAGCACGGTGGCCTCCTCGCCGGTGGCCACGAGCGTCACCCGGCGGTCCAGCAGTTCGCCGAGGACCAGCCGCTCGGTGGGCCGCTGCTCGAAGCGCCGCATGTTGACCACGCCGGTGGTGATGACCTGGCCGGACTCCACGCCCGTCACCCGGGTCATCGGCAGGAAGATCCGGCGCCGGCTGACCACCTCGACCACCAGGCCGAGCAACCGCGGGGGGCGTCCGCCCACCCGGAGCATCGCCACCAGGTCGCGCACCCGGCCGACCTGGTCGCCGTTGGGGTCGAAGACCGGCACTCCCGCCAGATGCGAGACAAAGATCCGCGGGGCGCCTGCTGCCATCCCGTGCGCCTCCTCGATCGAATGCCACCGGCGTCGTCCACCGTCGTGCGGGCGGCCGTGGCCGTCCCTGCCGACCCTCAGGCTACCCCTGCCGCCCGGATCCGCCCTGGTGGGGCCGTCCGCCCGGGCCACGGGTCCGGTCGGCCGGGCGGTACGCTGCCTGCGGCCGCCCCCACGACGACGAGAGGCACCTGCCCGTGACCGCGTACTTCCCCGCCGTTCGGCTCCGCCGGGCCGCCTCCGTGGGCGCCCTGTGCGTGGGCCTGGCCGTGACCGGTACGGGCTGCGGGGCGGACCCCGACGAGGGCACCAACGGGGTCGGCAAGCTCTCGGCCGACCAGATCGAGGACAAGGCGCAGGCCGCGGCCAAGGCCGCCGACTCGGTGCACCTGTCCGGGACCCTCGTGGTGGGGGGCAAGTCCTTCGCGCTCGACATGCGGCTGAAGTCCGACGGCGGTTCGGGCGAGGTGAAGTCGCCGGAGAACACTTTCCAGGTGCTGCGGGTGGGCGACGCGCTCTACCTCAAGGCGGACGCCGCCTTCTGGGGGCAGTCGGCCTCGGCGGGGAAGCTCACCGACAAGTACGTGCGGGTGCCCGAGAGCGACCCGACGTACAAGCAGTTCCGCGGGTTCACCGACATGCACGTGCTGCTGGACGGGCTGCTGGGGCTGGAGGGCAAGCTCAGCAAGGTGGAGGACTACACCAAGGTCGGCCCGACCCGGGCCGTGCAGGTCACCGCCGACCAGGGCAAGGGCGGCAAGCTGTCGGTCTCCCTGCAGGGCACCCCGTACCCGCTGCGGATGGAGCGCGCCGGCGGCGCCGGCCGGGTGGACCTCGCCGAGTGGGGGCAGGCCTTCCAGATCAACCCGCCGGCCCAGGACCAGACGGTCGACTACGGCTCCCAGTTGCCGACGACCAAGGACCAGGCAGGCGGCTCCGGCGGCTCCGGCACGGGCTCCTCCGCCAAGCCGGGCACGGACCAGAAGTCCACCACCGGGCAGGGCTCGAACCCGGGCGGATGAGCGGCCCCGGCCGGGCGGCTCAGCCGCGCGCGGCCTTCTTCCGCTTCAGCAGCAGCTTCGGCAGCGCCGCCGGCACCGGCCGCCGGGTCGTCGCCGGGCTCGGCAGCGGATGCGCCGCCAGGTGCCCCGTGGGCAGGTCGGTGCGGACCTCCACGGGCTCCAGCCGCAGCAGCCGGCACTCCCGCGCCCAGCGCTCGGTCATCTCCTCCGAGTCCGGCGCGTTCAGCCGCTTGCCCTTGAGCTCGGCGACCGCGGCCTCCCAGCTCTCGCTGCGCGGGGGCAGTTCGCGGACGGCCGCCGTCCACGCCACCAGCCGGCCGCCCTTGTCCTTGCTGCGCACCGTGACCTCGGCGGTGCCGCCGTCGGCCAGCCCCGGGAACGGCTGCTCCCCGGGCCCGTCGCCCAGCACGTGCGCCGCGCCGTCCACCCAGGCGTGCCACAGCGCCCGGTCGGGCCCGGTGCCGCGGACCCAGATGAGCCCGGACTTCTTCGTGGCCTCCTCGACGAGGGCCAGCGGGAAGGTGCTGTCAGTCATGCGCACAGCGTAG
Organism: Streptomyces antimicrobicus; assembly: GCF_020532625.1. GTDB lineage: Bacteria > Actinomycetota > Actinomycetes > Streptomycetales > Streptomycetaceae > Streptomyces > Streptomyces antimicrobicus. Next base: position 15,599 of record NZ_JAJAUY010000054.1, on the reverse strand, counting down.
GTGGCTACAGCCAGCCGTTGCGCCGCAGGGCCCGGTGGATGAAGAAGCACGCGCCGACGATCGCGCCCATGACCGTGGGATAGCCGTACTCCCACTGCAGCTCCGGCATGTGCTCGAAGTTCATCCCGTAGACGCCGCAGATCATGGTGGGGACGGCGATGATGGCCGCCCAGGAGGTGATCTTGCGCATGTCCTCGTTCTGCGCGACCGTGGCCTGCGCCAGGTTCGCCTGGAGGATCGAGTTCAGCAGCTCGTCGAAGCCCACGACCTGCTCGTGCACCTTCGCCAGGTGGTCGGCGACGTCCCGGAAGTACTTCTGGATGTCGGGGTCCACCAGCCGCATCGGCCGCTCGCTGAGCAGCTCCATGGGCCGCAGCAGCGGCGAGACCGCCCGCTTGAACTCCAGCACCTCGCGCTTGAGCTGGTAGATGCGGCCCGCGTCGGTGCCGCGCGGACTGCCCTTGGCGGGTGCGGCGAAGACGGCGCTCTCCACCTCGTCGATGTCGTCCTGCACGGCCGCCGCCACCGCGACATAGCCGTCCACCACGTGGTCGGCGATGGAGTGCAGGACCGCCGACGGGCCCTTGGCCAGCAGCTCGGGGTCGCCCTGGAGGCGGTGGCGCAGGCCCTTGAGGGAGCCCTGGCCGCCGTGCCGGACGGTGATGACGAAGTCCGGGCCGGTGAAGCACATCACCTCGCCGGTCTCCACGACCTCGCTGGTCGCGGTCAGTTCGGCGTGCTCGACGTAGTGGATCGTCTTGAAGACGGTGAAGAGCGTGTCGTCGTAGCGCTCCAGCTTCGGCCGCTGGTGGGCGTGGACCGCGTCCTCCACGGCCAGCGGGTGCAACCCGAACTCGGCCGCGATACCGGCGAATTCCGACTCGGTGGGCTCGTGCAGGCCGATCCAGGCGAAGCCGCCCTCGTCCCGCACGCGGCGCATCGCCTCACGCGGGGTCAGGCACGTGGTGCCCTGCTGGCGGCGGCCGTCGCGGTAGACCGCGCAGTCCACCACCGCGCTGCTCGCCGAGGGGTCGCGGGTGTGGTCGTAACCGGGCTGGACGGGGGTGGACTTGCGCAGCGCGGGACGTACGACTGCGCGCAGGTCACGGATCATCGACATGGCAGGCTCCTTCGCACGCGCGGTTGCGGTCCGCACGGGTGGGAGACCCTCCGCCGGACCGCACGGGCAGGCAGCGGAAGGACACAGGACGGGTGTCGATCAGAAGATCAAGATCAGAAGCACGGCGCCGGGCGGGAGGCGCCCGTGGTGGGGTGGTCGGTACTGCACGATCGACTTCGATCCATCGCAGCCCCACCTCCTCCGGCCGGTCCCCCGTAGGGGATGTCCTGTGTCCTGGGGCGTGACCGGCTCCACCAGCCCGTGCTGGGAGTCATCTCGAACGCACGCCCCGACCAGCGGTCAACACTATCAGCCGACAGTTGGTCAAAACCCAGGCTTTACCCGCTTCATATGAGATCTATGCTCGCGACATGGCAGATCTTCTGGCAGTCGTCGAGGCCCGGCTGCGTTCCGCATTGGGGGAGCCCGACGCCCGGGCCGCCGTCACCTTCCTCGGTACCGACCGCATCGAGGTGCTCCGCTTCCACGCCGGGGACCTCGTGCGCTACGCGACCCTCGGCATGTCCGCGCACCCCATGACCGACCCGACGGACATGGTCGCCGACCCGGTGCGCGGCCCGCGCGCCGAGCTGGTGCTGACCGTACGGGCGGGGCTGGCCGACACCGACAAGGTGCTCCGGCCGCTCGCCGTACTGGCCGCGTCGCCTCAGGTCGAGGGCCTGGTCGTGGCGCCGGGCGCCTCCTTGGACGTGGGCGATCCGCTGTGGCCCGGGGCGCCGTTCTCCTCCGTGCTCGTGGCCGAGTCCGGCGGGCTGGTCGAGGACCTGGAGCTGGATCCGCCGATGGATCCGGTCCGGTTCCTGCCGCTGCTGCCGATGACGGCGAACGAGGCGGCGTGGAAGCGGGTGCACGGCGCGGCCGCGCTCCAGGAGCGGTGGCTCGCGCGGGGCACCGATCTGCGGGATCCTCTGCGTACGTCCGTCGCGTTGGACTGACCGCCGCCACCGGGGGTACGCATCGCATCCGGACGGGTGATCGTCCCTTGACGCGGCGGCGGCCGGGGAGGAGCGTGGCTTCTTATGAGGGGCGAACCGAGTTGCCCGAAGTGCGGTGGCCGGGTCAGGGCGCCCGGTCTTTTCGCCGACTCCTGGCAGTGCGCGGTGCACGGGACCGTTCACCCCCTGCAACCCGTGATCCCGCCCAGCGTCGAGGCCCTCACCGTCGTGGTGCGGCGGGCCCAGGTGCCGGTGTGGATGCCGTGGCCGCTGCCGGTGGGGTGGCTCTTCACCGGGGTCGCCCAGGCGGGCGACGACCGCAGCGGGGCCCGCGCCACGGCGGTGGCCTGCTCGGGGCCCGGACCGCTCGGGGGCATGGGCGAACTCCTCCTCGTCGCCGAGGAACTCGGCGTGGGGCTCGGCGCGCGGTACGCGGGCATCGACGGGCCCGACCCGGGGCCGTACATCGACGTGTCGGGACCGCCCGCGGCGAAGATGCTCGCGGCGGGGCGGCCCACGCCGCTGTGGCACGTGCGGGGGGTGCCGGAGGACCGCGCGGTGTTCGCGGGCGAGGCGCGCGGGCTGTGGCTGTGGGCGGTGGTGTGGCCGGAGAAGTCGGGGCTCTTGATGTACGACGAGCTGGTACTGGCGGATCTGCGGGACGCCGGGGCCGAGGTGGAGATGGTGCCCTGCGGGGCACTGAGCCCGCGCATCCTTTAGCGGGGCCGGGGGCCGGGGGCCGGGGCGGTGCTCGGCCGGGGCCGGGTCGGCCGTGTGCGGCCCCCGCCCGGTCGCTGGGGTGGGTCGTGGGGCCGGTTATGCTGGAGTGTCCCCCCGTTCGTCCTGACCCTGGAGCCGTGCCGTGCGCATCGATCTGCACGCCCACTCCACGGCGTCCGACGGGACGGACACGCCCGCCGAGCTGGTGCGCCGTGCGGCCGCCGCCGGGCTGGACGTCGTCGCGCTCACCGACCACGACACCGTCCGCGGTCACGCCGAGGCCCTTGCCGCGCTGCCGGCCGGGCTCACGCTGGTCACCGGGGCCGAGTTGTCGTGTCGCCTCGACGGGGTCTCGCTGCACATGCTGGCGTACCTCTTCGACCCGGCCGAGCCGGAGTTCGCGCGCGAGCGGGAGCTGGTGCGGGACGACCGGGTCCCACGGGCCCACGCGATGATCGACAAGCTCGTCGAGCTCGGCGTGCCCGTCACCTGGGAGCAGGTGTCCCGGATCGCCGGCGACGGCTCGGTCGGCCGGCCGCACATCGCGACCGCCCTGGTCGAGCTGGGCGTCGTACCGACCGTCTCGGACGCCTTCACCCCGCACTGGCTCGCCGACGGCGGCCGTGCCTGGGCGCCCAAGCACGAGCTGGACCCGTTCGAGGCGGTGCGGCTGGTCAAGGCGGCCGGCGGGGTCGCCGTCTTCGCCCACCCGGCGGCCGTCAAGCGGGGCCGGACCGTCCCGGAGAGCGCGATAGCCGAGCTGGCCGACGCCGGGCTGGACGGCATCGAGGTCGACCACATGGACCACGACGCGGACACCCGCGCGCGGCTGCGCGGCCTCGCCGGGGAGCTGGGACTGCTGACCACCGGGTCGAGCGACTACCACGGCAGCCGCAAGACCTGCCGGCTCGGTGAGTACACCACCGACCCGGAGATCTACGGCGAGATCACCCGCCGGGCGTACGGCGCCTTCCCCGTGCCCGGCGCGGGCGGACCCGCCGCCGGCTGAGCCCTCGGGCCTGCGGGGCGTGTCGCGGCCACCGCGTCGTCCCGTCCCCTCCGTCACCCTCCCGCGGCTGCCGCCGCCTGCGCGTGCTGGTGCCGCGCCCCGGGGGACGCCGCCGACCGGTGCGCGGACCCTCCTCCTTCGTACGACCACTCCTGCAAGGCTTCCTCGTGTTCGATTTTGCTGTCTTCGGATCCCTCTTTCTCACCCTTTTTGTGATTATGGACCCCCCGGGGATCACGCCGATCTTCCTCGCGCTGACGTCGGGGCGTCCCGCGAAGGTGCAGCGGCGCATGGCCTGGCAGGCGGTGTGCGTCGCCTTCGGCGTGATCGCCGTCTTCGGTGTCTGCGGGCAGCAGATCCTCGACTACCTGCACGTGTCGGTGCCGGCGCTGATGATCGCCGGTGGTCTGCTGCTCCTGCTCATCGCGCTCGACCTGCTGACCGGCAAGACCGACGAGCCCAAGCAGACCAAGGACGTCAACGTCGCGCTCGTGCCGCTGGGCATGCCGCTGCTGGCCGGGCCGGGTGCGATCGTGTCGGTCATCCTGGCCGTGCAGAAGGCGGACGGGTTCGGCGGGCAGCTGTCGGTGTGGACGGCGATCGTGGCCATGCACGTGGTGCTGTGGCTGACGATGCGGTACTCGCTGGTGATCATCCGGGTGATCAAGGACGGCGGTGTGGTGCTGGTGACCCGGCTGGCCGGCATGATGCTGTCCGCGATCGCCGTGCAGCAGATCATCAACGGTGTGCTCCAGGTGGTCCGCGGCGCCTGACGCGGGGCGCGGGCGGCGCGGGCGCGCGAGCGGGTGCCCCGGCCGTCCCGGACGGACGAAGGCCCCGCCCGGATCGGATCCGGGCGGGGCCTTCGGCGTAGGTGTCAGGAGGACGCGGACCCGGCCGGGCGGATGAGGATGCGCTGGCCGATCGCGGCGGCCTGCTGCACGATCCCGTTGACGGAGGCCGCGTCCACGACGGTGCTGTCCACGGCGGCCCCGTCGACGTCGTCCAGGCGCAGAATCTCGAAGCGCACGGCTTCTCCCTTCGTCGGTGTTCTCCTCGCACTGGGGACAACGAAGTGTAGGACGCAAACATTCCCTACGCTAAAGAAATTTTTTCCTTGGCTAACTAGCTTGGCTCGGGGCGGTCGCCGGCGGCCGCCGCCCAGAACTCCGTCAGGGCCCGGGCGGTGGCCCCGGGGTCCTCGGCGTTGGGGGAGTGCGCGGTGCCGGGGATCACCTGGCGCCGGGCGCCCAGGCGCTGAGCCATATCGTCCAGCAGCGGGAGCGGCCACGCGTAGTCCACGGCGCCGGACAGGACCAACTTTGGCAGGTCCACCTCCGCCAGCTCGGCCACCCGGTCCTCCTCGGAGATCAGCACCCGGCCGGTGGCGATCAGCTGCTCGGGCACGGTGCCCAGCCAGCGGGCGCGCAGGAAGGCCGTGAGCTCGGGGGAGTCCAGGGCGGCGTCCGGCTCCTGCGCGCGCATCGCCTCCCAGACGGCCGGCATGTCCTCGCGCAGCATCTCCAGCGCGGCGATCAGCAGCTTGGTGCGGGCCTGCTGGTCGGGGGTGATGGCGGCGGGGCCGCTGCTCATGAGGGTCAGGCTGGTGAACGCGGCCGGCTCGCGGAGGACGGCGGCGCGCGAGACCAGACCGCCGAAGGAGTGGCCGACGAGGTGCAGCGGCCCCTCCGCCCGCAGCGCCGCGGCCTGGGCGAGGAGATCGTGGGCGAGCTCGTCCAGGGCGTACGCCGCCTCGTCGCGCGGGCCCGGACTCTGGTACTGGCCGCGGCCGTCGACGGCGACGACGCGGTGGCCGGCGGCGGCCAGCGGTTCGAGGAGCCCGATGAAGTCCTCCTTGCTCCCGGTGAACCCGGGCACGAGCAACGCCGTCCCGAGCTCGGCCCGGCCGGCCTCGTGCACGGCGAAGTCGCCGCGGGCGGTGCGGAGGGTGTACGCCCGGGCGGATCCAGGCAGGTCCAGGAGGGGAGGCTTACTCATGCCCCCGAGGCTACCGGCCCGTAACCCCGCGCGGTCCGCACCCTGCGCGCCCGGCCGGAGCACTTCCGGCTTCGCCGCGGGGGGCCCGGGTACGGCGGCGGCCCCGCACTTCCTGGGGAAGGGCGGGGCCGTCGGGGTGGGTCAGGACTCCGGGGAGTCCGCGGCCTTGCGGGTGCGGGTGCGGCGGCGCGGGGCCGTGGCCTCGGTCGCCTCCGCCGGGGCCGCCTCGGCGACCTTGCGGGTGCGGGTGCGTCGGGGCTTGGGCTCCTCCGTCGCGGTGGCGGTCCCGGCCTCGGTGACCGCCGGCTCCGCCACCTTGCGGGTGCGGGTGCGTCGGGGCTTGGGCTCCTCCGTCGCGGTGGCGGTCCCGGCCTCGGTGACCGTCGGCTCCGCCACCTTGCGGGTGCGGGTGCGTCGGGGCTTGGGCTCCTCCGTCGCGGTGGCGGTCCCCGCTTCGGTGACCGTCGGCTCCGCCACCTTGCGGGTGCGGGTCCGGCGCGGCTTCGGCTCCTCCGCCGCGGGCTCCGCCGCGGGCTCCGCGACGGGGGCCGGGGTCACGGCGGCCGGGGCCTCGGCCTGGGCCGGGACGGACGCCGTCGCGTTGACGCGGGTGCGGCGGCGGCGGGGCTTGCGGGGTTCGGTCCCCGCCTCCTCCACCGGCGTCACGGGAGCCGCCACGGCCTCGGCCGCGTCCACGGCGGGCGCCGCCGCCGGGGCGACCTCCGCCCCACCGCGGGTGCGGCGCCGCTGGCGCGGCGTACGCGTGCGGGCCGGACGCTCCTCGACGGCCGGGGCCGCAGCGCCTCGGCGGCCGCGTCCCCCGCGGCCACCCGGCTCGCCCAGGTCCTCGATCTCCTCGGCCGCCAGGCCCGCGCGGGTGCGCTCGGCCCGGGGCAGCACGCCCTTGGTCCCGGCCGGGATGTTCAGCAGCTCGAACAGGTGCGGGGACGTGGAGTACGTCTCCTCCGGGTCGTTGAACGGCAGGTCCAGCGCCTTGTTGATCAGCTGCCAGCGCGGGATGTCGTCCCAGTCGACGAGCGTGACGGCCGTACCCGACGCGCCCGCGCGGCCCGTACGGCCCACCCGGTGCAGGTACGTCTTCTCGTCCTCCGGCGACTGGTAGTTGATCACGTGCGTGACGCCTTCGACGTCGATGCCGCGCGCGGCGACATCGGTGCAGACGAGCACGTCGACCTTGCCGTTGCGGAACGCGCGCAGCGCCTGCTCCCGGGCGCCCTGGCCCAGGTCGCCGTGGACCGCGCCGGAGGCGAAGCCCCGCCGCTCCAGCTGCTCGGCGATGTCGGCCGCCGTCCGCTTGGTCCGGCAGAAGATCATCGCGAGCCCGCGGCCCTCGGCCTGCAGGATCCGGGCGACCATCTCCGGCTTGTCCATCGAGTGGGCGCGGAACACGTGCTGCGTGATGTTCGCGACCGTCGCACCCTCGTCGTCCGGCGCGGTGGCGCGGATGTGCGTGGGCTGCGACATGTAGCGGCGGGCGAGGCCGATGACGGCGCCCGGCATGGTCGCCGAGAACAGCATCGTCTGGCGCTTCGCCGGCAGCAGGTTGATGATCTTCTCGACATCGGGCAGGAAGCCCAGGTCGAGCATCTCGTCGGCCTCGTCCAGGACCAGGGCCTTGACGCGCGAGAGGTCGAGCTTCTTCTGGCCGGCGAGGTCCAGCAGGCGGCCGGGGGTGCCGACGATCACGTCGACGCCCTTCTTCAGCGCCTCGACCTGGGGCTCGTACGCGCGGCCACCGTATATGGCCAGGACGCGGACGTTGCGGACCTTGCCCGCGGTGAGCAGGTCGTTCGTCACCTGGGTGCACAGCTCGCGCGTCGGGACGACGACGAGGGCCTGCGGGGAGTCGGTCAGCTGCTCGGGCCTGGCCCGGCCGGCCTCGACGTCCGCGGGGACGACGACACGCTCCAGGAGGGGGAGGCCGAAGCCCAGCGTCTTGCCGGTACCGGTCTTCGCCTGGCCGATGACGTCCGTGCCGGAGAGGGCGACGGGAAGGGTCATCTCCTGGATGGGGAAGGGGGACACGATGCCGACGGCTTCAAGGGCTTCGGCGGTCTCGGGAAAGATCCCGAGGTCTCGGAACGTAGTCAGGGTGCTGCCTCTTCTGTGAGACGCGGCGCGAGGCGGCGAGAGGGGGGTCGTACCGTGCCTGGCTTGCAGTACTACTACGTACGAAGCTGCGCGGGACCACTGCCTTCGCTCAAGCGCTCGTGCCGCTGAGGGGGCCCCTCGTGGCAGTGGCACGCACGAACGTGCAACCACGCGGAGGGCGGTCGGTTGGAGCCGATCGGGCCACCGACCGGGCATCCTCATTCGGATGGCCCGCCGAGTATTCGGCAGGCGCTATAGCACTGTACCCCGAAATCCCGCAGGTGTGTCCGGCGAATTCATCACGTCGGCGTCCGGACCGTGACTGACCAGGTGCTTCCCGGGCCCGCCCGGCGGGCTATTGTGCGGAGCATGTCGACCGTAGATAACGCATCGCCCGCCGACGAGGGGCTCACCGGAATCGCCGCCCAGTCCTGGGACCAGGCCTCCGCCTCCCCGCAGTACCGGGCCGCCGTCGTGGACCTGCTCGGCGCGCTGGCGTACGGCGAGCTCGCGGCCTTCGAGCGGCTCGCCGAGGACGCGAAGCTCGCGCCGACGCTCGCCGACAAGGCGGAGCTGGCGAAGATGGCCTCTGCCGAGTTCCACCACTTCGAGCGGCTGCGGGACCGGCTGACCGCGATCGACGCCGAGCCGACCGCCTCGATGGAGCCCTTCGCCAAGGGCGTGGACGACTTCCACCGCCAGACCGCTCCCTCGGACTGGCTGGAGGGCCTGGTCAAGGCGTACGTCGGCGACTCGATCGCCAGCGACTTCTACCGCGAGGTGGCCACCCACCTGGACGCCGACACCCGCGCCCTGGTGCTGGGCGTGCTGGACGACACCGGGCACGGCCACTTCGCCGTGGAGAAGGTGCGCGCCGCGATCGAGGCCGACCCTCGGGTCGGCGGCCGGCTCGCCCTGTGGGCGCGGCGGCTGATGGGCGAGGCGCTCTCGCAGGCCCAGCGGGTCGTCGCCGAGCGCGACGCGCTGTCGACCATGCTGGTCGGCGGCGTCGACGGGATGGCGGCCGGCTTCGACCTGGCGGCCGTGGGCGAGATGTTCGCCCGCATCACCAAGGCCCACACCAAGCGCATGGCGGCCCTCGGCCTCGCGGCCTGACGCGGCCCGTACGGGCCCCGCGCCCGTGCTGCGACGACGGCCCCGGCGGACCACGTCCGCCGGGGCCGCCGTGTGTCAGGAGGGCCGGCCCGACCCGCCGTCAGCCCCCCGACGGAAGCGAAAACGGAGCCCTGCGGGCGGCTCGCCCCGCTCCCGCCGCCGGGCGCAGCAGCAGGGACAGCACCACGGCCGAGACCAGGACGGCGCCCACCAGCGTGGCGGTGAGCGTGTGGTGACCCGGGCCGAGGGCGAAATGCGTGAGGTACGCCCCGAAGAGCGCTCCGGCCACACCGCTGACCAGCACCGTCCACGCGGCGGGCAGCCGCCGGGCCAGCGCTCTGACGGCCAGGCCGGACAGGGCGAGGCCGAGCACAGCGGCGCCGAGCGCCTCCAACAGCAGCATGAGGTCCCTCCCATGCGTCAGGGGCCAACCGGATCACTGCGGTCCTACCCGAAGCGGAAGAAACGGAAACGGCCCGGTGGAACAACCACCGGGCCGTGTCACAGCAGTTCGGCCGCTTCTCAGACGGCGCCGAAGCCGACCTTGCGCTGCGTGGGCTCGCCCAGGTCGACGTACGCGAGGCGGTCCGCCGGCACCAGCACCTTGCGGCCCCGGATGTCGGTCAGGCTCAGCAGCGACGTCTTCCCGGAGAGGGCGTCGGCGACGACCGCCTCGAGCTCCTCGGCGCCCTGGTCGCTCTCCAGCACGATCTCGCGGGGTGCGTGCTGCACGCCGATCTTGACCTCCACGGCTATGTCCCTCCGACGGTCCGGTTCGCGCGACTGTCCGCGCCGTACGCCGCCCACATTAGCCCGGAGAGAGGACACCACATGCCTACGGCGGACACGCTGCGAGCGAACAGCGCCCCGCGGCCGTCAGTGGCCTTCGCTGCCGTGCAGCGGGAAGCCGGCGATACCGCGCCAGGCCAGGGAGGTCAGCAGCGACACCGCCGTGTCCCGCTCGACCGGGCTCTCGCTCGACAGCCAGTAGCGGGCCACCACCTGCGACACCCCGCCCAGGCCCACGGCCAGCAGCATGGACTCGTCCTTGGACAGCCCCGTGTCCTCCGCGATGACGTCGGAGATCGCCTCCGCGCACTGCAGCGAGACCCGGTCGACCCGCTCCCGCACCGCCGGCTCGTTGGTCAGGTCGGACTCGAAGACCAGGCGGAACGCGCCGCCCTCGTCCTCCACGTAAGCGAAATAGGCGTCCATGGTCGCCGCGACGCGGAGCTTGTTGTCCGTCGTCGAGGCGAGCGCCCCGCGCACCGCCTGCAGCAGCGCCTCGCAGTGCTGGTCCAGCAGCGCCAGGTAGAGGTCGAGCTTGCCGGGGAAGTGCTGGTAGAGCACGGGCTTGCTGACCCCGGCGCGCTCGGCGATGTCGTCCATCGCCGCCGCGTGGTACCCCTGCGCCACGAAGACTTCCTGGGCCGCGCCCAGCAGCTGGTTGCGTCGGGCTCGGCGCGGCAGTCGCGTGCCCCGCGGGCGCGCCGCCTCGGTCTGCTCGATGGCTGTCACGCCGCCTCCCACTTTCTCTAAGAACACAGTGCGCTGTGCGCCGGCCGCCATCGTACTTTTCGGTAACCGAATCTGGGGGGTCCGGACCGAGATTTCTCGCGGTGCGGACGGTCGCCGGGGACGCTCCCGGCCTGGTCAGCGCCCGGCCCGAGCACGGCCGGGCCGGGGCTTGCGACCTCGTCCGCCGCCCGTCAGCGGTACTCCTCCTCGTCGAGCGTCACCACTCTGGCCTGCTCGGCGGCGTCGGCGTCCGCGGCCTCCGCGGACTCGCGCCCCGTGAGCGGGTCGTCGCCGCGCGGGCTGAGCTCGGTGTGCTGCTCCGCGGCGTCCGCCTCGGGCGCCTCCGCGTCCAGCGCGTCCGGGACCTCGTCCAGGAAGGTTTCCGGCTCGTCAGGGTCGACACTCATACCGCTCCCCTCTTTCCATCGCTCAGTACGAGCCTAGGAGGTGGCGCAAGGCAGCGCTATGCGGACCTGTGACCGCGAACACAGCGGTTCGGGCGTGATCGTCTCGTAACATTGCCCCCATGTCTTCGACCGAGCTGCCGGGTGTACGGGCCGCCGCCACCGTGACCTCCCAGGTGAACGCGGTCCGGGTGGCCGAGGGGGAGCAGCTGCGCCGGGTCGCGCTGCCCGGGCTGACGCTCACCGTCCGGTCCCGTCCGCCCGCCCGCACCGGTCTGCCGCCCGCCCTGTTCGTCCACGGACTCGGCGGCTCCTCGCAGAACTGGTCGGCGCTGATGGCCGAGCTCGAGGACAGCCTCGACGGCGAGGCCGTCGACCTGCCCGGCTTCGGCGACTCGCCGCCGCCCGCCGACCGCGACTACTCCGTCACCGGCCTCGCCCGGGCGGTGATCCGGCACCTCGACGCCGCCGGCCGCGGACCCGTGCACCTGTTCGGCAACTCCCTCGGCGGGGCCGTCGCCACCCGGGTCGCGGCCGTCCGCCCGGACCTCGTGCGCACCCTCACCCTGGTCTCGCCGGCGCTGCCGGAACTGCGGGTGCAGAGGTCGGCCGTGCCGACCGCCCTGCTCGCGCTGCCCGGCGCGGGCCCCTTCTTCTCCCGGCTCACCCGGGACCTGACGGCGGAACAGCGCACCCGCGGCGTGATGGGGCTCTGCTACGGCGACCCCTCCCAGGTGACGCCGGAGGCCTTCCGCCACGCCGTCGAGGAGATGGAACGCCGCATGGCGCTGCCCCACTTCTGGGAGGCCATGACCCGGTCCTCGCGCGGCATCGTCGACGCGTACACGCTCGGCGGCCAGCACGGACTGTGGCGCCAGGCGGGCCGCGTGCTCGCCCCGACCCTGCTCGTCTACGGCGGCCGGGACCAGCTCGTCTCGTACCGCATGGCCCACAAGGCGGCCGCCGCCTTCCGCGGCTCCCGGCTGGTGTGCCTGCCCGCCGCCGGGCACGTGGCGATGATGGAGTACCCCGAGATCGTGGCGTCGGCCTTCCGTGACCTGCTCCGGGACACGGCCGCGCGCCGGGACGGCGAGGGCTGACAGCGGTGGGACGACATAGTCGCAAAAACCCGGCCCCGGCCCGGCCCCGCACCCCGGAGCCGGAACCGGCGGCCGCCCCGGGCGGCAGTCGCCGGCCCGCCGCACCCGAGGCGGGCCACGACCCCTACCACCACCACGCTCCGCCGCAGTACCAGCAGGCTCCCCCGCAGTACCAGCAGGCTCAGCAGCAGTACCAGCAGGCTCCGCCGCCGTTCGACCTCGGGTACGGGGCGTCCTACCCGGGCTCCCACGAGGCCTTCGCCCCGTCGTACGAGCCGTCGTACGAGCCGTCCTACGACGCCTTCGCCCCGGCCCCCGAGCCGTCCTACGACGCCTTCGCCCCGGCCCACGGGCCGTCCTACGACGCCTTCGCCCCGGCCCACGGGCCCGCGTACGACGCCTTCGCCCCGGCCTCCTACGACCCGTACGACGCCCACGACCCGTACGACGCCCACCACTCCTACGGCACCGCGTCGTACGGCACCCGCGACCGCGACACCTCCGCAGGCCACCCGCAGCACGACGAACCGGGCCCCGGCCGGGGCCGCGCCCCCGGCCCCGACCTGGCCGACCCCGACGACGTCTGGGGCGCCGCGCCCGTCCACGGCCCCGGTCACCAGGACGCCGGCGCCCGCTACGGCGACTGGCGCGGGGTGCCCCGGGTCACCCTGCCCGGGCAGCGCACGGCGGCGACGGCCAGGCCCGCCGGAGCGGACCCCGTCACCTCCACCGGCGCCCACCGCCGGATCCCGGCCCCGGCCGAAGCGCCCGAGACGGCCACCGAGGCGGCCACCGGGACCGCTCCCGGGACCGCTCCCGCGACCGAGGCGCAGCGGCAGCCGAAGCCGGTCCACCGCGGCGGGAAGATCGCCAGGTACACCGGCGTGGCGGCGGCCGCCGTCACCACGGTGCTCGCCGTGGTCGTCGCCGGGCAGGCCGCCCTGGACGGCGACGGCGGCCCGCTGAGCGCCCACGCGCCCGGCGACGACGCGCGCGACCGAGCCGCGCCCGGCCGCTCGCCGGCCTCCCGTTCCGACGACCGGCCGACCCCGACCCCGCCCCCGGCCCAGGCCGTCCCCCCGCAGGCCCCGCCGGAGAAGACGTACGAGCAGAAGATGGCCGAGGTGTTCGCGCTCGACGGCGGGCTCAAGGGCCCGAACACGTTCGACACCGTGCAGACCGGCGCCAAGGGGCCCGGCAAGGGCCAGGCGGTCCGCTACCGCGTCGACGTCGAGCAGGGCCTCGGCCTGGACGGGGACCTCTTCGCCGAAGCCGTCCAGCGCACCCTCAACGACCCCAGGAGCTGGGCGCACGACGGCGCGATGAGCTTCGAGCGGGTGCCGTCCGGCGAGGTCGACTTCGTGATCACCCTGGCCAGCCCCGGCACCACCGGCGTCTGGTGCGCCAAGTCCGGCCTGGACACCACCGTCGACAACGTCTCCTGCGACTCCGCCGCCACCGACCGCGTGATGATCAACGCCTTCCGGTGGGCCCAGGGCTCGCCGACGTTCGGCCAGGAGCAGATGTTCGCCTACCGGCAGATGCTCATCAACCACGAGGTCGGCCACCGGCTCGGCCACGGCCACGTGAACTGCCGCACGCCCGGCGCGCTCGCGCCGATCATGCAGCAGCAGACCAAGTCGCTCGACATCGACGGCGTCAAGTGCAGGCCCAACCCCTGGGTGTACCCGGGCGAGTGAGGCCCGGGCCGCCGTCGTGGCCCCGGCCGTCGCCCCGGCCCGCCGGGTGCGGCTAGCGCGGTCGAACGCGACCCGTACGGGAAAGTTACGACTCTTCACCCCTTCCGGTGGCGCGGCGGACAACCGTCCGTCGCGCCACCGGCACATCCGCTTGAGTTCTCCCCGCGGCGGGTCGCCGGGCCGACGGTGACCGCCTCAACGGGAGAACGGGGGTGTCGCCGGTGCGGATCGGACTGCTCACCACGGGTGAGAGCAGGCTGTGGTGCGACCGGCTCGTGCGCGGGCTTCCGCAGCACGAGTTCGAGCTCTACGCGATGCACCACGAGCCCGGCCCGCACCCCGAGGCGGGGGCGGAGCGGGCGGTCGTCGCACACACGGCCGAGCTGTGGGCCCCGCCCGAGGGCCGCGCCCGGCGGCGGCCGGGCCGCCGGGCGCGCCGGCGGTTCGCGGAGCACCTGGGCCGGCTGATGACCGGCGTCTGCGCCGCCGACGGCCCCGCCTTCACCGACGGGCTCCACGGACTGGCCGGCCTCGCCCGCGACCACGGCGGGCTCGGCGCGGCCCTGCGCTCGGAGCCCGCCCTGCGCGTGGTCGAGGCCGCCTGCCGGGTCCCGGGCGTGAGCCGCACGGCCGCGGCGGCGACGGTGGCGGACCTGCTCGCGTTCACCGACGAGCTGGAGCGGGCGCTGCGCCCGCTGTCGCTGGACTGGTACGAGTCGCTGGGCGCCGCCGACGTCTGCCATGCCGCGGGCGGCGGCGTGCCGGCCCTGCCCGGACTGGTGGCCAAACGCTTCTTCGGGCTGCCGCTGCTGGTCACCGAGTACGGCGTCCCGCTGCGCGCGCACTACCTGCGCGGCCCGCACGGCCCCGCCGGCCGGCCCGCCGTCCGGGCCCTGCTCGCCGGGTTCCACCAGCGGCTGGCCGCCGAGGTGTACCGCGAGGCGGACCTGCTCACGCCCGGCAACGCGCACGTACGGCGCTGGCAGGAGCGGTGCGGCGCACCGCGGGACCGGCAGCGGACGGTGTACCCGGGGATGGAGGCGGACCGATTCGCCACCGTCGGCGAGGCCACCGAACAGGGCGACCCGGACACCGTGGTGTGGGTCGGCAGGGCGGAACCGGCCAAGGACCTCATCGGGCTGCTGCACGCGTTCGCGGAAGTCCGCCGGCACGCGCCGCAGGCCCGGTTGCGGCTGTTCGTCACGGGCGCCGCCCGCGCCTACCTGGCCGACTGCCGGTCGCTGGCCGCCCAGCTGTTCCCCGACGAGGCCGCGGACGCGGTGAGCGCCGGGGAGAGCCCGGTCGGCTTCGAGGAACTCGGCGGCCCGGAGGCACCGACCGCCGCCGAGGCGTACGGGACGGGCCGGATCGCGGTGCTGTCGTCCGTCGTCGAGGGCTTCCCCGTCGGCCTGGTCGAGGCGATGCTCAGCGGCCGGGCCACCGTGTCCACCGACGTCGGGGCGGTCCGCGAAGTGGTGGGCGGCACCGGGCTGGTGGTGCCGCCGCGCAACCCGAAGGCCTTCGCCGACTCCTGCCTGGCCCTGCTGAAGGACCCGGAGCGGGCGCAGCGGCTGGGGGCCGCCGCGCGGGCCCGGGCGCTGGAACTGTTCGACGTGGAGCAGACGGTCGCCGCCTTCCACGAGTCCTACCTGCACCTGGTCGCCCACCGCGCCCCGGCGCCGGCGGCCACCCCCTTCGCCGCCCCGCCGGAGGCCCGCGTCCCGGGCCACTGGACCACCCCGACCTGGGCCGCAGCCCCGGAGGCCGCCGTATGACCACGACCTGGCAAGGGCCGGACCCCGCGCCGCAGGGACCACGGCACCGCGGGGCGCCGGAGCCGCGACAC
>NZ_JAJAUY010000053.1 GCF_020532625.1 Streptomyces antimicrobicus | reverse complement strand
GGCCCGGCCACGGCGACCGACCAGGCCGGGGGCTGGCACCTGGCCGCCTACGCGCTGGACCGGCCCGCCGCCCTCGGCACCGCCACGCCCGTGCGCACGCCCGGGGACCACACCGTGGCCTCGGTCGCGGCCGTGCTGCTGACCCTGCTCACCGCCGAACGGCCCGCCGGCACCGAGGCCGCGGCCCTCACCCGGCTGCTCCTCGGCGGCTCCCCGGCCGAGGTGCTGGGACCGGGCCCCTGGTACGTCGTCCACGCCCGGGGCGGCTCGGACCCGAGGGGCCTGGCCGCCGCGCTGGGCACCGTACTGCTGGACGCCGACGGGCCCGGCGCCGTACGGCTGCTCACCGAGCGGGAGCCGGTCGCGCAGCCCGGCTGGCGGCTCGGGGTGGCCGCCCCGGCCGGTCCGGCGGCCCTGGCCCCGGCCGACGCGCAGGCCCGGCGGGCCCTGGACCGGGCCGAGGCGGCCCGGATCCCGCTGGCCCGGCACACCGAACCGGGCCTGGCGCGACTGGTCGGCGCGGCCGAGGCCCGGGCCTACGCCGAGGCGCTGCTCGGCCCGCTGACGCCCGCGCTGCGCGCGACCCTGCGCGCCTGGCTGGCGCACCACGGCAGCTGGGACCGCTCGGCCGCGGCACTGGGCGTGCACCGCAACACCGTCCGGCAGCGGATCGGGCGCTGCGCGGCCCTGCTGGAGCGGGACCTCGACGATCCGGACGTGCGCATGGAGCTGTGGTTCGCCCTGTCGCGGTGACCGCACCGGTCGCGGGGGCGTTCGGGAGGCCGGTCACGTGCTTTGCGGGGCTCTGCGGTATGGACAGCGTCGGTGACTGCCGGGTAACTTATTCTGAGCAAGCGCTTAGACATATCAGCTCAGGCGCGGGTTCCCAGGACACGACAGGCATCGAGGAGGCGGCTCGTGCGCCGTACCGTATTCAACGAGGACCACGAGGCGTTCCGCGAGACCATCCGCGCCTTCATCGAGGCCGAGGTCGTGCCCGTCTACGACGAGTGGTTCGCCGCCGGCCAGGCGCCGCGCGACTTCTACTACAAGCTCGGCGAGCTGGGCGTCTTCGGCATCAACGTCCCCGAGGAGTTCGGCGGCGCGGGCCTGGACACCCACAAGTTCGAGGCCGTCCTCTATGAGGAGACCTCCCGCGCCGGTGTGAACTTCGGCGGCTCCGGCGTGCACGTGCTGCTCGCCCTCCCCTACATCAAGATGCTCGCCACCGACGAGCAGAAGAAGCGCTACCTCCCGAAGTTCGTCACCGGTGAGGAGATGTGGGCGCTGGCGATGACCGAGCCGGGCACCGGCTCCGACGTCGCGGGCATGAAGACCACCGCCAAGCTCTCCGAGGACGGCACGCACTACGTCCTCAACGGCGCCAAGACCTTCATCACCGGCGGTGTGCACGCCGACCGCGTGATCGTCTGCGCCCGCACCTCCGCCCCGTCGGCCGAGGACCGCCGCTTCGGCATCTCGCTCTTCGCCGTGGACACCAAGTCCGAGGGCTACTCCATCGGCCGCAAGCTGGACAAGCTGGGCCTGAAGACCTCCGACACCGCCGAGCTGGCGTTCGTCGACGTCAAGGTCCCGGTCGAGGACCTGCTCGGCGAGGAGAACAAGGGCTTCTACTACCTCGGCGCCAACCTGCCGTCCGAGCGCTGGGGCATCGCCTTCGGCGCCTACGCGCAGGCCGCGGCCGCGGTCCGGTTCGCGCAGCAGTACGTCACCGAGCGCACCGTGTTCGGCAAGCCGGTCGCCCACTTCCAGAACACCAAGTTCGAACTGGCCTCCTGCCAGGCCGAGGTGGACGCCGCCCAGGCCGTCGCCGACCGCGCGCTGGAGGCCCTGGACGCCGGTGAGCTGACCCCGGCCGAGGCCGCCTCCGCCAAGCTGTTCTGCACCGAGGTCGCGCACCGCGTCATCGACCGCTGCCTCCAGCTGCACGGCGGCTACGGCTACATGAACGAGTACCCGATCGCCCGCCTGTACGCCGACAACCGCGTCAACCGCATCTACGGCGGCACCAGCGAGGTCATGAAGTCCATCATCGCCAAGTCGATGGGCCTGTAAGTCCTCTTGAACGACGCACTGAAGGATCTCCTCGATCTGCTCGACCTGGAGCAGATCGAGGAGAACATCTTCCGGGGCACCAGCCGCGCGTCGCTGATTCCGCGGGTCTTCGGCGGGCAGGTCGCGGCCCAGGCGCTGGTCGCGGCCGGCCGGACGGTGCCCGCGGACCGCACCGCCCCGCACTCGCTGCACTCGTACTTCCTGCGCACCGGCGACCCGGGTGCGCCGATCGTCTACACGGTCGACCGGATCCGCGACGGGCGTTCCTTCACCACCCGCCGGGTGGTCGCCGTCCAGCACGGCCAGCCGATCTTCCACCTGTCGGCGTCCTTCCAGGCGTCCGAGGAGGGGCTCGACCACCAGGTCGCCATGCCCCCGGCACCGGACCCGGAGACCTTGCCGACCGCGGCGGAGGCGCTGCCCGGCTACCGGGAGCTGTTCAAGGACCCCGGCACGGTCGAGCGGCTGCTGGCGGCGCGCGCCGCCGTCGACCTGCGCTACGCCACCACCCCGCCGTGGGGCACCATCGGCGAACCGGTGGAGCCGCGCTCGCAGGTCTGGTTCCGCACGGCCGGCAAGCTGGAGGCGGACGATCCGCTGCTGCACACGTGCCTGGCCACGTACGTCTCGGACATGACCCTGCTGGACTCGGTGCTGCTCGCCCACGGCCGGGGCGGCTGGGCGGTCGGCGACGTGGTGGGGGCCTCGCTGGACCACGCGATGTGGTTCCACCGCCCCTTCCGCGCCGACGAGTGGCTCCTGTACGACCAGGACTCCCCCACCTCCCACGGCGGCCGGGGCCTGGGCCAGGCCCGCATCTGGACCCAGGACGGCCGGCTGGTGGTCACGGTGATCCAGGAGGGCGTGGTCCGCGTCCCCCGCGCCTGACGCCCGCTTCGCGACCGCGGTCGCGGCGGCGCTCGCAGCCCGCCCGGCACGGCGGCCACCCGCGTGGGCTACTGCCCGAGCAGGCCCGCCGTGTGCAGGAGGTAGGCGACCATCGGGTCGTAGTGGCGGGGGTCGCGGACGTGGTCGTCCAGGGGTACGGCCACCTGGAGGGTGCCCTCGGCCTCGCCGAGGAAGAGTGCCGGGTCGTTGCAGTCCGCGTAGCCGACGGCGTCCAGGCCGCGCTGGGCCGCGCAACCGGCCCAGCCGTGGTCGGCGACGACCAGGTCCGGCAGCGGGCGGCCCTCGGCGGCGAGGGCGTCCAGGATCGCCGCCATCGGCGCGGGTGAGTGGGTGTGCCACAGCGTGGCGCCCCGCTCCAGCACGGCGACGTCGGCGAACTGCCACACCGATCCCTCGTCGGCCGTCAGACCGGAGGGGATGACCACGATCTCGCAGCCGGCCGCGCGCAGCGCCGCCGCCGTGGCCCGGTGCACGTCGAGCAGGCCGCCCGGGTGACCGGTGGCGAACAGCACGCGCTGCTGGTCCAGCGCCGCCTTGTGCAGCCGGGCGGCCATCCGCTCCAGGCCGTCCACGGTCAGTTCCGGGTCGATGGTGTCCTGGCCGACCCGGTGGACGGGGTCGTCCACCACGCCCACGCGCTCGGCCATCACCGCGAGCACGTCCTGCTCGTCGGTCCAGCGGTCGCCCAGGTCCAGGCCCAGCCAGTAGTGGCGGTCGCCGTTGGCCAGCTTCCGGTAGTGCGAGAGGTTGTTCTCGCGGGGGGTCGCGACCTGGCCCGCGATGCGGGTCTGGATCAGGTGGTCGATCAGTGCGGCGCGGCTCGGGACGGGCGTCTCTATCGGCATGGGGCTCATTCTGCCGTCGCCCGGCCGGAGCCGCCGGTTCCGTCCGCCGTCCGGACGCGTCGCCCTCGGCTACGACAGCGCCCCGAACGCCCCGTGCGCGAGCCGCCGCAGCAGCGACTCCGTCGCCTCCCGCCCGAGCGAGCCCAGGTGCGGGGTGGAGTTCAGCAGGCCGAAGACCGCGTGCACGGCGACCCGCGCCTGGGACTCCTGCGCCGTCGGGTGCAGCGCCCGTACGACCTCCACCCACAGCTCGACGTACTGCCGCTGGAGCTGGCGCACCAGCTTGCGGTCGTCCGGGCGCAGCCGGTCCAGCTCGCGGTCGTGCAGGGTGATCAGCGCCCGGTCGTCCAGGGCGAAGTCGATGTGGCCGTCGATGAGGGAGGCCAGGACGGCCGCGGGGTCCCCGGCGGCCTCCGCCACCCGGTGCCGGCCGCCGGTCAGCAGCCGCTCGCTGATGCCCACCAGCAGCTCGGCCAGCATGGCGTCCTTGCCGGCGAAGTGCCGGTACAGCCCGGGCCCGCTGATGCCCACGGCGGCGCCTATCTCGTCCACGCCCACACCGTGGAACCCGCGCTCGGCGAAGAGGCGCGCGGCCTCGCTCAGGATCTGCTCGCGCCGGGTGGGGGCGACCGCTCTGCTGCTCATGGCAATCCATTCTAGACAGGGCCGTTAGCGCTCGTTAACCTGATGCCCACAAGCGTTAACGGTGATTAACCCAGGTGCACGAGCAAGGGAGCTCGAAGCGATGCAGCAGGCACCGGTGCTTCACAGCGCCGCCGACCCGGCGTCCGAGGCCTGGCGGACCAACGAGGCCGCCCACCAGGAGCTCGCCCAGGGCCTGCGCGCCCGTCTCGACGCGGCCCGCCTGGGCGGCGGCGAGAAGGCCCGCGCCCGGCACACCGCCCGCGGCAAGCTGTTGCCCCGGGACCGCGTGGACACCCTCCTCGACCCCGGCTCCCCCTTCCTGGAGCTCGCCCCGCTGGCCGCCGAGGGCATGTACGGGGGCGCCGCCCCGGCCGCCGGGGTGATCGCGGGCATCGGCCGGGTCAGCGGCCGCGAGTGCGTGATCGTCGCCAACGACGCCACGGTCAAGGGCGGCACGTACTACCCGATGACGGTCAAGAAGCACCTGCGGGCCCAGGAGGTGGCCCTGGAGAACCGTCTCCCCTGCCTCTACCTGGTGGACTCCGGCGGTGCCTTCCTGCCCATGCAGGACGACGTCTTCCCCGACCGCGAGCACTTCGGCCGGATCTTCTACAACCAGGCCCGGATGTCCGGCGCCGGGATCCCGCAGATCGCCGCCGTGCTCGGCTCCTGCACCGCCGGCGGCGCGTACGTCCCGGCGATGAGCGACGAGGCGGTCATCGTGCGCGGCCAGGGCACGATCTTCCTGGGCGGCCCGCCGCTGGTGAAGGCCGCCACCGGTGAGGTCGTCACCGCCGAGGAGCTCGGCGGCGGCGAGGTGCACAGCCGGGTCTCCGGCGTCACCGACCACCTCGCCGAGGACGACGCCCACGCCCTGCGGATCGTCCGGAACATCGTGGCCACCCTGCCCGAGCGCGGCCCGCTGCCCTGGCCGGTCGAGCCGGTCGAGGAGCCGAAGGTGGACCCGTACGGGCTCTACGGCGCGGTCCCGGTCGACTCCCGCACCCCCTACGACGCCCGCGAGATCATCATGCGGATCGTGGACGGCTCCCGCTTCCAGGAGTTCAAGGCGGAGTTCGGCACCACGCTGGTCACCGGCTTCGCCCGGATCCACGGCCACCCGGTCGGCATCGTCGCCAACAACGGCATCCTGTTCTCCGAGTCCGCCCAGAAGGGCGCGCACTTCATCGAGCTGTGCGACCAGCGCGGCATCCCGCTGCTGTTCCTCCAGAACATCTCCGGCTTCATGGTCGGCCGCGACTACGAGGCCGGCGGCATCGCCAAGCACGGCGCCAAGATGGTCACGGCGGTCGCCTGCACCCGCGTGCCGAAGCTGACGGTCGTGGTCGGCGGCTCCTACGGCGCGGGCAACTACTCCATGTGCGGCCGGGCCTACAGCCCCCGCTTCCTGTGGATGTGGCCGAACGCCAAGATCTCGGTCATGGGCGGCGAACAGGCCGCCTCCGTGCTCGCCACGGTCAAGCGCGACCAGATCGAGGGCGCCGGCCAGCAGTGGTCCGCCGAGGAGGAGGACGCCTTCAAGGCGCCGATCCGCGCCCAGTACGAGGAGCAGGGCAACGCCTACTACGCCACCGCCCGGCTCTGGGACGACGGGGTCATCGACCCGCTGGAGACCCGGCAGGTGCTGGGTCTGGCCCTGACCGCCTGCGCCAACGCCCCGCTGGGCGAGCCCGGCTTCGGCATCTTCCGGATGTGAGGGACGCGAAACCGATGTTCAGCACTGTCCTTGTCGCCAACCGTGGCGAGATCGCGGTCCGCGTGGTGCGGACCCTGCGCGCGCTGGGCGTCCGTTCGGTCGCCGTCTTCAGCGACGCGGACGCCGACGCGCGGCACGTCCGGGAGGCGGACACGGCCGTCCGGATCGGCCCGGCGGCGGCGGCCGAGAGCTATCTGTCGATCCCGAAGCTGATCGACGCGGCCCGGCGCACCGGCGCCGAGGCCGTCCACCCCGGCTACGGCTTCCTCGCCGAGAACGCCGAGTTCGCCCGCGCCTGCGCCGACGCCGGGCTCGCCTTCATCGGGCCGCCCGCCGAGGCGATCTCGCTGATGGGCGACAAGATCCGGGCCAAGGAGACGGTCCGCGCGGCGGGCGTGCCGGTGGTGCCCGGTTCCTCCGGCAGCGGCCTGACCGACGCCGAACTCGCCGCCTCGGCGGCGGAGATCGGCATGCCGGTGCTGCTCAAGCCCTCGGCGGGCGGCGGCGGCAAGGGCATGCGCCTGGTGCGCGACGCCGCCCTGCTGGCCGAGGAGATCGCGGCGGCCCGGCGCGAGGCCCGGTCCTCCTTCGGCGACGACACGCTGCTGGTGGAGCGGTGGATCGACCGCCCCCGGCACATCGAGATCCAGGTGCTGGCCGACGCCCACGGCAACGTGGTGCACCTGGGCGAGCGCGAGTGCTCGCTCCAGCGCCGCCACCAGAAGGTGGTCGAGGAGGCCCCGTCGGTCCTGCTGACGCCCGAGATCCGGGCCGCGATGGGCGAGGCGGCCGTGAACGCCGCCCGCTCGTGCGGCTACGTCGGCGCGGGCACGGTGGAGTTCATCGTGCCGGGCGGGGACCCGTCCTCGTACTACTTCATGGAGATGAACACCCGCCTCCAGGTGGAGCACCCGGTCACCGAGCGGATCACCGGGCTGGACCTGGTCGAGCAGCAGCTGCTGGTCGCGGCCGGGGAGAAGCTGGCGTTCGGGCAGCAGGACGTGCGCCTGGACGGGCACTCCGTCGAGGCGCGGATCTGCGCCGAGGACCCGGCCCGCGGCTTCCTGCCGTCCGGCGGCCGGGTGCTCGCCCTGTCCGAGCCGGCCTCGGACACGGTCCGTACGGACTCCGGTCTGACCGCGGGTGTGGACACCGGCAGCACCTACGACCCCATGCTGTCGAAGGTCATCGCCTGGGGCCCGGACCGGGCGGCGGCCCTGCGGTCGCTGCGCGCGGCGCTGGCGGACACGGTGATCCTGGGCGTCCAGACCAACACCGGTTTCCTGCGCCGGCTCCTGGCGCACCCGGCCGTCGTGGCGGGCGACATGGACACGGGCCTGGTCGAGCGGGACCTGCCGGACCTGCTGCCCGAGGGCGTCCCGGCGGAGGTGTACGCCGCGGCGGCGCTGCTGGCCGCCGCGCGGCCCGGTGGCCCCGCCGAGGGCTGGGCCGACCCGTTCGGCGCCGCCGACGGCTGGCGCCTGGGCGGCACCCCGGCCTGGACCGTGCACCACTTCCGCGTCCCGGGCCAGGACCCGGTCACGGTCCGCACCCGCCGCCGGGGCCCGGAGCTGGAGCTCGCCCTCGACGGCGCGGCCCCGGTCCGCGGCCGGATCGTGGACCGCACCCCCGACCGGCTCACCGTCGAACTCGACGGCGTCACCCACCGCTTCGCCCACGTCCGCTCCCCGGAGGGCCGCTGGCTGGGCCGGGACGGCGACTCCTGGCACGTCCAGGCGTACGACCCGGTCGAGGCGAACCTGAGCGGGCGGGGCCATGCCGGGGCCGACACGCTGGCGGCGCCGATGCCCGGCACCGTCACGGTGGTGAAGGTGGCCGTCGGCGACAAGGTGGCCGCCGGTCAGAGCCTGCTGGTGGTGGAGGCGATGAAGATGGAGCACGTCATCTCCGCCCCGCACGCCGGCACCGTCGCCGAGCTCGACGTCAGCCCCGGCACCACGGTGGCCATGGACCAGGTGCTGGCCGTGGTGACCCCCGAGGAGGAGCAATGACCGGCCTGCCCATGACGGTGCCCGCGGACGGGCTGCCGGCCCGGGTGCGGATCCACGAGGTCGGCGCCCGCGACGGCCTGCAGAACGAGAAGTCCGCGGTGCCGACCGAGGTGAAGGCGGAGTTCATCCACCGGCTGGCCGCCGCCGGCCTGACCACGATCGAGGCCACCAGCTTCGTCCACCCCAAGTGGGTGCCCCAGCTGGCGGACGCCGAGGAGCTGATGCCTCGGCTGAGGGACCTCGGGCACGTGGCCCTGCCGGTGCTGGTGCCCAACGAGCGCGGTCTGGAGCGGGCGCTGGCGCTCGGCGCCACCCGGATCGCGGTCTTCGGCTCGGCCACCGAGACCTTCGCCGCCCGCAACCTCAACCGGACGGTGGCCGAGTCGCTCGCCATGTTCGAGCCGGTGGTGGCGCGTGCGAAGGCAGCCGCCGACGGACCCGTGCACGTGCGCGGCTACCTGTCGATGTGCTTCGGCGACCCGTGGGAGGGCCCGGTCCCGGTCGACCAGGTGGTCCGCGTCGCCAAGGCACTGCTCGACCTCGGCTGCGACGAACTGAGCCTGGGCGACACCATCGGCGTCGCCACTCCCGGGCACGTGCGGACCCTCCTGGCCGCGCTCGACCAGCAGGGCGTCACCACCGACCGCATCGGCGTGCACTTCCACGACACCTACGGCCAGGCCCTGTCGAACACCCTGGCCGCCCTCCAGCACGGGGTGACCACCGTCGACGCCTCCGCGGGCGGTCTCGGCGGCTGCCCGTACGCCAAGAGCGCCACCGGCAACCTCGCCACCGAGGACCTGGTGTGGATGCTCGACGGCCTCGGCATCGAGACCGGGGTCGACCTGGCCGCCCTCACCGCCACGAGCGTGTGGATGGCCGAACGGCTGGGCCGGCCCAGCCCCTCCCGTACCGTCCGCGCCCTCTCCCCCAAGGAGTAGTCCCCTCATGTCCCTCGACCACCGGCTCACCCCCGAGCACGAGGAACTCCGCCGCACCGTGGAGGAGTTCGCGCACGACGTCGTCGCCCCGAAGATCGGCGACTTCTACGAGCGCCACGAGTTCCCCTACGAGATCGTCCGCGAGATGGGCCGCATGGGCCTGTTCGGCCTGCCGTTCCCCGAGGAGTACGGCGGCATGGGCGGCGACTACCTGGCGCTCGGCATCGCCCTGGAGGAGCTCGCCCGGGTCGACTCCTCGGTGGCCATCACCCTGGAGGCCGGCGTCTCCCTGGGCGCCATGCCGCTGTACCGTTTCGGCACCGAGGAGCAGAAGCAGCAGTGGCTGCCCAAGCTGTGCTCGGGCGAGATGCTCGGCGCGTTCGGGCTGACCGAGCCGGGCGCGGGCAGCGACGCCGGCGGGACCCGCACCACCGCCGTCAAGGACGGCGACGAGTGGGTGATCAACGGCTCGAAGTGCTTCATCACCAACTCCGGCACCGACATCACCGGTCTGGTCACCGTCACCGCCGTGACCGGCCGCAAGGCCGACGGCCGCCCGGAGATCTCCTCGATCATCGTGCCCTCGGGCACCCCCGGCTTCACGGTGGCGGCGCCGTACTCGAAGGTGGGCTGGAACGCCTCCGACACCCGCGAGCTGTCGTTCGACGGCGTCCGGGTGCCGCTGGCCAACCTGGTCGGCGAGGAGGGCCGCGGGTACGCGCAGTTCCTGCGGATCCTGGACGAGGGCCGCGTCGCCATCGCCGCGCTGGCGACGGGGCTGGCGCAGGGGTGTGTGGACGAGTCGGTGAAGTACGCCAAGGAGCGGCAGGCGTTCGGCCGCCCGATCGGTGACAACCAGGCCGTCCAGTTCAAGCTGGCGGACATGGAGATGCGGGCGCACATGGCCCGGATCGGCTGGCGGGACGCCGCCTCCCGGCTGGTGCACGGCGAGCCGTTCAAGAAGGAGGCGGCGATCGCCAAGCTGTACTCCTCGACGGTCGCCGTGGACAACGCCCGCGAGGCCACGCAGATCCACGGCGGGTACGGCTTCATGAACGAGTACCCGGTGGCCCGGATGTGGCGCGATTCCAAGATCCTGGAGATCGGCGAGGGCACCAGCGAGGTTCAGCGCATGCTCATCGCGCGCGAACTGGGCTTCGCGGGCTGAACCTTCCGCGACGTGCGGCGATCGATGCCGGGGCGTTACTTAGGCCCCCCTTACCGGGCGCTCTGAGGTTAGGCTAACCTTCGTCCCGAACGGCTCAAAGCCGCCCCGGCAACGCACGAAAGCGGACACAGACATGCCCCAGTCCCGAGCGACCCTCCTCACCCGTCGTGGCATCCTCGCCGCCGGCGGTGCCCTCGCCCTCGGCGGCGCCCTGGCCGCCTGCGGTGGCAAGAAAGAGGGCTCGGGCTCGGGCGGCGGCGACGGCAAGGCCTGGAGCTTCAAGGACGACCGCGGCACGGACGTGACCGCCAAGTCGACCCCGAAGAACATCGTCGCGTTCGTCGGAACGGCCGCCGCCCTGTACGACTTCGGCGTCAAGGTCAAGGGTGTTTTCGGCCCGACGAAGACCGCCGACGGCAAGGCCGACGTCCAGGCCGGCTCGATGGACATCTCCAAGGTCGAGATCGTCGGCAACGTCTACGGCGAGTTCAACATCGAGAAGTACGCGTCCTTGAACCCCGAGCTGCTCGTCACCAACATGTGGGTCAAGGACGACCCGTGGTACGTGCCGGCCGAGTCCAAGGACAAGATCCTGGGCATGGCGCCGAGCGTCATGCTCTTCGCCGGCCCGGACACCACCATCCCGGCCGCCATCGCCCGCCACGCCGAACTGGCCGCGTCCCTGGGCGCCGACCTCAAGGCGTCCTCGGTGACCTCCGCCAAGGAGCGCTTCGAGAAGGCCGCCGAGCGCCTGCGCTCCGCCGCGAAGGCCAACCCGGGCCTGAAGGTCCTCATCGGCTCCGGCTCCGCCGAGCTGTTCTACGTCTCGGTGCCGAAGATGAGCGCCGACACCAAGTACTTCCAGGAGCTCGGCCTGACCTTCGTCGAGCCGACCCCGAACGCCGAGGGCTTCTTCGAGGAGCTGTCCTGGGAGAACGCCGGCAAGTACCCGGCCGACATCATCATGCTGGACAACCGCACCGGCACCCTCCAGGACGCCGAGCTCAAGGCGGGCAAGCCCACCTGGGCGGGCCTGCCGGCCGTCAAGGCGGGCCAGGTCGTCTCCCGCGTCACCGAGCCGATCTTCTCCTACGACAAGTGCGCCAAGCTCCTGGAGGACCTGGCCACCGCGGTCGAGAAGGCCAAGAAGGTCAGCTGACGGCCATGGCCGACTTCGCCTTCTTCGAGCTCGACGTCGTGCGCACCCTGCGGCTCGGGCACTCGTTCCTGCGCGTCACGTTCGGCGGCGAGTCCCTCGCGGGCTTCCGCTCGGGCGGCTTCGACCAGAGCCTGTCGCTCTTCCTGCCGCCGGCCCACCGGAAGGACACGGTGCTCCCGTCCACGGACGAGGACACCTGGTTCGCCGCCTGGCGGGGCGTCCCGGACGAGGAGCGGCCGGTCATGCGGTCGTACACCGTGCGCGAGCAGCGCACCGCCGACGACGGCTCGGTCGAGGTCGACATCGACTTCGTCCTGCACGAGGACGCCTCCGGGGACGGGACCGGCTCGCCGGCCGCCCACTGGGCGGGCCGCGCGGAGCCCGGCATGCGGATCCTGGCCATCGGCCCGACCGTCGCCGAGAACAAGTCGGTCCGCTTCCAGCGGCCGGCCGACGCGGACCTGACGCTGCTGTTCGCGGACGAGACCGCGCTGCCCGCGGCGGCGGCCGTCCTGGAGCGGCTGCCGCGGGACGCGCGGGTCGTGGCCTGGTTCGAGGTGCCGCACGCGGACGACCGGCTGGAACTGGCCGCGCCCGCGGGCGCGGACATCACCTGGATCGTGCGCGAGGACACGGGCGCCGGCCGCACCGAGCGGGTGCTGGACGTGCTGCGGGCGGCCGAACTGCCGCCCGCCGAGGCCCCGTACGCCTGGATCGCGGGCGAGGCCGGCACCGTGCGGGCGGTGCGCCGCCACCTGGTGCAGGAACGTTCCATCGACCGCCGCTCGGTGCGTTTCACCGGGTACTGGCGGCTCGGCGCCAGCGAGGAGCAGCTGCTCGCCGAGGCGTACGCGGGCCGGGCGCCCAGCGAGGAGCCCGACTCCGCGCTGTAGCGGGGCCGTTCGCCCGCACCTCACGGCACTTTCGTACGAAGAGGCCCCGGCATCGCGCCGGGGCCTCTTCGTTTGGAATCGAACTTAGGTTAGGCTAACCTAAGCCTCGCAAGTCACCCCCACCTCTTCCCTGCCCGGAGGAACTGTTGATGCGTTCGCATCTGCTCAATGAGACGACCGCTGACGACTACCGGCGTTGCGTCACCGAGGGCGTCGAACGCGTGGCCGCCAAACTGGCGTCCACCGACAAGCCCCACACGGGCATATCCGTCGACGAACTGACCCCGGTCATCGCCGGCATCGACCTCGACCGCCCGCTGAACGACCCGGCCGCGGTCCTGGACGAACTGGAAGAGGTCTACCTGCGCGACGCGGTCTACTTCCACCACCCGCGCTACCTCGGCCACCTCAACTGCCCGGTCGTCATCCCCGCCGTCCTCGGCGAGGCGGTCCTCTCGGCCGTCAACTCCTCCCTCGACACCTGGGACCAGTCCATCGGCGGCACCCTCATCGAGCGCCGGCTCATCGACTGGACCGCCGGGCGCATCGGCTTCGGCGCCGGCGCCGACGGCGTGTTCACCTCCGGCGGCAGCCAGTCCAACTTCCACGCCCTGCTGCTCGCCCGCGACGAGGCCTGCCGCCTGGTGATGAAGAACAGCGAGCGCGAGCTGCCCAAGGCCGAGGTCCTGCCCAAGCTCCGCATCTTCGCCTCCGAGGTCAGCCACTTCAGCGTCAAGAAGTCGGCCGCCATGCTGGGCCTGGGCTACGAGGCCGTCATCCCGGTCCCGGTCGACCGCACCAAGCAGATGGACACCTCCGTGCTCGCCCTGGAGCTGGAGAACTGCGTCCGCGAGGGCCTCTTCCCGATGGCCGTCGTCGCCACCGCCGGCACCACCGACTTCGGGTCCATCGACCCGCTCCCCGAGATCGCCCGCCTGGCCGCCGAGCACTCCGCGTGGATGCACGTGGACGCCGCCTACGGCTGCGGACTGCTGGTCTCCCCCACCCGCCGGCACCTGCTGGACGGCATCGAGCTGGCCGACTCGGTCACGGTCGACTACCACAAGTCCTTCTTCCAGCCGGTCTCCTCCAGCGCCGTCCTGGTGCGCGACCGCGACACCCTCCAGCACGCCACCTACCACGCGGACTACCTCAACCCGCGCCGCATGGCCGAGGAGCGCATCCCCAACCAGGTGGACAAGTCCATCCAGACCACCCGCCGGTTCGACGCCCTCAAGCTGTGGATGACCCTGCGCGTGATGGGCGCCGACGGCATCGGCGAGCTGTTCGACGAGGTCTGCGCACTGGCCGCCGAGGGCTGGAAGCTCATCGACGCCGACCCGCGCTTCGAGGTCGTCGTCCAGCCGCAGCTGTCCACGCTGGTCTTCCGCTACGTCCCCGCGGGCGAGGTGCGCCCCGACCTGGTCGACGAGGCCAACCTGCACGCCCGCAAGGCGCTGTTCGCCTCCGGCGAGGCCGTGGTCGCGGGCACCAAGGTGGACGGCGACCAGTACCTGAAGTTCACCCTCCTCAACCCGCAGACCACCACGGCCGACATCGCCGCCGTCCTCGACCTCCTCGCCGCACACGCCGAGCAGTACCTGGGAGAATCCCTTGCCTTCGCCTCGTGAGACCCACGACTTCATCGCCGTCGGCCTCGGCCCCTTCAACCTGGGGCTCGCCTGCCTGACCGCGCCGATCGAGGAGCTGAACGGGCTCTTCATCGAGTCGAAGCCGCACTTCGAGTGGCACGCCGGGATGTTCCTGGACGGCGCCCACCTCCAGACGCCGTTCATGTCGGACCTGGTCACGCTCGCCGACCCGACCTCGCCGTTCTCGTTCCTGAACTACCTCAAGGACCAGGACCGGCTGTACTCGTTCTACATCCGGGAGAACTTCTACCCGCTGCGCACCGAGTACAACGACTACTGCCGCTGGGCGGCCGACCGCCTCGACAACGTCCTGTACTCCACCACGGTCACCGAGGTCACCTACGACGAGCGCAGCGAGCTCTACGAGGTCCACACCGACCAGGGCGGCACCCACCGCGCCCGCCGCCTGATCCTGGGCACCGGCACCCCGCCGTACGTCCCGGACGCCTGCGCGGACCTCGGCGGCGACTTCCTGCACAACTCCAGCTACGTGCAGAACAAGGCGGAGCTGCTGCGGAAGAAGTCGATCACCCTGGTGGGCTCCGGCCAGAGCGCCGCCGAGATCTACTACGACCTGCTGTCCGAGATCGACAGCCACGGCTACCGGCTCAACTGGGTCACCCGCTCCCCGCGGTTCTTCCCGCTGGAGTACACCAAGCTCACGCTGGAGATGACCTCGCCGGAGTACGTGGACTACTTCCACGCGCTGCCCGAGGACACCCGCTACCGCCTGGAGACCCAGCAGAAGAACCTCTTCAAGGGCATCGACGGCGAGCTGATCAACGCGATCTTCGACCTGCTGTACCAGAAGAAGGTCACCATGGCCGGGCCGGTCCCGACCACCCTGCTGACCAACACCTCCCTGGGCAGCGCCGCGTACGACACCACCACCGGCACGTACACGCTGGGCCTGCGCCAGGAGGAGCAGGAGCGTGACTTCACCCTGGCCACCGAGGGCCTGGTGCTGGCGACCGGGTACAAGTACCGGGTGCCGGAGTTCCTCGCCCCGGTGCGCGAGCGGCTGAACTTCGACGGCCACGGCCGTCTCGACGCCGCCCGCAACTACAGCGTCGACGTCACCGGCCGGGCCGTCTTCCTGCAGAACGGCACGACGCACAACCACTCGATCACCTCGCCCGACCTGGGCATGGCGGCGTACCGCAACGCGTACATCGTCGCCGAGCTGCTCGGCCGGGAGTACTACAAGGTCGAGAAGTCCATCGCGTTCCAGCAGTTCGCCGCCCCGGAAGGCACCCTCGCATGAGCACCACCGACATCCTCTACACCCGCGAGGACGCCGCTCTCGGCACCTTCGCGATACGCCCGCTGAACCCGTTCGAGGACGCGGAGCTGCTGCACGGCTGGGTCACGCACCCCAAGGCCACGTTCTGGATGATGCAGGACGCCTCCCTGCCCGACGTGGAGCGCGCCTACATGGAGATCGCGGCGGCCGAGCACCACGAGGCGTACATCGGCCTGCACGAGGGCCGCCCGGCGTTCCTGATGGAGAAGTACGACCCGAGCGAGCTGGAGCTCGTCGGCCTGTACGACGCCGAGCCCGGTGACGTCGGCATGCACTTCCTGGTCGCCCCGACCGACACCCCGCTGTCCGGCTTCACCCGCGCCGTCATCACCACCGTCATGGCGAGCCTCTTCGAGGACCCGGCGACCCGCCGTGTCGTCGTCGAGCCGGACGTCCGCAACACCGCCGTGCACGCCCTGAACGAGGCCGTCGGCTTCGTCCCGGAGCGCGAGGTGCAGAAGCCGGAGAAGAAGGCGCTGCTCTCGTTCTGCACGCGCGACCGCTTCGAGGCCGCGACCGGCATCTTCGCGACCGGCAGCGTGGAGGTGTCGGCATGAGCCTGACCGACGCCGTCACCCACCTCACCCCCGAGCTGTGGGCGCGCGCCAACCGCGCCCTGGTCCGCAAGGCACTGGCGGAGTTCTCGCACGAGCGGCTGCTGGCCCCCGAGGAGCTCGGAGACGGCCGGTACGCCGTCCGCAGCGACGACGGCACGGTGGAGTACCGTTTCGCCGCCGCCCGGCACGCCCTGGACCACTGGGCCGTGGACGCCGCCTCGATCACCCGGCACAAGGACGGCGCCGAGCAGCCCCTGGACGCGCTGGACTTCCACATCGAGCTCAAGGACACCCTGGGCCTGAGCGCCGAGGTGCTGCCGGTGTACCTGGAGGAGATCTCCTCCACCCTGGCCGGCTCCGCGTTCAAGTACACCAAGGAGCAGGTCCCGGCCTCGGTGCTCGCCAAGTCCTCCTTCCAGGACGTCGAGACGGGCATGACCGAGGGCCACCCCTGCTTCGTCGCCAACAACGGCCGGCTCGGCTTCGGTGTCCACGAGTACCTCGCGTACGCCCCGGAGGCCGCCAACCCCGTCCACCTGGTGTGGGCGGCCGCCCACAAGGACGTCTCCACCTTCACGGCGGGCGCCGGCCTGGACCACGACAGCTTCCTGCGCGCCGAGCTGGGCGACGCGGCGGTCGAGGGCTTCGCGGCGAAGCTGCGCGCCCTGGGCCTGGACCCGGCGGCGTACCACTTCTTCCCGGTGCACCCCTGGCAGTGGTGGAACAAGACGACGGTCACCTTCGCCGCGGAGATCGCGAACCGCCGCCTGGTGCTGCTCGGCGAGGGCGAGGACGCGTACCTGCCGCAGCAGTCGATCCGCACCTTCTTCAACACCACCACCCCCACGAAGCACTACGTGAAGACGGCCATCTCGGTCCTCAACATGGGCTTCATGCGGGGCCTGTCGGCCGCCTACATGGAGGCCACCCCCGCCATCAACGACTGGCTGCACCAGCTGATCGAGGGGGACGAGGTGCTGCGGTCGGTCGGCTTCTCGATCATCCGCGAGCGGGCGGCCATCGGCTACCACCACCGCCAGTACGAGCGGGCCACCGACCGCTACTCGCCGTACCGCAAGATGCTGGCGGCGCTGTGGCGCGAGTCGCCCGTCGGCTCCCTGCGGGAGGGCGAGCGCCTGGCCACGATGGCCTCCCTGCTCCACGTGGACGCGGACGGCCGCTCGTTCGTCGGCGCCCTGATCGAGGAGTCGGGCCTGACCCCGGCCGAGTGGCTGCGCCCGTACCTGAAGGCGTACCTGCTCCCGCTCCTGCACTGCTTCTACGCCTACGACCTGGCGTACATGCCGCACGGCGAGAACACGATCCTCGTCATCAAGGACGGCGTGGTCCAACGGGCGATCTTCAAGGACATCGCCGAGGAGATCGTGGTCATGGACCCGGAAGCGGTCCTGCCGCCCGCGGTGGAGCGCATCCGCGCGGACATCCCGGAGGACATGAAGCTCCTGTCGATCTTCACGGACGTCTTCGACTGCTTCTTCCGCTTCCTCGGCTCGATCCTGGTGTCGGACGGCATCTGCGACGAGGAGACCTTCTGGCGGGCCGTCGCCGACTGCGCCCACGACTACCAGGCCTCGGTCCCGGCCCTGGCGGAGCGCTTCGAGCGCTACGACCTGTTCGCGCCGGAGTTCCAGCTGTCCTGCCTGAACCGCCTCCAGCTGCGCAACAACAAGCAGATGGTCGACCTCGCCGACCCGTCGGCGGCCCTCCAACTGGTCGGCACCCTCCAGAACCCCGTCGCGCCCTACGCCCGACGGTGACACCGGGGGCGGGCGCCCCTTCCGGAGTACGGTCCCCCGGAAGCGTCGCCCGCCCCCGCACTGTGCCCGCGAAGCCCGGACTGGCCCGCTTCGCGGGCACGGTCGTTCCCGCCCGGGAGCGCGCTACTCCCACGGCACCTCCGGTGCCCGGTGGAAGGCGATGCCCCGGGCGGTCAGGCGCGGGCCCTGGGCGGCCAGGCGGAGGCGGTGGGTCGGCCAGTCCAGGGCGGTGGCGGGGGACCAGGCGAGTTCCGCCAGGGACAGGGCGCGGGGGAAGGCCAGGTGCTCCAGGTCGGGGACGGTGGCGACCGTTTCCGTCCACAGGGCCGACTCGATGCCCAGGACGGCGGATTCCGGTACGTCCGGCAGGTAGCGGCCCGGGTCCCAGGAGTACGCCCGGGGCACCGGGACGTAGCCGGCCCAGGACAGGCCCGGCTTCGTGGTCGTGTCGTACTTCATGTCCAGGTAGGCGTGGTCGGCCGGGGAGAGGATCAGGCGGTGGCCCGTGCGGGCCGCCTCCGCCAGGCGGGTCTTGTCCGCCGCCGGGGTGCGGTCGTGGCCCCAGTACTGCAGGACCGCGCCCGGGGCCGGGCGGGCCGTGGACAGCTGGTGCCAGGCCACGACCGTCTTGCCGTACCGGGCCACCAGCTTCTGGGCCCGGTCCATGAACGCCGCGTAGTCGGCGGCGGAGGTGGCGTGCGCCTCGTCGCCGCCGATGTGCAGGTAGCGGCCCGGGGTGAGGGCGGCGACCTCGCGCAGGACGTCGTCGACGAACGCGTAGGTGCGCTCCTTGGCCACGCACAGGGAGCTGAAACCGACCTTGGTGCCGGTGTAGCGGGCCGGGGCCCGGCCGTCGCAGTTCAGCTCGGCGTACGAGGCCAGGGCGGCGTGGGTGTGGCCGGGCATGTCGATCTCCGGGACCACCTCGACGTACCGCTCGGCCGCGTACGCCACCAGCCGGCGGTAGTCCTCGCGGCTCCAGGACCCGCCCGGTCCGCCGCCGACCTCGCTCGCGCCGCCGTACGCCGCCAGCCGCGGCCAGGAGGGGATGTCCAGGCGCCAGCCCTGGTCGTCGGTCAGGTGCAGGTGCAGTGTGTTGATCTTGTACTGGGCGAGCTGGTCGACGTACCGCTCCACCTGTTCGACGGTGAAGAAGTGGCGGGCGATGTCGAGCATCGCCCCGCGGTACGCGAACCGCGGCGCGTCCGTGATCCGCCCGCCCGGGACCACGGCCCGGGTCCCGGGCACCGGCAGCAGCTGGCGCAGCGTCTGCACGGCGTGGAAGAGGCCGGCGGGGGTACGGGCCGTCAACGTCACCGCCCGAGGGGCGGATTCCAGCCGGTAGCCCTCCTCGCCCAGCACCGCCGGGTCCGCGGCCCGGTCGAGCCGCAGCACGATGCCGCCGCCTGCGCCGCCGGCCCCGGGGCCGGCGACGACCGGCAGCGGGAAGCCGCTCGGACCGCGCAGCTCCTCGGCCAGCCGCTCGCCGATGCGGCGCACCTCGCCGTCGCCGGCGGGGGTGCGGACGACCGTGCCGGGGGTCAGGGCGTAACCCGGCCCGCCGCTCTGCGCGCTCACCGGGGCGGGCAGCAGGCGCTCGTACGGTCCGAGCTCGGCGACCCGGCGCGGGCCGCCGGAGCGCCGGTCGCCGGGGCGCCCGTCGTCCCCGGCGCCGCGGGCGGCGGTGCAGGAGAGGGTGGCCGCGAGGGCCAGCAGGGCGGCGCAGGTGCGCAGGACTCTCATACAACCCGGATACAGGTCAACTCCCTTGCGGGAGGCTTTGCGAGAATCTCTGGATGGCGGAAATCATCCAGAAGGACGGCACCTGGACCTTCGACGGCGACGCGGTGCACATCGTGCCGGGCCGCGACAAGGGGGTCGGCCTGCTGCGGCAGACGCTCGGCGCGGTGACCGTCCCGTTGCGGGCCCTGGCGGGGATCAGCTACGAGCCGGGCCGTAAGGCGGGCCGGCTGCGGCTGCGGCTGCGCGACGGCGCGGACCCGCTGCTGCAGGTGACGGCGGGGCGGCTAGCGGAGTCCTCGGACCCGTACGTGCTGACGGTGGAGTCGGACCGCACGGGCGTCGCGGAGTACTTCGTGGACGAGGTGCGCAACGCGCTGCTGCTGGAGCAGGTGGACCCCGGGCCGGTCGGGCACTACCTGCTGCCCGGCCCGGCGGTTCCGATCACGGCGGGCGCCGGGGACGGCACGGCGGCCTTCGACGGCAGCCGGGTCTCGCTGTCGTGGAACTGGAAGACGGAGGAGGCCAAGAGCTCGGGCGGCCCGCGCAGCTTCCGCGTGGAGGACCTGAAGGCGGTGGAGTGGTTCCCGGCGGCGGGGCTGGAGAACGGCTACCTCCGCTTCACCCTGGCCAACAGCACCTCCTCCGCTCCCGAGCCCAAGTACGACCCGCACGCCGTGGAACTCTTCGGGTTCAAGAAGGACCCGCTGATGGCGCTGGTGGCGGCGGCCGTGCTCGTCCGCATGCCGCACCCCTCCGCCCCGGCCGCGCCCGCCGAGGCACCGCCGGTGCACGAGCTCGCGGCGGGCCCCGAGCCCGGCCCCGCCCCCGCCGAGGACCACGACGCCCTGCTGCGCCGGCTGCGGGAGCTCGGGGAGCTGCACCAGTCGGGGATCTTGACGGCCGACGAGTTCACGGCGGCGAAGCAGGCCGTGCTGCGGCGGTTCTGAGCCCCGGGACCCCGCTCACGGCGCCGCTGTGACGCGTTTCTCCGCGTTTTCTGGTCCAGACCAGAGGGATCCTGCCCGATTTCGGGCAGGATCTTTGCGTTCCAGAGCGTGAGACGTCACTATCTACGGGTGCTCGACCGCCGCCCGTCGCATGACGATCTTGTCGACCACCTGGTGCGCAGCACCGCGCTCCAGCGCGGGGAGGCCGTCCGGGTGGTGCTCGACGTGCTGGCGTACTTCGACGAGACGACCGAGGAGTTCGTCCGCCGCCGCCACCGCGAGCTGCAGTCCGGCGGGGCGGTCAACACGGAGATCTTCGAGCGGATCGCGGCCGAGCTGCCGCACCGCGCCGTGGCGCCGCCGGAGCTCTCGCTCCGCCAGCTGCGCC
Source organism: Streptomyces antimicrobicus (assembly GCF_020532625.1). Taxonomy (GTDB): domain Bacteria; phylum Actinomycetota; class Actinomycetes; order Streptomycetales; family Streptomycetaceae; genus Streptomyces; species Streptomyces antimicrobicus. The sequence continues at coordinate 17,005 of NZ_JAJAUY010000053.1, read as the reverse complement.
GCATCGTCTACGGCTGAGGCCGCGGCCGGCCGGGCACGGCCCGCCGCCGCGTGCGCGGCACGGGCACCAGGACAGGGACCTTCAGGAGGGGCAACTCTATGTGCGGAATCGTCGGTTACATCGGCAGGCGCGATGTGGCACCGCTGCTGCTGGAAGGCCTGCAGCGGCTGGAGTACCGCGGGTACGACTCCGCGGGCATCGTCGTCAACAGCCCGAAATCCGGCGCGCTGAAGATGGTCAAGGCCAAGGGCCGCGTCCGGGACCTGGAGGCGCGCGTCCCCAAGCGCTTCGCGGGCACCACCGGCATCGCCCACACCCGCTGGGCCACCCACGGCGCCCCGAGCGACATCAACTCGCACCCGCACCTGGACCCCGAGAACAAGGTCGCCGTCGTCCACAACGGCATCGTCGACAACGCCGCCGAGCTGCGCGCCAAGCTGGAGGCCGAGGGCGTCGTCTTCGCGTCCGAGACCGACACCGAGGTGATCACCCACCTGATCGCCCGCTCCCAGGCCGAGAGCCTGGAGGAGAAGGTCCGCGAGGCGCTCAAGGTCATCGAGGGCACCTACGGCATCGCCGTCATGCACGCCGACTTCGCCGACCGCATCGTCGTCGCCCGCAACGGCTCCCCCGTCATCCTCGGCATCGGCGAGAAGGAGATGCTCGTCGCCTCCGACGTGGCCGCCCTCATCGCCCACACCCGCCAGGTCGTCACCCTGAACGACGGCGAGATGGCCACCCTCAAGGCCGACGACTTCCGCACGTACACCACGAGCGGTACGACGACCAACGCCACCCCCGAGACCGTGGAGTGGGAGGCCGCCTCCTACGACATGGGCGGCCACGACACCTACATGCACAAGGAGATCTCCGAGCAGCCCGACGCGGTCGACCGCGTGCTGCGCGGCCGGATCGACGACCGCTTCAACACCGTCCACCTGGGCGGCCTGAACCTGGACCCGCGCGAGGCCCGCGCCATCCGCCGGGTCAAGATCCTCGGCTGCGGCACCTCCTACCACGCCGGTCTGATCGGCGCCTCGCTGATCGAGGGCATGGCGCGCATCCCGGCCGACGCCGAGCCGGCGTCCGAGTTCCGCTACCGCAACCCGGTCGTGGACCCCGACACCCTCTACATCGCCGTCTCGCAGTCCGGTGAGACCTACGACGTGCTGGCCGCGGTGCAGGAGCTCAAGCGCAAGGGCGCCCGCGTCCTCGGCGTGGTCAACGTGGTCGGCTCGGCCATCGCCCGCGAGGCCGACGGCGGCGTCTACGTGCACGCCGGCCCCGAGGTGTGCGTGGTGTCCACCAAGTGCTTCACCAACACCGTCGTCGCCTTCGCGCTGCTCGCCGTGCACCTCGGCCGGATCCGGGACCTGTCGGTGACCGACGGCAAGCGGATCATCGAGGGCCTGCGCAAGCTGCCCGCGCAGATCCAGGAGATCCTGGAGCAGGAGGAGGACATCAAGAAGCTGGCGGCGCAGTACGCCGACGCCAAGTCGATGATGTTCATCGGCCGGGTCCGCGGCTACCCGGTCGCCCTGGAGGCCTCCCTCAAGCTCAAGGAGATCTCCTACATCCACGCCGAGGCGTACCCGGCCTCCGAGCTCAAGCACGGCCCGCTGGCGCTCATCGAGCCGTCGCTGCCGACCGTCGCGATCGTCCCCGACGACGACCTGCTTGAGAAGAACCGCGCGGCGCTGGAGGAGATCAAGGCGCGCAGCGGCCGGATCCTGGCGGTGGCCCACCGTGAGCAGGAGAAGGCGGACCACACCATCGTCGTCCCGAAGAACGAGGACGAGCTGGACCCGATCCTGATGGGCATCCCGCTGCAGCTGCTGGCGTACCACACGGCGCTGGCCCTGGGCCGGGACATCGACAAGCCGCGCAACCTGGCGAAGTCCGTCACGGTCGAGTAGTCGGGCGCCCAGCCGGCACGACGAACCGGCACGCCGAAACGCCAGGACCAGCCGGCACGGTCGGCCGGCACGACGCGGCCCCTCGTGCGTCCACCGCACGAGGGGCCGTCGCCGTTTCCCCGTTGGTGCCCGAAGGCCTCAGCTCGCCGCGGCCGTCCGGCGGGAGGCCCGGCCGAGAGCCATGGGCCAGCCCGCGAGGGCGGCCGTGGTGCCGTACCAGGCGAGCAGGCCGGTGACGGCCGCCACCCAGCCGCCGGCCTTGCCCAGCGCGCCGTTGTCGACGAAGGCGCCTGCCGCCAGCAACAGGAGGGCCAGGAAGAGCAGCCCGTACAGACCCTGGCTGAACAGTCCGCTCGCGGCGCTCGCGGCGAGGGTCAGCGCGAGCATCGCGAAGAGCACCAGAAACGTTCCGGCGGCGTGGTCGGAGACCTTGTCCCCGGCTCCGCTGGCCCAGGTGAACCAGAAGGCGCCGAGCCCGGCGAAGGCGGTGCCGTTGAAGCCGTCGCCGCCGCGGAACTCCAGGAGTCCGAGGAGGAAGAGGGCGATCCCACCGACGAAGGTGGCGAGGGAAACGGAATCCGCCGCGGATACCCCGCTGACCACTCCGGTGTGGCCGATTCCGAACGCGAGAAGGGTGAGACCCAGGGCCAGGTGCCCCAGGGTCGACGTGGAGGCCTTGCTTCCCGCGGTGACGTCGTTGTCCACGGCGGGGCTCCCTTCGATCTGCAGTTTTGTGCTGCTACCCAGCGAGATTTATCTACCCTTCACATGCGGGCACAACCGCACAATTAGCGATCGCCCGGTCACGGAATGACAACGACGGGGCGCTGGGCGCGCTTGGCGAGCCGGCCGGCCACCGAGCCGAAAATCCGCCCCACGAGGCCGTGAGTGGAACCGACCACGATGGCGTCGGCCGAGTATTCGCGGCCGACCTCCTCCAGCTCGTGGCAGATGTCCCCGCCGCGCTCCACGAGGATCCACGGAACCTCGGTCAGGTAGTCGGCGCAGGCCAGCTCCAGCCCGAGGACCTCGGTGCGGTGGTCCGGCACGTCCACGAAGACCGGCGGCTCGCAGCCGGCCCACACGGTCGTGGGCAGCCGGTTGGCCACGTGCACGATGATCAGCCCCGAGCCGGAGCGCCGGGCCATGCCGATCGCGTAGGCCAGGGCGCGTTCACTGGAGGTCGAGCCGTCGAAGCCGACGACGACACCGTGCCGGAAGGCCGGGTCGCACGGATGGCGTGCCTCTTCCACCGCGCGCAGGTCGGCCGACACGGGGTCGGCGAGGCGCTTGCGCTTGCGGTGCGCGGGTTCGGGAGATTCGTGACCGGCCATGGGTGTCTCGGCGAAGAGTCCTCAGTATTCGGCAACGGAGGGTGACGGGACGGGAGTCCGGGAAGCATCTTCCCAGGCCTTTACCCACCAGGGTACGGCGACACTCCTGTCCTGCACAGGGCTTGTGGCCCTAGGAGAGCGTCCCAGGGAGCATGCATGAGAGGGGCCGCCTTGGCAATGGCCGCTGGCCCCTACAGGCAGTGACGAGCCACCCGTGCGCGCAGTGACCGCGGCCCCTGGCGCCGCGTTGGACCAGGCGTCCGACCCACCGGTCAAGAGACCCAGGGAGCCCACCGTGCCCGGTCGTCCGGTCCACCCCGGCCAGCCCGCTCAGCCGACGCCGCCCGGCCACCACGCCGCCCGCCACCCCGTTCACCCGTCCGTGCAGTCCGCACGCCGGCGTCCGCAGGACGACCCTGCGGGTGACGTGGTCCGCTGGGCGGCATTCAGCTGCCTGCTCGTGCCCGTGGTGCTGGTGGTCTACGGGACCTCCTTCGGCGGGGCCGCGGTGGCGACGCTCGGCCTGGTCGCCGTGACCGCCGCGTGCCGGGTGATGCTGCGCCACTCCGAGAAGGCCGAACGGGCCGCCGCGCGGGTCGCGGGCGCCGAGCAGCCGGCCTCCGGACACCGCGGCCGGCACTCGCGGACGGGGTCCGGCGCGCACCGGGGATGCCACGGGTCCGGCGGGATCTCCCCCCACGACTGACCGGTTCGTACACCCGCGCCCGCACGTTTTCAGCCAACTTCGCGATCCGTGGCAATCGTTGTCGGAATGTCCACCCGACCCCACTACCACCAGCGACGACAGCTCAGGGGGGCCGCGGCGACCCTATGCGTACAGGCCACAGGCGGAAGGCGCACTTCCCACCAAGGTCGCGGAGTGGAACGCTTCCTGATCGAATGCTTTTCGCCAAGTTGCCAAGTCGACATAGCGGTGCGTGCTGAACTTGTCACGCCGACACCACGCGACGCAGTAGATTCGATCATGTATTTACGGCGGGGGAACACGTGCAAGGCCGAGGGGAAACGTGCAGGTGCGACCAGACCAAGGAGTCGCGACACCCAAGGGGGGCTTAGCGCCATGAGCCAGGACTCCACCGCCGTCGTCACGGACGCCGGCCGGAAGCTCGCGGGGCGCCGCCGCAGGGAAATTGTCGCGGTGCTGCTGTTCAGCGGCGGTCCGATCTTCGAGAGTTCCATTCCACTCTCCGTGTTCGGCATTGACCGGCAGGACGCGGGAGTTCCACGCTACCGACTGCTCGTGTGCGCCGGTGAGGACGGTCCGCTGAGGACCACCGGCGGACTCGAACTGACCGCGCCGTACGGGTTGGAGGCGATCGCCCGGGCAGGCACGGTCGTCGTTCCGGCCTGGCGGTCGATCACGTCACCGCCCCCTCCGGAGGCGCTCGACGCACTGCGTCAGGCGCACGAGGAGGGCGCCCGGATCGTCGGACTGTGCACGGGGGCCTTCGTGCTCGCCGCCGCCGGTCTGCTCGACGGGCGGCCCGCGACGACGCACTGGATGTACGCGCCGACGCTGGCCAAGCGGTATCCGTCCGTCCATGTCGATCCGCGCGAGCTGTTCGTGGACGACGGTGACGTCCTCACCTCCGCGGGCACCGCGGCCGGAATCGACCTGTGCCTGCACATCGTGCGCACCGACCACGGCAGCGAGGCCGCCGGGGCGCTGGCCCGCCGGCTCGTCGTCCCGCCGCGGCGCACGGGTGGCCAGGAGCGCTACCTCGACCGGTCGCTGCCGGAGGAGATCGGCGCCGACCCGCTGGCCGAGGTCGTCGCCTGGGCCCTGGAGCACCTCCACGAGCAGTTCGACGTGGAGACGCTCGCCGCCCGGGCGTACATGAGCCGGCGGACCTTCGACCGCCGCTTCCGCTCGCTGACCGGCAGCGCGCCGCTGCAGTGGCTGATCACCCAGCGGGTGCTCCAGGCACAGCGGCTGCTGGAGACCTCCGACTACTCGGTCGACGAGGTCGCCGGACGCTGCGGCTTCCGCTCGCCGGTCGCCCTGCGCGGGCACTTCCGGCGGCAGCTGGGGTCCTCCCCGGCGGCCTACCGCTCCGCCTACCGGGCGCGCCGCCCGCAGGGCGACAGCGTCCCGGAGATCTCCGGGAACCCGGTCCCGCACCAGCGCACTCCGCAGCCCCAGCGGGCGGCGGCGGCCCTGGCCGCGACCGGTCCGACGGTCACCGAGCTGTACGCCCCGGGCCGTGCCCTGCGTGAGCACGCGTAACCGCGGCACCGCGTAGTACCCGAGGTCCCCGTACCGGCCACCGCCGGGCGGGGACCTCGTGCGTAGGGGTCCCCTAAGGTGGGACGCATGAACGATCGCATGGTGTGGATCGACTGCGAGATGACCGGGCTCTCGCTGACGGACGACGCACTTATCGAGGTGGCCGCGCTGGTCACCGACTCGGAGCTCAACGTGCTCGGCGAAGGCGTGGACATCGTGATCCGCCCGCCGGACGCCGCGCTGGAGACCATGCCCGACGTGGTGCGCCAGATGCACACCGCCTCCGGCCTGCTCGACGAGCTGGCCGGCGGAACCACCCTGGCCGACGCCGAGGCCCAGGTCCTGGCGTATGTCCGGGAACACGTGAAGGAGCCCGGCAAGGCGCCGCTGTGCGGGAACTCGGTCGGCACCGACCGCGGCTTCCTGCTGCGGGACATGCCGACGCTGGAGAACTACCTGCACTACCGGATCGTGGACGTCTCCTCGATCAAGGAGCTGGCGCGCCGCTGGTACCCGCGGGCGTATTTCAACAGCCCGCCCAAGAACGGCAACCACCGTGCGCTCGCGGACATCAAGGAGTCCATCGCCGAGCTGCGCTACTACCGCGAGGCCGTCTTCGTGCCGCAGCCCGGACCCGACTCGGACACCGCCCGGGCCATCGCCGCCAAGCACGTCCTGCCCGCCGAATAGCGACCCGGAGCAGGGGGTGGTGGGAAAGGGGGGAGCGAGCACCCTCTCCGACCCTGTACCCTTTTCTTCGGCCGGTCGGAAAACCGACCGGACATGGTGGGTGTAGCTCAGCTGGTAGAGCACCTGGTTGTGGTCCAGGTGGCCGCGGGTTCGAGTCCCGTCACTCACCCTGTTGGAGGGCCCTGGCCCCGCTTCGCGCGGGCCGGGGCCCTTCGCGTTGTCCGGGCCCGCCCCCGGCGGCCTCAGGCGGAGAACGCGGCGGAGTGCTCCTCGGCCCAGGACTGGAAGGTCCGGGCCGGGTGACCGGTCAGCCGCCGGACGTCGTCGGTGATCTCCACCGGCAGGCCGTCGTGGGCGGCCCAGTAGGCGAGCAGCGCATCGGCGTAGGGACCGGGTATATGGCCCTCCACGCCGGTCTTCCACTCCTCGGGCGTGACGCACTCGTACGGCACCGGCCGCCCGATCGCCCCGCCGAGGATCGCCAGCTGGGCGGCGAACGTCAGCGACTGCGGCCCGGTGAGGGTGTACGCCCGGCCGGCCAGGGCCGGGTCGGTGAGCGCGGCGAGGGCGGCCTCGCAGAGATCGGCCTCGTGGACCGGGTCGGCGTACGCGCCGGGGTACGGAAGGCGTACCGGTGTGCCGGACCGCACCGCGTGGGCCCAGCCCCGCGCGTTGGTGGCGAAGGCGCCGGGGCGCAGCAGGGTGACGGTCAGCGGCGAGGCGAGCAGGGCCTCCTCGACGGCCAGGTGCGAGGCCGCGAGCGGGCTGTCTGCGGCGTCCTCGGCCAGGACGCTCGCGGAGGACAGGAGCACGACGTGCTCGACGCCCGCGGCGACGGCCTCCTTGGCGAAGGCGTCGATCGCGGCGGCCTCGGCGTAGAGGAAGACCGACCGGACGCCGTCGAGGGCGGCCGGGAAGGTCGCGGGGTCGGTGAGGTCGCAGTGGACGGCGCCGGGCGTGCCCGGCTCGCGCGACGCGAGACGGAAGCGGATCCCGCGCTCGGACAGCAGGGCGGTGAGGCCGCGGGCGACGGCGCCGCGTCCGCCGGTGACGAGGATGGACATGGAAGGCTCCCCCAGGACGGTGCGCCAGGGCTACAATCTCCATGACGCAGACTATTCGCGACGCACAATCTGCGTCACGCAGACAAATGTGAAGCCTGGGAGCAGCCCATGTCAACCGATATCCCTCGTTCGGGTGAGTGGACCCGTGCCGAGCTCATGGCACGCGTGGTGATGGAGAGCCAGCGGCACTACGCGGACTACACCGTGTTCAACCAGGCCATGGCCGACCGCGTGGGCCTGCACCCCACCGACATGCAGTGCGTGGCCCTGCTCGACATGGAGCCGCATCCGGTCAGCACCGGCGACATCGCCCGCCTCACCGGACTGACCTCGGGCTCCGCCACCCGCCTCGTGGACCGCCTGGTCAAGGCGGGCATCGTGGAACGCCACGCCGACCCCCACGACCGCCGCCGCTCCCTCGTGGCCCTCGCCCCGGACGCCCGCAACCGCATCTCGCAGGCCTGGGAGACCCCCGGCCAGGCCTTCGGCGCGGTCCTGGCCACGTACTCCGACGACGAGCTGGCCGTCATCGCCGACTACCTGCACCGCACGGCCGACGAACCCGCCGCGCCGGCCTCCTGACAGCCGCCACCGGCCCGGAGGGCCCCGCCACCGGCCCGCACACCGCCCCGCACGCCCGGCCCGCACGCCCGCCCCGCACGCCCGGCCCGGTCACCCGCCCGCCCCCGCCCGGCCACCGCCCCACGCGTACGCCCTCGCCGACCCACTCGGCGAGGGCGTAGGGAAGAACGCGGCCCAGGGCTCAGCGCGTCGCGGCCAACTGGCTCAGCCCCTTCTCCAGCTCCTCGGCGTTCATCACGGGAGCCACCTCGATCTCCGCGTTGAACTGCATGAACAGGTCCTCCAGCATCGGCGGCAGCTGCGAGCTGTCCGCCAGGTCGAAGACCATCCAGCAGGTGCGCACGCCCTCCGACAGACCGAAATAGGCGGCCTCCGGCTTCAGCCTCTCCATCAACTTCTTGACCGTCTGAGGCAGCGCCCCGCTCTTGAGGCCCTCGTTGCCGGCCTGGGTGTCGATGTGGGCCCGGAGCATGACTCTCATGCGTGACTCCTTCCGTCACGACCACGGTCCGGCGCCCCCTCGGAGGCGGCAACATCTGGCCGCCCGTCAGTGGCCGCCCCACGCCCCCGGCCCGCCGGCCCCCTGGATGTGGAAGTTGAAGTCGGTGTGCCCAAGGGCGCCCATCAGCCGCAGCCACAGCGGCAGCACCATCTCGGCGCCGCGCGCGGTCTCGATGCCGCCGAGGTCCAGGACGCTCGCCTCGGGCCAGCCGAACGAGTACAGCAGCTCCCGCGCGCTCTTCTTGGCCTCGGCGTCGTCCCCGGACAGGAACACGTGGTGCTCGCCCGCGACCCGCCCCGGGTCGACCATGACCTGGCAGTTCATGGTGTTCAGCGTCTTGACCACGCGCAGCGCCGGGAAGGTCCGCTGGATCCGCTCCCCGAGGCTGTCGTCGTTCACCGGGTCCAGACCCGGCGGGAGGCCGCGGGAGAAGTCCAGCGGATTGGCGACGTCCAGCAGCACCTTGCCCTCCAGGTGGGCGGCGCCGGCCGCGGCCAGCGCCTCGATGCTGACCTGCCCGGCCGTGGCGTTGACCAGGAAGTCGGCGTGCGCGGCGGCCTCCTCGAACCGGGCGAGCCGCACCCCGGTGTGCTCCGCCTGCCAGAGCGCGTACGGGGCGACCCCGGTCGGGGTGGTCTCCGTACGGGCGAGGGTGTCGGCGGGGTCGCGGGTGCCGATGAGCACCTCGTGGCCGAGGGAGTCGAGCTTGGCCGCGAGGGTGCGGCCCACGATCCCGGTGCCGAGGACGGCATAGCGCATGGCGGGGAGTTCCCTTCGTCGGGCAGCTGCGCGGAACGAGGTGGTCCGGCAGGTGTGCGGAACGCCCGACCAGCTTGCCCACCGGCGGGCGGAACACGCGGCAGCCAGGGCCGGTTCAGCCCCGCCGCTTGCGGCGTCCCCGGCGGCCGGCCGAGCCGCCCGCCCCGCCCCGCCCGTCCAGCCCGATCCACATCCGCACCTCGGTCCCCCCGAGCACCGAGCGCCCCAGCCGTACGTCGCCCCCGGTGGACTCGGCGACCCGGCGGACGATGTCCAGCCCGAGGCCCGTGGAGCCGTCGCGGGCCCCGTCGTTGCCGCGCCGCAGTGCCGCGTCCGGATCGGTGATGCCGGGGCCGGCGTCCGAGACCAGCACGATCACGGCGTCCCCGGCGTCGTGCGCGTCCACCGCGAACGGGGTGCCCTCGGGGGTGTGCCGGAAGACGTTGCCCAGCAGGGCGTCCAGCGCCGCCGCCAGGTCGGCCCGGGCGACCGGGATCCGGGCCGGCCGGTCGACGCCCGCCAGCCGCACGGTGCGGCCCTCGTCCTCGGCCAGCGCGGACCAGAAGGCCATCCGCTCGCGGATCACCTCCGACGCGTCGCAGCCGGCGCCCGTGCCGCCTTGGTGCGCGGGGCGCTGTTCGCGCGCCGTGCGGATGATGGTGTCCACCTCCCGCTCCAGCTGCTCGACCGCCGCGCGGGTCTGGTCGGCTGCCGGACCGTCGCCGAGCGAGGCCGCGTTGAGCCGCAGCACGGTCAGCGGGGTGCGCAGGCGGTGCGAGAGGTCGGCGGCGAGCTCCCGCTCGTTGGCGAGGAGTTCGACGACCTGGTCGGCCATGGCGTTGAAGGCCACCGCCGCCGACCGCAGTTCCTTGGGGCCGCCCTCGGGGACCCGCGCCCCCAGCCTGCCCTCCCCCAGCTGGTGGGCGGCGTCGGCGAGCCGTTCGGCGGGCCGCACGAGCCGGGCGCCGAGCCGGTCGGCGACCGCCACCGAACCGACCACGAGCGCCAGTCCGACACCGGCGAGGACCAACCAGGCGGTGGCGACGCCGTTGCTGACCTCGCTCTCCGGTACGTAGATCTCGACCACCGCGATGTCGCCGGAGCCGATGGCGGTCGGCTGCAGCAGTGCCGAGCCGCCGCCCGCGACCGAGGCGGTGGTGGCGCGGCCGTAGTCGCGGGTGCGCTCCACGTCGGCGGGCGCCGCCCGGCCCCGGCCGATGGTGACGGGGGCCCGCCCGCCGACGCCGGGCACGTGGACGGCCATCCGGTCCGCCGCGCCCGTCTGCGTGGACTCCACGGCCCGGCGCAGCTGCTGCGGGTCGGTGGTGATGGACAGGGTGGGCCCGATGCTGGCCGCCTGCCGCTCGGCGTTGGAGAACGCCCGGTCGCTGGCCATCTCCTGGACCACCAGCCCGAGCGGCACGGCGAAGGCCACGACCACCATGGTGGTGACCGCCAGGCACACCTTGACCAGCGCCCACCTCATGCCCGTCGGCTCGCTTCCGCGCCCGCGCGGCGCACCGGCGCGGGCGGCGCGGCCGGCGCGACCGGCGTCGTCCGCGGCCGGACGGCCGCGCGTGCGCCGCTCACGCCGGCGGCTCCAGCTTGACGCCGACGCCCCGCAGGGTGTGCAGATAGCGGGGGTTGGCCGCGGTCTCGCCCAGTTTGCGGCGCAGCCACGACAGGTGGACGTCGATGGTCTGGTCGTCGCCGTACGACTGCTGCCACACCTCGGCCAGCAGCTCCCGGCGGGCCACGACCACGCCGGGCCGCCCGGCGAGGAACGCCAGCAGGTCGAACTCGCGCCGGGTCAGGTCCAGCACCGCCCCGTCCAGCTCGGCCGACCGGCGCAGCGGGTCGATGGTCAGGCCCCCGACCCGCAGCACGCCCGACGGCGGACCGTCCCCGGCGGCCCGGGAACGGCGCAGGACGGCGGCCATCCGGGCGGACAGGTGCTCCACGGAGAAAGGTTTGGTCAGGTAGTCGTCGGCGCCGGCGTTGAGCAGCCGGACGATCTCGGCCTCGTCGTCCCGCGCGGTCGCGATGATCACGGGTACGTCGGTGATCCCGCGCAGCATCTTCAGCGCCTCGGACCCGTCCAGGTCGGGCAGCCCCAGGTCCAGGATCACCACGTCGAACCGGTGGTGGGCGACCTCGCGCAGCGCCTCCAGGGCCGTGCCGACGCTCCGTACGGTGTGGGAGGCGTCGGTCAGGTGCCGGATCAGCGCGGAACGTACGAACTGGTCGTCCTCGACCACGAGCACACTTGCCATGGCCCGCACCCTAGGCCATCCGGGGGACGCCGGGAGGGCCCGGGCCGGGTCCGGTGCGGGTGGTGCAGTATGGGCGCGATGCACAGAGGACTCGTCCACGCGTTCGCGTGGCTGCTGGCGACCGGGGCGGCGGTGACGCTGTCCTGGTGGGGCGTGCGCACGGTCATGTCCGGCACGGCCTACGACCGCCCGCTCGCGGTCCCGCTGACCACGCGCCCGCTGTCCTCCTCGCCGTACGGCGGCGACGGCGGCGCGGCGGGCGGCGGCGCGCAGCCGTCGGCCTCCGGCCCGTCCGCCTCGCCGAGCGGGGCAGGGACGTCGAGCCCGTCGCCCACGCCCTCGCCCTCGTCGTCGCGGCCGGCGGTGAAACCTTCCGCCGGCCGGTCCGCCGACCCGTCGCGCGACGACGGCGCGGGCGCGGGCGGCGAGGTGAAGGGGTACACCGTCGCCGGCGGCCGGGTCGTCTTCGCCCTCGCGGAGGAGTCGGCCGAGCTGGTCTCGGCGACCCCGGCGGGCGGCTGGCGCATCCAGGTGTGGAAGCAGCCGTACTGGATCCGGGTCACCTTCTCCCGTGACGGCCGCGAGTCGTCGGTGTTCTGCACCTGGCACGACCACGCCCCGACCGTGCAGCTCGACGAACGCTGAGCCTCAGCGGAACACCGACGGCGGGGGCACCGGCGAGGCCACCGCGGTCGCGTCCGCGACCGGGACCGCGCCGCCGGTGAAGTCCACCAGTTCGCGGCCGTGCAGCACCCGCCCCGGGTGCGGGTCGCTCGCCACCCGCCGGGTGAACTCGGGCACCGGCAGCTCGTGGTCGGCGGCCACCAGCACGGCATTGCCGAAACGTTTCCCCCGAAGCACCACCGGGTCCGCCGCCAGCGCCAGCCGCTCGAACCGGGCCGCGGCCGTGGCGATCTGGCCGCGCAGGTGCGCCAGCGGCGGGCCGTCGGCCAGGTTGGCCACGTACCAACCGGTCGGCGCGAGGGCCCGCCGCACGTCGTCCAGGAACTCGGTGCTCGTCAGGTGCGCCGGGGTGCGCGCCCCGCTGAACACGTCGGCGATCACCACGTCCGCCCAGCCGTCCGGCACCTTGGCGAGCCCCGCCCGCGCGTCGACGGCGCGGACCCGGACCCGGGCCTGCGGATCGAGCGGCAGGTGCTCGCGTACGAAGGCCACCAGGCCGGCGTCGATCTCCACGACCTGCTGGGCGGAGCGGGGCCGGGTCGCGGCGGTGTAACGGGCCAGGGTGAACGCGCCCCCGCCCAGGTGCAGCACGTTCAGCGGCTGCCGCGCCGGAGCCGCCAGGTCGAGCAGATGGCCGATGCGCCGCTGGTAGGCGAAGTCGAGGTGCGTCGGATCGGCCAGGTCCACATGGGACTGCGGGGCTCCGTCGATCAGCAGGGTGAAGGCCCCGGGCCGCTCGCGGTCCGGCGCCAGCTCGGCGGTGCCGCCGTCCACCGGCGCCACGCGCACCTCGTCCGCCACCCGCCCACCACTACGTCTACCTCGCGCCACACCCTCAGTATCGCCGGGCTACGCGCCTGGGGAGCAGAGCGGGGCCGGGGCGCAGGGCGGGGGCCGGGGGCGTAGAGCGTGAGGTGCGGCGCGGACCGGCCCGATGTCCCGATCAGGCCGGGGCGGCGCGACCCGTGGCCCGTGGCCCACCGGCCGGCGGCCTCATCGGCAGTTGTCGGCGGCCTCGATCAGCCGGGCCGCCTCGCCGAGCGCCGCGCGCAGCACCGCGGGGTCGGTCAGCGAGCCGGTGACCTCCGGCGGCAGCAGCCAGCCGGTGCTGTCCGCGGCGGGGACGTCGCCGAACCGCATGCCGCGCCCGTCGGTCTGGGTGCACGCACTGCCCGGCAGGTCCCACGCGTCGGCCGTGCCGGGCGGGACGAGGAAGCCGAGGGTGTCGCCCGAGTCGTCGTGCAGGACGGGCCCCACGCCACCGGCGGGGGTGGGCGCGGCCCGGCGGATGATGTCCACCGCCTCCAGCCCCTGCCGGGTGGGGACGGTCACCAGGTCGGGAGCGACCGGCTCCGCGAGGACCGAGGACGCCCAGCCGTACTCGGGCCCGTAGACGGGCCCGGAAGCGGGCACGGGCCCGGGCGCCGGCGCGGCCGCGGCGGCGCCGGCGTTCGTTCCGCTGCTCTCCATACCGCCCTCCGACAAGGGAACCCCTCCTCGATGCTCGACTCCGCATGGTTCAACGCGCGGGAACGTCAACGGTGGCGGCGCAACGACGCCGCAAAGGATGGCAGTTCATGGCGGATCGCGGGTGAGATATCCGTTTTGTAGCCAAACACCGCATGCGCCGCCCGGGCCTGGCGGTACGTTCATGCGCGCCGGACACCCCACCCGTCACCGGCATTCCTCACCGGAGAGGACACGTCCATGGCGGCGTCCCCCTATACGCCCAACGCGGCGTTCCGGCAACTGCGCGGAGCGCACTCACCCGCCGAGTTCGCGGCTCTGGTGCGCCGGGCCGCACGGGAGATCGGAGAAACGGTTTCCTGCGACGCCCGCTACGTCGGCCGGGTCGAGTCGGGGGAGATCCGGTGCCCCAACTACGCCTACGAGCGGGTGTTCCTGCACATGTTCCCCGGCCGGACCCTGGCCGACCTCGGGTTCTCCCCGCGCGAGGCGGTCCGCGGCCGCGCCGCGCGGCCCGCGCCCCCCTCCCCCCGGAGCTCCCCCTCGTCCCGACCCTCCCACCCCTCCAAGGAGAGCGACGTGCTGCGTCGCGCGTTCATGGCCGGCGGTTCCGCGAGCGTGGCGGCCGCGACCCTCACCTTCAACCTGCTCGGCGACCAGCGCCGGCCCGTGGCGCGGGCCGGGGAGAGCGAGGCCGCCGCGGTGGAGGACGCCGTACGGCAGATCCGGCTGCTGGACGACCGGCACGGCGCGGACGGCCTGTACCGCAGGGCCACCGAACCGCTGCGCGCCGCCTACGCCCTGCTGGACGCCGGGGCCACCCGGCAGTCCACCGAGGACCGGCTGCACGCGGGGGCCGGCGAACTGGCCCTGTCGGTGGGCTGGCTGGCGCACGACTCGGGCCGGTTCGACGACGCGCGTTCGCACTACGCCGAGGCGCTGGCCACCGCCCGGGTGTCGGGGGACGCGGCGCTGGAGGCGCACGCCTTCAGCAACACGGCGTTCCTGGCCCGGGACTGCGGCCGGCCGCGCGAGGCGGTCCGGGCGGCGCAGGCCGGGCAGCGGGCGGCGCGGGGGCTGGGCTCGGCGCGGCTGCTGTCGCTGCTGTGCCTGCGGGAGGCGTGCGGCTGGGCCGGGTTGGCGGACCGTTCGTCCTGCGAGGAGGCACTGGGCCGGGCGCACCGGCACTTCGCCCGCGGGAGCTGCCCGGCGGACCCCGCGTGGATGTCGTTCTTCGGCGAGGCCGAGCTGGAGTCGCTGGAGGCCGCGTGCTGGGCGGCGCTCGGCGAGCACGGCCGCGCCGCCCGGCACGCGCGGCGCGCGGCCGACCTCCAGGACCCGCACTTCGCGCGGAACGTCGCCCTCTACACCGCCGAGCTGGCCGGGCACCTGGCCCGGGCCGGGGCGCCGGAGGAGGCGGCCTGGGCCGGGGGGCGGGTGCTGGACCTGCTCACCGAGGTGCGCTCCACCCGGATCCGCGCGAAGGTCGCGGACACCGCGCGCACGCTCGTCCCCCACCAGCGCACGCCGCGCGTCTCGGCCTTCCTCGACCGGCACGCCGCCGTCTGAACCGCGCGGCCGACCCCGGGGCCTGCGCCACACCGACGCCCCGCGCCGCGCCGTGCGACACCGCCGTGCCGCGCCGTGCCGTGCGGCGCAGCACCGCGCGCCGCTACCCGTCCAGGTGCCCGGTGTCGTTCCAGCGCTCCAGCGCCGGCGCGCCGTACGCCCAGCCCAGCACCGACAGCGACGTCGGGTCGAGCCGGATGCGGGCGCCGAACGAGGCGTCCAGGCCGAGCCAGCGGGCGGCCAGGGTGCGCAGGATGTGGCCGTGCGCGAAGACGAGGACGTCCCGCTCGGCCGAACGCGCCCAGGCCACGACCTCGTCGGCGCGGGCGGAGACGTCGGCGACGGACTCACCGCCGGGGACGCCGTCGCGCCAGATCAGCCAGCCGGGGCGGACGGCCTGGATCTCGGCCGGGGTCATGCCCTCGTAGTCGCCGTAGTCCCACTCCATGAGCGTGTCCCAGGGCTCGGCGCGGACGCCGAAGCCGGCCAGCTCGCAGCTCTCGCTCGCACGCGCCAGCGGGCTGGTGCGCACCTCCACGCCGGGCAGTCCGTGCCAGGGGCCGTCGGCGAGCCGCTCGCCGAGCAGCTTGGCCCCGCGCCGCCCCTCGTCGAGCAGCGGGACGTCCGTGCGGCCCGTGTGCTTGCCGGACAGCGACCAGGCGGTCTGCCCGTGGCGGGCCAGCAGGATGCGGGGGGACATGGCGGCTTCTCCCGGTGGGTCGGGTTGTCGGGATTTTCACCCGTTGGCTCGTCCGACCATCATCCATCACATGAACACGGGGCACCCGGGCCGGTCGGTTCGCGGGCCGCAATGCCTGCTTTTCGAAGGCCGTCCCGCTCGATTTCGGCCGCGGCGCCCCCGTTGTCAGTGGCGGATGGGACACTTCCGCGGGTGAGCTCCCACCTGCCCAGCGGCCCACCGCAGACGACGACACTCCGGCAGCGGCTCGCCGACCTGCGCGGCCCAGCGGTGCCGCCCCGGCCGCTCGACGCCCGCGCGCTGGCGGCGCTCGCCGCCAACCCCGGATGCGGCAGACGGGCCCTGCTGGACGGGGCCGGGGTGGACAAGACCGCGCTCGCCTCGGCGCTCGGCACGCCCGCCTCGTTCGGCCAGTCGCAGTTCGCCCTGATCCGCGGGAACTCCTTCGAGGCCCGGGTCAAGGGCGACGGCGGGGCCGAGCTGCTGCGGCTGGTGCACGAACGGCTCGGCGGCGGCGCGGTGCCGCCCGGCCGCGACGCCCGGGTCCCGGACCTCACGGCGGCCGGGCCCGAGGGCCGGGCCGCCCGGACCGCGCTGGCGCTGCGCGAGGCGACCGCGGCCGGCGCCTGGACCCTGCTGGACCACCCGATGCTGGCCCTGGAGGTGGCGGGCACCCCCGCCTACCTGGAGCCGGACGCGGTCGTGGTGCACCCGGACGGCCGCTGGACGGTCGTCGAGATCAAGTCCTTCCCGATGATCGACGGCGCGGCGGACCCGGCCAAGGTCGGCGCCGCCGCCCGGCAGGCCGCCGTGTACGTGCTGGCGCTGGAGAAGACCGCCGACCTGCTCCCCGCCGCCACGGTCGGCCACCTGGCGCTGCTGGTGTGCCCCAAGGACTTCTCCAACCTCCCCACCGCCGCCGTCATGGACGTGCGCAAGCAGCGCGCCGTCACCCGCCGCCAGCTGGGTCGGCTGGCCCGCGTCGAGGACCTGGCCGCCGCGCTGCCGGCGGGGCTCAGCTTCGACCCGGCCCGGCCCGCCGAGGAGCTGACCGAGGCGGTGGCCGCCGTGGACGCCGCCTACGCGCCCGAGTGCCTGGCCGCGTGCGAGCTGGCCTTCCACTGCCGGCAGCAGGCGCGGCAGGCGGACGCCGTCGGCGCGCTGGGCCGGGCCGTGCGCGGCGAACTGGGCGCGCTGACGACGGTCGGCGCGGCCCT
>NZ_JAJAUY010000052.1 GCF_020532625.1 Streptomyces antimicrobicus | reverse complement strand
GCGGTCGCCGCGCTCCTGCCGGTCCTGGCGCTGCCGGGGCGCGCCGCCGCCGGCGCGGTCGGCCGCGTCGTCGTCCAGGCGCAGGGTCAGCGAGATCCGCTTGCGCGGGATGTCCACGTCCATGACCTTCACGCGGACGATGTCCCCGGGCTTGACCACGTCACGCGGGTCCTTGACGAAGGTCTTCGACATCGCCGAGACGTGCACCAGGCCGTCCTGGTGGACGCCGACGTCCACGAAGGCGCCGAAGGCGGCCACGTTGGTGACGACGCCCTCAAGGACCATCCCGGCCCGCAGGTCGCCGATCTTCTCGACGCCCTCCTTGAACGAGGCCGTCCGGAAGGCCGGGCGGGGGTCGCGGCCGGGCTTCTCCAGCTCCCGCAGGATGTCGGAGACGGTGGGCAGGCCGAAGGCCTCGGTGACGAAGTCGTCCGGGCGCAGCGAGCGCAGCACGGCGGTGTTGCCGATCAGCGCCGCGACCTCGCCGCCGGCCTTCTTGCCCATGGCGCGCACCACCGGGTAGGCCTCCGGGTGCACGCTGGAGGCGTCCAGCGGGTCGTCGCCGCCGCGGATGCGCAGGAAGCCGGCGCACTGCTCGTACGCCTTGGGTCCCAGGCGCGGCACGTCCTTGAGGGCCTTGCGGCTGCGGAAGGGGCCGTGGGCGTCGCGGTGGGCCACGATGTTCTCCGCGAGTCCGCCGCTGATGCCCGACACGCGGGCGAGCAGCGGCGCCGAGGCGGTGTTGACGTCGACGCCGACGCCGTTGACGCAGTCCTCGACGACCGCGTCGAGGGAGCGCGAGAGCTTCACCTCGGACAGGTCGTGCTGGTACTGGCCGACGCCGATGGACTTCGGGTCGATCTTGACCAGTTCGGCGAGGGGGTCCTGGAGGCGGCGGGCGATGGACACGGCGCCGCGCAGCGACACGTCCAGGTCCGGCAGCTCCTGCGAGGCGAAGGCGGAGGCGGAGTACACCGAGGCGCCGGCCTCGGAGACCATCACCTTGGTGAGCTTCAGCTCCGGGTGGCGGGCGATGAGGTCGCCGGCCAGCTTGTCGGTCTCGCGGGAGGCGGTGCCGTTGCCGATGGCGATCAGCTCCACCTGGTGCTGCTCGGCGAGCCGGGCGAGCTTGGCGAGGGCCTCGTCCCAGCGGTTGGCCGGGACGTGCGGGTGGATGACGTCCGTGGCGACGACCTTGCCGGTGGCGTCGACCACGGCGACCTTCACCCCGGTGCGGAAGCCGGGGTCCAGGCCGAGGGTGGCGCGGGTGCCGGCGGGGGCGGCGAGCAGCAGGTCGCGCAGGTTCGCGGCGAAGACCCGCACCGCCTCGTCCTCGGCGGCCTGGCGCAGCCGCAGCCGCAGGTCGATGCCGAGGTGGACCTGGATCTTGGTGCGCCAGGCCCAGCGGACCGTGTCGGCGAGCCACTTGTCGCCGGGGCGGCCCTGGTCGCGGATGCCGAAGCGGCGGGCGATGATCGGCTCGTACGAGGAGGTGCCGGGGACCGCCGCGTCGTCGGGGGCCTCGGGCTCCAGGGTGAGGTCGAGGACGTCCTCCTTCTCACCGCGGAGCATGGCCAGCACCCGGTGCGAGGGCAGTTGCGTGAACGGCTCGGCCAAGTCGAAGTAGTCGGCGAACTTGGCGCCCGCCTCCTCCTTGCCCTCGCGGACCTTCGCGACGAGCCGGCCGCGGGTCCACATGCGCTCGCGCAGTTCACCGATCAGGTCGGCGTCCTCGCCGAACCGCTCGGTGAGGACGGCCCGGGCGCCCTCCAGGGCGGCGGCCGGGTCGGCGACGCCCTTGTCGGGGTCCACGAAGGCGGCCGCGGCGGCGGCCGGCTCGACCGAGGGGTCGGCGAGCAGGCCGTCGGCCAGCGGTTCCAGGCCGGCCTCGCGGGCGATCTGCGCCTTGGTGCGCCGCTTGGGCTTGAACGGCAGGTAGATGTCCTCCAGCCGGGCCTTGGTGTCGGCCGCGTTGATCCGGGCCTCCAGCTCGGCGTCGAGCTTGCCCTGCTCGCGTACGGATTCCAGGATCGCCGCGCGCCGGTCCTCCAGCTCGCGCAGATACCGCAGGCGCTCCTCCAGGGTGCGCAGCTGGGCGTCGTCGAGCATCTCGGTGGCTTCCTTGCGGTAGCGCGCGATGAACGGCACGGTGGAGCCGCCGTCGAGCAGCTCCACTGCGGCCTTGACCTGCCGCTCCCGTACGCCGAGCTCCTCGGCGATCCTGCCTTCGATGGACGTCGTCACGATCCGGTCCTGCCTTCGTCTCCTGCGGGAAGGCTGTCATTGTGGCAGGTGGGGCCGACAGGACCGGACATGCGGAGCCGACCGGTCGCTCAGGCCTTGCCGAACAGGTCCGCGGGGAAGGCGCCCGCCTTGACGGCCCGCAGGACGAAGCCGCCGCCGAGTTCGGTGAGGCGGGCCAGGCCCTCGGCGCCCAGGTGCTCGTAGGGGGCGGCGTCGAGGCGGTCGGTCTCGGCCTCCAGCCGCTCGCGCAGCGCGCGGCCGTCCTCGGTGAGCTCGCTGTCCGCGTCGAGCACCCCGCGCCCGCGCAGCCGGTCCTTGGCCGCGTCGAGGTCGTCCTGGGTCCACCCGCGGGTGTCCTGGAGCCACTTGCCGGACATGCCCTTGCCGGTGGCGCTGTGGCTGACGAGGGCCTCGACGGGATCCAGCCCGACGGCGAGCAGGGCGACCACGTGGCCGTCGCCGCGGTGTTCGCGCAGCAAGGTGGTGGCGTGCCACAGCCGTAGGTGCGGCGCGTCGGGCACGGGCAGGTCGGCATGGGCGGAGTAGAGCGGCCGGGCGTGCCGGGTGCAGCCCTCGGCGGCGCGCAGGGCGAGCTCGGCGGCCTCGGCCAGCTCGGCGGAGGCCACGGTCTCCTCGCCGAGCAGCCGGCGCAGGGTGGCGTCGGCGGCGCGGTAGCGGGCGGCGACGGCCTGCTCGGGGGTGATGGTCTCCCAGACGGCGGGCAGGTGCCGGGAGAGCAGCTCGTGGCTGTAGTTGTAGAAGGTGGCGGCGACCACGCCGGGGCCGACGGCCCCCATCGCGGCGGAGCGCGCGGCCAGGTTGGCGGCGCTGGTGCTGCGCACGCCGAGGGCGGCGAACTCCTTGAAGGTGTCCGGGGAGAAGTAGACGGTGGCGTGCAGCGGGTTGATGGCGGCGTGCCAGGCACGGCGGGCGGCCTGCGGCGGAAGCGTCATGCCCGGCATACTAAGCGACTGCTTGGTACGTCGAACAGCCCCGGCCCGGCCACGGGCCGCGCGCCCGCCGGGCCGGCGGAGGCGCCGGGAGCGGTGCGGCTCGGGCACGGGGGGCGCGGCTCGGGCGCCGGGGGCCCGGCTCGGGCACGGGGGGCGCGGCTCGGGCAAGGGGCGCCGGGCGTCGCAAACCAAGATCATGACGGCTGAATGGCGATCGTGTGACAGCAGGGGCCATGGACATGACCCGGGGCTCCAGGGGTGAATACGGTCGAACGGAACCGCCTCTCCTACCCCTTGGAGCATTCGTGTACCGCAGAGCAATCGCCCCGTCCGTGCTTGCCGCGTCCCTGCTGCTGGTGATCCCGGCCTCCGCGGCGAGCTCGGTCCCGGGCGCCCCGGGCATCGGTGACCCCTACTACCCGGCCAGCGGCAACGGCGGCTACGACGTCTCGCACTACGACCTCCGGCTCACGTACCAGCCCACCACCGACCTGCTGCAGGGCACGGCCACCCTGCTGGCCACCGCCAAGCAGGACCTGTCGCGCTTCAACCTGGACTTCGGCCTCCAGGTCAGCGAGGTGCGCGTCAACGGGCTCAAGGCGGCGTTCGCCCGCAGCGGCACCCAGGAGCTGGAGGTCACCCCGGCCTCCCCGGTCAAGCGCGACAAGCCGCTGACCGTCGTGGTCAAGTACGCGGGCAAGCCTTCGGAGTTCAAGGTCGACGGGTGGACCGCCTGGCACCGCACCCCGGACGGCGGGGTCGCCGCACAGGAGCCGGATTCGGCCATCTGGTGGTTCCCCAGCAACGACCACCCCTTGGACAAGGCCACGTTCGACGTCTCCGTCAACGTGCCCGACGGCACCCAGGCCATCAGCAACGGCGTGCTGCAGTCGCAGACTTCGCGGCTGGGCTGGACGCGCTACAACTGGCGGTCCAACAAGCCGCAGGCGACGTACCTGGCCACGCTCGCCATCGGCAAGTTCGACATCACCACCGCCACCACCGCGAACGGCCTGCCGATCGTCAACGCGTACAGCAAGGACCTCGGCGACCACGCGGGTGCCGCACGCGCCAGCATCGAGCGCACCGGTGAGGTCACCGAGTGGCTGGAGGGGGTCTTCGGCCCGTACCCGTTCAACGCGCTCGGCGGCTACGTCCCGAACGTGACCAGCGGCTACGCCCTGGAGACGCAGACCCGCCCGTTCTACAGCCCGCGCCAGTTCGCCAACGGCGCCAACGTCTCGGTGGTCGTCCACGAGCTGGCCCACCAGTGGTACGGCGACAGCGTGTCGGTCGACGGCTGGAAGGACATCTGGATCAACGAGGGCTTCGCCCGCTACGCGCAGTGGCTGTGGTCGGAGAAGGAGGGCGAGGGCACCGCGCAGGAACTGGCCGACTGGGCCTGGTCGTCGCGGCCGGCCGAGGACCCGTTCTGGCAGGTCAAGCCGGGCGACCCGGGCCCGGAGAACCAGTTCCACGGGGCGGTCTACGACCGCGGCGCCATCGCCCTGCAGGCGCTGCGCAACGAGATCGGCGACGAGAAGTTCTTCGAGATCCTGCGGGGCTGGCCGACCGCGCACGCCTACGGCAACGCCAAGGTGGGCGACTTCGTGCGGTACGCGGAGAAGATCTCCGGCAAGCCGCTGGCCCAGCTGTTCGAGACCTGGCTGTACACGCCCGGCAAGCCGGCAGCGCCCTCCCCCAAGTCCGCGGCGGCCACGGCGCGTTCGTTCGCGGCGCCGACGGCCCAGGTGGAGCCGAAGTCATGGAAGAAGATCGCCGCGACCAACACGGTGCACGACCACGACCACGACCGCGGCCGCGGGCACGACCACGGGCACTGACGCGCGGTCGGCGACAGGCGCCCACCACGGGCGCCCACCACGGGCGGCTACCCCGGGCGGCTGATCACAGGCGGTTGATCACGGACGCGCCGGCACCTCGTCCCAGGTGCCGGCGCGCCACCGCGCCCGCGCCTCCCGGGCCAGCGGCAGGTAGCGCAGCCGTTCCGGCAGCAGCGGCACCACGACCCGTACGACGGCACTGAACCGGCGCAGCTTGCGCTCCTGCGCCGGGGTCCACTCCAGGCCGACGGCGGCGCGGGCCTCGGGCGGCATGTAACCGGCGGTGACGAAGGCCCGCAGCCGCAGGAACCACACGCGCAGCACGGGCCACGTCAGCCGCAGCAGCAGCCGTACCGGCCGGGAACCGACCTTCGGGCAGGGCAGCGGGACGTCGGTGGCCACCAGCTCGCGGGCGACCGCGGTGGGCTCGATCTCCTCGGCCAGCATCCGGCGGTAGTACGGCCAGTACTCCTCGATGGTCTGCGGCATGTCCCGGTCGCGCAGGCCGAGGATCCGGCCGATCTGGAGCCACTCCTGGTACAGCCGGCGCTCCTGGGCCGGGGTGAGGGGCCGCAGCAGGTACCGGCCGGCGTGGTGGTAGATCGGGAAGCCGGTGGCGTGCACCCAGGCGTAGCAGGCCGGGTCGAGGGCGTGGTAGCGGCGGCCCCGGGTGTCGGTGCCCTGGATGTCGCGGTGCAGCCGGCGCACCCGGCGGCCCTCCTCGGCCGCCTGCGCGCCGCCGTACGTCCACAGCTGGACGGAACGCAACGAGCGCTCGCCGCGGCCCCAGGGGTCGGTGCGGAACACCGAGTAGGAGTCGACGCCCGCGGCGACGGCCGGGTGGGCGACCTGGAGGGTGAAGGCGGCGGGCAGCATCAGCAGCTGCCGGACGTCCCCGGCCAGGGTCCACAGCACTCCGCCGGGCGGGGGCGGCGCGGGCTCCGCCCGGCGCCGGGCGGCGGCCTCGCGGGAGGCGGCCTCGGGCCGCTCGGGGGGCTGTGTCGTCTCCATGGTCCCAGTATGCGAGGAACGTGCCGGGCCCGGCCGGGCAGGGTGCGCGCCGGGCTGCCGTGCTCCCGTCAGAAAGTCTTGTCACGGGTGTTACCCAGAAGTAACTGGGGCTGCTTGTATGGCGCCGTCGATCTCACCCCCCAAGGTCACGGGAGACCCCATGCCGTTCTCCAGCGCGCGCACCAAGGCCGCCGTCGCGTTCGCCGCGTCCGCGGTCACCGCCGCCCTGGTCGCCACCGCCACCCCGGCGGCGGCCGACGGGACCGCCGCCGCGGCCACGCCGCGCGTGAGCGTCCTCACGTACAACGTCTTCCTGATGAGCAAGAACCTCTACCCCAACTGGGGCCAGGACCACCGCGCCGCGCAGATACCGAGGACGTCGTTCTTCCAGGGCCACGACGTGGTCGTGCTCCAGGAGGCCTTCGACAACTCCGCCTCCGACGCGCTCAAGGCGAACGCGGCCTCGCAGTACCCGTACCAGACCCCGGTGGTGGGCCGCGGCAAGAGCGGGTGGGACGCCACCGGCGGCTCGTACTCCTCGACCACGCCCGAGGACGGGGGCGTGACGATCCTCAGCAAGTGGCCGATCGTGCGCAAGGAGCAGTGGGTCTACAAGGACGCCTGCGGCGCCGACTGGTGGTCCAACAAGGGCTTCGCGTACGTGGTGCTGAACGTCAACGGCGCGAACGTGCACGTGGTCGGCACCCACGCGCAGTCCACCGACCCCGGCTGCGGCGCGGGCGAGGCGGCGGAAATGCGGGCGCGCCAGTTCCGCACGATCGACGCCTTCCTCGACGCGAAGAACATCCCGGCGACCGAACAGGTCTTCGTGGCCGGCGACTTGAACGTGGACTCGCGCACCCCCGAGTACGCCGCGATGCTCTCCCACGCCGGCCTGGTCGGTGCCGACAGCCGCACGGGGCACGCGTACTCGTTCGACACGGCGGACAACTCGATCGCGCGCTACCGCTACCCGACGGACCCGCGCGAGGACCTCGACTACGTCCTGCACCGCGCGGGCCACGCCCGGCCGGCCGCCTGGAACAACGACGTGATCAAGGAGCAGACCGCTCCGTGGACGGTGAGCAGCTGGGGCCAGAGCTACACCTACACCAACCTCAGCGACCACTACCCGGTCACCGGCTCCTGACGCCCCGCGCGGCCGTCCCCGCCCACGCGGGGGCGGCCGCCCGTCCGTCCGTCACCCGGGCAGGTGCGCCACGACCAGCGCGAAGGCCTCCTCGGCCGTGGCGGCCTCCCCCAGCAGGCCCTCGCCGTGGCGGACGACCTCGTACCCACCGCATACCCGGGGGTAGACGACCGGGACTTGCTGGTCGGGCGGGTAGCCCGTCCACCGGCTGAGCCCCAGCACGGCGTGGCTGACCGAGGGATACAGCACCCGCAGCCGCGGCTGGGCGTAAGCGGCCCTCACCATCTCGGGATCGATCGCGTCCGAGGGGTAGCCGAGCACGGCCCGCCACTGCTCGGCAACCACCTCGGCGGCACCGGCTCCGCTTCCGTTCTCGTCGGCGGTCATGTCACCCCTCACTTCTTGTGCTTCGGCAGCTCGGACAGGTCCGGCTGGATCTCCAGGATGTCGGGCTTGGGAACGTGAACCTGCTTGAAGCCCCCGTCGCCGACCTGGGTGTACCAGTCGACGGACTCCCAGGAGCACCCGGGACGCTCGTCCTCGGGGTTGGAGGGTACGCCGAAGAACGCGACCCACTGTTCGCAGACGTTCCAGCTGTCCACCGACCCGCTGTTCATCGGCAATCGCCCCTCTTCCACCGCTTCTCGGGGTTTCGACGCGTTCGGCGGCCCACCAGTCGGCGGCGGCGCCGGTGGCGACTGCCCGCACAGCGAGCTCGGCGGTCCGCGGACGAGCCCGGTGCGGGCCAGGTCCGGGAGTCGCGGCGGGCTGTCAGGCGTGCACCGCCCGGCGGGAGACGCCTGTGCCCCGCCGGGCGGGGATGACGCCGATCTCCCGACGAACCTCCGACTCAGGTCACCAGGGGCTCTCCTCGTACAGGCCGTCGAGCTCGGCGGCGTACATGGTCCGGACGATCCGGCGGCGGAGCTTCATGGTCGGGGTCAGTTCACCGGACTCGGGCGACCACTCCCGCGCCAGGAGGCGGTAGCGCTTGATCTGTTCCGTGCGGTTGAGGCGGGAGTTGGCCGTCTCCACCGCGCGGGCGATCTCCTCGCGGACCGCCGGATGGTCGGCCAGGGCGGCGAGGGAGGGGGCCTCGATGCCCCGGGACGCGGCCCAGGCCGGGGCCAGTTCGGGGTCCAGGACCAGCAGGGCGACCAGGTACGGGTGGCCGTCGCCGTGGACCAGGGCCTGGCCGATGAGCGGATGCTCCTTGACGGTGTTCTCCACCAGGGCCGGGGAGACGTTCTTGCCGTTGGAGGTGATGATCAGCTCCTTCTTGCGGTCGGTGATCCACAAGAACCCGTCGGCGTCGAGGCGGCCGACGTCACCGGTCGCGAACCAGCCCTCGGCGTCGCTCGCGCCCTCCACCGATCCGTCGGACCGCAGATAGCCGTCGAACACCGTCGCGCCCCGGGTGAGGATCTCGCCGTCCTCGGCGATGCGCAGCTCCAGGCCCTCGATGGGGCGGCCCACCGACCCGAGCCGGAAGTCGTCGGGGCTGTTGACGGTGCACACGCCCGAGGTCTCGGTCAGCCCCCAGGCGTCCATGATCGTGACGCCGAACCCCGCCCAGAACCGCACCACGTCCAGCGGCATCGGCGCGGTGGCGCTGGCCGTCCACACCAGGCGGTCCATCCCGGCCAGGCCCAGCAGCGGGTCCAGCACCCGTTCCTTGGCCCGCGCGTACGCCTCGGCGAGCGCGGGCGGGACCTCCTCGCGGCGCTCGCGGTGGCCGGCGTGGGCGCGGGCGAGCTCGTTGGCCTCCGCCACCGCCCGGCGCTGCTCCTCGGGCAGCCGCGCCAGTACGGCCCGTACGGCGGCGGCGAGCTTCTCCCAGACCCGGGGCACGCCGAAGAACTGCACCGGGCGCAGCTCCCGCACCGCGCCGGCCACCAGCGCCGGGTCGGCGCACAGCCGGACGTGCGCGGCGCGCAGCAGCGGCAGGTAGATGCCGAGGATCCGCTCGGCGATGTGCGCGAACGGCAGGTAGCAGAGGTGCTCGGCGTGCTCGGGCAGCTCCACGCGCCGGTCCAGGCGGACGGACTGGAGCAGGATGTTGCGGTGGCTGAGCCGGACCCCCTTGGGGACGCCGGTGGTGCCGGAGGTGTAGACGACGGTGAGCGGGTCCTGCGGGCGGGTCTCGCGCCAGGCCTTCTCGAAGGCCTCGGAGTCGAAGCGGCGGGCGCCGGCCGCGTAGAGGGCGCCGTACGTGGTGTGCGGCCCGGCCTCGGCGGGCTCGGCGACGACGAGGCGCTCCAGCTCGGCCGTGGGGTCCCCCAGCAGCGGCTCCCAGCGGGGCAGCTCGCGGGCGCCCTCGACCAGGGCGAGCCGGGCCCGGCTGTGGCGGGCGACGTGGGCGACCTGCTCGGGCGCGGACGTGCCGTAGACGGTGACGGGGACGGCGCCGAGGTGGACGAGGGCGAGGTCGGTGAGCCAGTGCTCGGGGCGGTTGCCCATCATGATCAGGACGTGGTCGCCGCGCTGGACGCCGAGGGCGGCGTACCCGGCGGCGAGGACGGCGACCTTGCGGCGCACCTCGGACCAGCTCAGGGTGGTCCAGGCCGCTTCCGGGGCGGTCCGCCAGGACAGGGCGGGCAGCTCGCCGTGGTCGGCGGCGTTGCGGGCGAGCAGGGCGGGGAGGGTGATCTCGTCGGGGCGTCCGGGCAGTGGCAGGTTCGTCGGCATGGGCAGCTCCTGGCCGTTTCACATCGTTGGTGCGACAGCAATACTGTTGAACCTGAGGCGCAGATCAGAGAGCGAGAGCGAGGCACAGCCGATGAGCAGCCAGGCGCAGGAGTCCACGCCCACGCTCACGCTGACCGTGGACGAACTCGCCGCGCGAGCCGGTGTCACCGTCCGTACCGTACGGTTCTACAGCACGCGCGGGCTTTTGCCCCCTCCCGTGATCGGTCCTCGTCGGGTCGGGCACTACGGCCCCGAGCACCTGTCCCGGCTGGCTCTGATCGAGGAACTCCAGCTGCAGGGCATGACCTTGTCGGCGATCGAGCGCTACCTGGACGCCCTGCCGGACGATCTGAGCGCCCACGACCTGGCCATCCACCGGGCGCTGGTGGCCAGCTGGGCACCCGACCCCGAGCAGGAGACGTCCCGGGAGGAGTTGGAGAGACGGGCCGGGCGGGCCCTGTCGGACACCGACGTCCGGCGGCTCACCGCGATGAACGTGATCGGCCCGGCCGGCGACGGCTTCCGGGTGGACCCCGCCCTGCTGCGGCTGGGGGTCGCGCTGCTCGACGTACCGATCTCGCACGGGACGATCCTGGCGGCCCGGCAGGTGCTGATGGAGCACGCGCGGGCGACGGCGCACGAGCTGACGGCGCTGTTCCGGGACGAGGTGTGGGGGCCGTTCACCGAAGGGGAGGACGACCCGGAGCGGGTGGAGTCGATGAAGGCGCTGTCGGCGCACATGCCACCGCTGGTGGTGCAGGCCCTGGTCACGGCCTTCCAGCGGTCGCTGCGCGACGAACTGCGGGCGGCGTTCGCCTCGGAGTCCGAGTGAACACCGCCCGCTGTCGGGCGACTTGCCGCCTCACACGCCCTGGCCCCGTCCGGCTCACACGCCGCCTTCGATGATCGACCAGCCCGAGGAGACGTTGTTCAGCGGGCCGACGTTGCGGTATCTGCCACCGGTGAGCGTCGAGATCCAGGCGGTGCCGTCGGTCTTGTAGAAGAACAGGCTGTCCGCGGTCCGGCCCACGGTGTTCCACACGCCCGACGTGCCGGTCGCACGGAAGGAGCCGACCCTGCCGTCGGCCGCCCTGGCCACGTGGTACCGGAGCTCGGAGCCGTTCCTCGCCATGCCCATGACCGAGTCCTCGGTGGCGACGAGCGTTCCGAGGAACACGTCCCCGTCCCTGTTGCCGACGTGCGTGTAGACGCCGTCCTGGAGCCTGCCGTACCCGACGTTGCTCTTGGGGAACTCGGTCGAGCCCTTCCTGGCGGTCGTGGCGACCAGGGTGTCGCACGAGGCGGCCATGAACGCCCAGCCCTTGCTGAAGTTGTCGTACGTGCGCACCTGTTGGAACCGGCCGTCCGTCAGCGTGCCCGTACCGCCGTGTCCGGTGGCGGAGTTGTAGGCGATCACCGAGTCGCCCGACGCCTCCAGGTGCGTCCACCCGGTCGAGAAGTTGTCGTAGGTCTGCACCCGCCGGTACCGGCCTTCGGTGAAGGTGCCGGTCTCCCCGGCCCCGGTGTCCGCGTTGTACAGCAGCAGGGAGTCGCGGCTCGCGGCGGCGTGCGTGTACCCGGCGGGCAGGCGCAGCGCGCCCGTGTACCGGTAGTGACCCGCAGACAAGGTGGCGGTGCCCGCCTCGCCGCTGCCCCTCTTGTAGAAGAGGATCGAGGTGTTCTGGGCCGTTTCGTCGCAGTACGGCGACGCGGCCGCCGCGGGTGTCGCCGGCACCGCCGGCAGGACGGCCAGCGAGGCGGTGGCGCATGCGGCCACCAGGGCTTTCCTCATGGTTCACCCCGTTCTTCGCACGTGAACAGGTGCTCCCCCAAGCCGTGCACGGTCAGGTGGAGGACGCGTGCCCGTCCATCGTGCGCCCGGGGCGGCGGCGGTGCATCTCGGGCCGGCGCGCCGGGACGCGGGAGGGCGCCCCGGGCGCCCGTTCCCCCGGTCGGCCGCGAGCGGTCGGCCGGGGGACGGGCGGCGGGGTGGCCCGGCGGCGGCGGTCAGTCGGTGAAGGTCTCGCCGCGTTCGGCCTTCTCGACCAGCAGGGCGGGCGGGGTGAAGCGCTCGCCGTACTCGGCGGCGAGTTCGCGCGCCCGGGCCACGAAGCCGGGCAGGCCGCCCTCGTAGCCGTTGACGTACTGGAGCACGCCACCGGTCCAGGCCGGGAAGCCGATGCCCATGATCGAGCCGATGTTGGCGTCCGCGACCGAGGTCAGCACGCCCTCCTGCAGGCAGCGCACCGAGTCCAGCGCCTCGGAGAAGAGCATCCGCTCGACCATGTCCTCGAACGGGATCTCCGCGCCGGGCTTGGCGAAGTGCTCGCGCAGCCCCGGCCACAGGCCGGCCCGCTTGCCGTCCACGTAGTCGTAGAAGCCGGCGCCGCCGCTGCGGCCCGGGCGCTCGAACTCGTCGACCATCCGGTCGATGACCTGGTCCGCCGGGTGCGCGGTCCAGGTGCGGCCCTCGGCCTCGACGGCCTTGCGGGTCTCGTTGCGGATCTTGCGCGGCAGGGTCAGGGTCAACTCGTCCATCAGCGAGAGCACCTTGGCCGGGTAGCCGGCCTGCGCGGCGGCCTGCTCGACGGACGCGGGCTCGATGCCCTCGCCGACCATCGCCACGCCCTCGTTGATGAACTGGCCGATGACGCGCGAGGTGAAGAAGCCGCGCGAGTCGTTGACCACGATCGGGGTCTTGTTGATCTGCCGGACCAGGTCGAAGGCCCGGGCGATGGCCTCCTCGCCGGTCCGCTCGCCCTTGATGATCTCCACCAGCGGCATCTTGTCGACGGGCGAGAAGAAGTGCAGTCCGATGAAGTCGGCGGGACGGGAGACGCCCTCGGCGAGCGAAGTGATCGGCAGCGTCGAGGTGTTGGAGCACAGCAGGGCGTCCGGTGCGACGACGTCCTGGATCTCCTGGAAGACCCGGTGCTTGAGGGCGGTGTCCTCGAACACGGCCTCGATCACGGCGTCGCAGCCGGCGAGGTCGGCGACGTCCGCGGTCGGGGTGATCCGGGCCAGCAGCTCCGCGGCCTGCGCCTGGCTGGTGCGCCCGCGCGAGACGGCCTTCTCCAGCAGCTTCTGCGAGTACGCCTTGCCCTTGGCGGCGGCCTCGGCGGTGACGTCCTTGAGCACCACCTCGATGCCGGCTCGGGCGCAGGAGTAGGCGATGCCCGCGCCCATCATGCCGGCGCCGAGCACGGCGACCTTGGTGACCTTGCGCGGCGGCACGCCCTGGGGGCGGCTGCGGCCGGCGTTGACGGCCTGCAGGTCGAAGAAGAACGCCTGGATCATGTTCTTCGCGGTCTGGCCGGTGACCAGTTCGGTGAAGTACCGGGCCTCGATGACCTGCGCGGTCTCGAAGTCCACCTGGGAGCCCTCGACGGCGGCGGCCAGGATGTTGCGCGGGGCCGGGTACGGGGCGCCGTTCAGCTGCTTCTTGAGGTTGGCCGGGAACGCCGGGAGGTTGGCGGCGAACTTCGGGTTCGAGGGGGTGCCGCCGGGGATCCGGTAGCCGGGGACGTCCCAGGGCTGCTTCGACTCGGGGTGCGCGTCGATGAAGGCGCGGGCCTTGGCGAGCATCTCCTCGGGGGTGGCGGCCAGTTCGTGGACCAGGCCGTTCTCCAGCGCCCGCTTCGGGTTGTACCGGGTGCCCTGGAGCAGCACCTTCAGCAGGGCGTCGGCGATGCCCATCAGGCGCACCGTACGGGTGACACCGCCGCCGGCGGGGAGCAGGCCCAGCGTGACCTCGGGCAGGCCGATCCTGGAACCCGGGGCGTCGAGGGCGACGCGGTGGTGGCAGGCCAGGGCGATCTCGTAACCGCCGCCGAGGGCCGCGCCGTTGATGGCGGCGACGACCGGCACGCCGAGGGTCTCGATGCGGCGCAGGGAGCGCTTGATCTCCATGCCGGTGTCGAAGGCGAGCTGCGCGTCCTCGCGGCGCAGCCGGATCATGTCCTTGAGGTCGCCGCCCGCGAAGAAGGTCTTCTTGGCGGAGGTGACGATGATGCCGCGGACGGAGTCCTTCTCGGCCTCGGCGCGGTCGGCGACCGCGGCGATCGAGTCCTTGAAGGCCTGGTTCATGGTGTTCGCGGACTGGTGGGGGTCGTCGAGGACGAGGGTGACGACGCCGGTCTCGTCCTGTTCCCAGCGGATCGTGCTGGACTCGCTCATGGTCACTGCTTTCGGTCAGTCCGTACGGAGGGGGCTGCGGGGACGGGACGGTGTCAGAGGCGTTCGACGACGGTGGCGATGCCCATGCCGCCGCCGACGCACAAGGTGGCCAGGCCGTAGCGCTTGTCCTGGCGCTCCAGCTCGTCGACGAGGGTGCCGAGGATCATCGCGCCGGTGGCGCCCAGCGGGTGGCCGAGCGCGATCGCCCCACCGTTGACGTTCACCTTGTCCAGGCCGATGCCCATGTCCTTGACGAACCGCAGGACGACGCCGGCGAAGGCCTCGTTGATCTCGACGAGGTCGATGTCGTCGATGGTCAGCCCGGCCTTGGCCAGCGCCTTGCGGGTGGCCGGGGCGGGCCCGGTGAGCATGATGGTCGGCTCGGAGCCGGAGACGGCCGCGGAGACGATCCGGGCGCGCGGTGTGAGGCCGGCCCGCTCGCCGGCCTCACGGGAGCCGATGGCGACGAGGGCGGCGCCGTCGACGATGCCGGAGGAGTTGCCCGCGTGGTGGACGTGGTCGATCTTCTCGACCCAGTGGTACTTCTGCAGCGCGACGGCGTCGAAACCGCCGAGCTCGCCGATGTCGGCGAAGGAGGGCTTGAGGGCCGCGAGGCTGTCGGCGGTGGTGCCCGGGCGCATGTGCTCGTCGTGGTCGAGCACGACCAGCCCGGTGCGGTCGGTCACCGGGACGACGGACCGGTCGAACCGGCCCTCCTTCCAGGCGGTCGCGGCGCGCTCCTGGGAGAGGGCGGCGTACTCGTCCACGTCGCGCCGGCTGAATCCCTCGATCGTGGCGATCAGGTCGGCGCCGATGCCCTGGGGGACGAAGTTGACGGTGAAGTTGGTCATCGGGTCGGCGAACCAGGCGCCGCCGTCGGAGGCCATCGGCACCCGCGACATCGACTCCACGCCGCCGGCGAGGACCAGGTCCTCCCAGCCGGAGCGGACCTTGGCGGCGGCCATGTTCACGGCCTCCAGGCCGGAGGCGCAGAAGCGGTTCTCCTGCACGCCCGCCACGGTGTCGGGCAGGCCCGCGGCGATCGCCGCGATCCGGGCGATGTCGGAGCCCTGGTCCCCGACGGGTCCCACCACGCCGAGCACGATGTCGTCGATCGCCGCCGGGTCCAGGTCGGGGTTGCGCTCGCGCAGGGCCTGGATCAGGCCCACGACCAGGTCGATCGGCTTGGTCCCGTGCAGGGCGCCGTTGGCCTTGCCCCGGCCGCGCGGAGTGCGGATCGCGTCGTACACGTAAGCTTCGCTGCTCACAGGTCTTGCCTTTCGGGGAGGAAGGTCTAACTGAGGAGGGAGCGGCCGATGATTTCCTTCATGATCTCGGTCGTCCCGCCGTAGATGGTCTGGATGCGCCCGTCCGTGAAGGCCCGCGCGACGGGGTACTCGCTCATGTAGCCGTACCCGCCGTGCAGCTGCAGGCAGCGGTCGGCGACCCGCTTCTGGAGTTCGGTGGCCCACCACTTGGCCATCGAGGCGTGCACGTGGTCCAGCTCGCCCCGCGTGTGGTCGATGATGCACCGGTCGACGAAGGTACGGGTGACGGCGCACTCGGTGGCCATCTCGGCGATCTCGAAGCGGATGTGCTGGAGCGTGGACAGCGGCCGGCCGAAGGCCTCGCGCTCCTTGACGTACGCGGTGGTGATCTCCAGCAGGTGCTCGGCCGCGGCGATGCCGGCCATGGCGATGGCCAGCCGCTCCTGGGCGAGGTTCGTCATCAGGTGGACGAAGGCGCCGTTGAGCTCGCCGAGCAGGTTCTCCTTGGGGACGCGCACGTCGTGGAAGAACAGCTCGGCGGTGTCCTGCGCCTTCTGGCCGATCTTGTCGAGGTTGCGGCCGCGCTCGAAGCCCTCGGCCCCCCGCTCGACGACCAGCAGGGACAGGCCGTGCGCCCCGCCCTCGGGGGTGGTCCGGGCCACGACGATCACCAGGTCGGCGAGGATGCCGTTGGAGATGAAGGTCTTGGAGCCGCTCAGCACCCAGTGGTCTCCGCGGTCCTCGGCGGTGGTCCGGATGCCCTGGAGGTCGGAGCCGGCGCCCGGTTCGGTCATGGCGATGGCGGTGACGGTCTCACCGCTGCAGAAACCGGGCAGCCACCGCCGCTTCTGCTCCTCGGTGGCCAGCGAGGTCAGGTACGGGCCGATGATGTCGTTGTGCAGGCCGAGGGCGAGCCCGGGCGTGCCGGCCCGGGTGAACTCCTCGGCCAGGACGGCGGCGTAGCGGAAGTCGGGGTTGCCGCCGCCGCCGTACTCCTGCGGCACGGCCGTGCCCAGCAGTCCCTGGCGGCCGGCGGCCAGCCATGCCTGGCGGCTGACGATCCCGTCCTTCTCCCACTGCGCGTAGTGCGGGAGCACCTCCTTGGCCAGGAACGTGCGGACGGTCTCGCGGAACGCCTCGTGCTCGGCCTCGAAGATCCGGCGCTTCATTCTCGGGGCCCTCCTAGAGCCAGTTCTTGACGGTTTCGACCAGCCGGGCGGGCTCCGGGCCGACCGGGGTGACGTTGAGCATGGTCACGCCCGCCTCGCGGAAGGCCTCGATCCGGTCGCGGACGTAGCCCTCCGGGCCGCACAGCGTCATCAGCTCGCAGAACTCGTCCGGCACGGCGGCGGCCGCGTCCCGCTTGCGGCCGGACAGGTAGAGCTCCTGGATCCGGCGCGCCTCCTCCTCGTAGCCGTAGGCGACGGCGAGGTCGTTGTAGAAGTTCTTGCCGACGGCGCCCATCCCGCCGACGTACAGCGCGATCTGCGGCCGGGCCAGCTCCCGTACGGCGGCCGCGTCCTCGCCGATGGCGAGCAGGCCGCCCGCGACGATCTGCAGCGGGCCCAGCTCGGCGGGGCGGGCGGCGGCGCCCCGCGCGAGGGCGTCGCCCCACACCTGGGAGGCCTTCTCGGGCAGGAACAAGGTGGGCAGCCAGCCGTCGGCGATCTCGGCGGTCAGGGCCACGTTGGCGGGGCCGAGCGAGGCGATGTAGACGGGGATGCCGGGGCGGACGGGACGGGTGAGGATCTTCAGCGGCTTTCCGTGCCGCCCGCCCTTCTCGGGCGGCAGCGGCATGTCGGTGATGCCGTGGTGGTCGATGGTCTCGCGGCGCCAGATGCGCCGGCACAGCTCCACGGTCTCCCGGGTGCGGCCGAGGGGACGGTCGTACGGCTTTCCGTGCCAGCCCTCGACCACCTGAGGGCCTGAGGCGCCCAGGCCCAGCAGGGCCCGGCCGCCGGAGAGCGCGTCCAGGCCGGCGGCGGTCTGGGCGATCAGGGCGGGCGTGCGCGAGTAGACGTTGACGACGGCCGAGCCGATCTTCATCCGCTCGGTGCGGGCCGCGAGGTAGCCCATGATCGTCGGGGAGTCGAATCCCCAGGCCTCGGCGACCCATACGGCGTCCAGGCCGGCGGACTCCAGCGCGGCGGCCTCGTCGGCGGCGCGGCGCGGGTTCCCCGCGTAGTCGAGCAGCATGGACAGTTCCATCAGGCGTCCTTCGCGGGGCGGGCATCGCCCGGGGCCAGGGCGGGCAGGTCCCAGTCGCGGGCGACCTCCGCCGTGTGGGCGCCGGGCAGGGCGGGGCCGCCGTCGACGGCGGTGGGGGTGGCGGAGAAGCGGGGCGCGGGTGCGGGCTGGGTGATCCCGCCGGCCTCGGTGAAGGTGCCGCGGGCGGCGAGGTGCGGGTGGCCGGGCGCCTCGCGCAGCGAGAGCACCGGGGCCACGCAGGCGTCGGTGCCCTCGAAGACGGCCGTCCACTCGGCCCGGGTACGGGTCCTGAACCGGGCGGCGACGGCCTCGCGCAGCTCGCCCCAGCGGGCGAGGTCCTTGCGGGCGGGGGCCCGGTCGGCGATGCCGAGCAGGTCCACGAAGGTGTCGTAGAACTGCTGCTCCAGGGCGCCGACCGCCATGTAGCCGCCGTCGGAGGTCTCGTAGCAGCCGTAGAAGGGGCAGCCGCCGTCGAGCAGGTTGGCCCCGCGCCGGTCCTGCCAGCCGCCGGCGGCCACCATGCCGTGGATCATGGCGGTGAGGTGGGCGGTGCCGTCCACGATGGCGGCGTCCACGACCTGGCCGGTGCCGGTCGCCCGCGCGTGGTGGAGCGCGGCGAGGACGCCGACGACCAGGTAGAGGGAGCCGCCCGCGTAGTCCCCGACCAGGTTGGCGGGGACGGCCGGCGGCTCGCCGGGACTGCCGATCATGCCGAGGGCGCCGGTGACGGCGATGTAGGCGATGTCGTGCCCGGCGGTGTGCGCGAGCGGGCCCTGCTGGCCCCAGCCGGTCATCCGGCCGTAGACCAGCCGGGGGTTGCGGGCCCGGCACTCCTCGGGGCCGACGCCGAGCCGCTCGGCGACGCCGGGGCGGAAGCCCTCGATGAGCACGTCGGCCCGCTCGACCAGGTCCAGGACCCGGGCGGGGCCCTCGGCGGACTTGAGGTCGAGCACGACGGAGCGCTTGTTGCGGTTGGTGACGTCGTGGGCGGGATCGACGGCGAGGCCGGGGCCGCCGGGCCGGTCCACGCGCACGACGTCCGCGCCCAGGTCGGCCAGGAGCATGGCGGCGAACGGGCCCGGGCCGATGCCCGCCAGTTCGACGACGCGTACTCCCGCGAGCGGGCCGGTCCTTGCCACTGCCATCGAGCCCCCAGCGCCAGGCGTATGACACAACTGATGTAACACCAGCGATGCTAGGAACGCGTTCCACGCAGCACAAGCCCCCGCCCGCACCCGATTGAGCGAGCGCTTAGCGGCCCGGGGGCGCCCGCCACGGGCCCCGCCGGCCCGGCACCCCCGGCACCCCGGTACCGCCCCGCCGGCCCGGCCCCCGCTCAGACCCCCCGTTCGTCCAGGAGCTTGACGTGCCGCTTGAGGGCGACGGTCCGGTAGCTCTCCTCCACCCACTCGCACAGCATCTCCGCGCTGGGCGCCCCCCGCTCCCCCAGCGGGACCGTCACCCAGCCCGACCGGCCCAGCCCGTACCCGGTGGGCGCCGCGCCCGGGGCCGTCAGCGCGTGGCCGTGCAGGGCCTCGTCCACGAGCTTGACCGAGAGCCCGGGCGGCTCGGGTCCGTCCGCCGTGCCCAGGAAGACGAAGATCTTCTTGTTGATCTTCACCACCCCGCTCTCCGGGCCCCACGGATGCTCCTCCACCGCCTCCGGGAGACCCAGTGCGAACTCCCGCACCTGCTCCCACTTGCGGACCGCTTCCTTCGCCACTGCCTTCACCGCGCCTCCCGCGCCCTACGCCGCACCTGCTCGCACAAGCAGTCGGTCCTCACGCTAGCCTCAGCCACCGACAACGGCTGGGAGGAGCGGTGATGACCGGACAGGTTCGGCATGTCGGCGCAGAACGCACGTATGACGTCGTGCTCTTCGGGGCGACGGGCTTCGTCGGGGCGCTGACCGCCGAGTACCTCGCCGCGCACGCCCCCGAGGGCACCCGGTGGGCCCTCGCGGGCCGCGACCGGGCGAAGCTGGAGCGGCTGCGCGAGCGGCTGGCGGAGCTCCACCCGGCGTGCGCGAAGCTGCCGCTGCTGGTCGCGGACGCCGCCGACCGCGGGAACCTGCGCGAACTGGCCGCCGCCACCCGGGTGCTGGCCACGACCGTCGGACCGTACGTCCTGTACGGCACGGAGCTGGTCGCCGCCTGCGCCGAGGCCGGCACCGACTACGTCGACCTCACCGGCGAGCCGGAGTTCGTCGACCGGGTGTACGTCGAGCACGACGCCCTGGCCCGCGAGACGGGCGCGCGGCTCGTGCACGCCTGCGGCTTCGACTCCGTCCCGGCCGACCTCGGCGCGTACTTCACCGTGCGGCAGCTGCCCGAGGGCGTGCCGCTCACCGTCGACGGGTTCGTGGGCGGCGGCGGGCTGTTCTCCGGCGGCACCCTCGCCTCCGCGCTGACCGCGCTCGGCCGCGGGCCGCAGACCCTGGCCGCCGCGCGCCGGCGCCGCCTGCACGAGCCGCGGCTGCCGGAGCGGCGGGTGCGGGGACCGGTGGGCGCGCCGCGGTTCAGCCGCCCGACCGGCACCTGGGCGCTGCCGCTGCCCACCCTGGACCCGCGGATCGTGGCCCGTTCGGCGGCGGCGCTGGACCGCTACGGCCCCGACTTCCGCTACCGCCACTACGCCTCGGTCCGGCACCTGCCGATCGCCCTCGGCGGGGCCGCGGCCGTCGGCGCCGTGGCGGCGCTGGCGCAGGTCCCGCCCGCCCGGCAGTGGCTGATCGACCGGTGGGAGCCGGGGCGGGGGCCGGACGCGGAGCGCCGGGCCCGCAGCTGGTTCAGCGTGCGGTTCGTCGGCGAGGGCGGCGGGCGCCGGGTGTTCACCGAGGTCTCGGGGGGCGACCCCGGCTACGGCGAGACCGCCAAGATGCTCGCGGAGTCGGCGCTCTGCCTGGCGTACGACGAGCTGCCCGAGCGGGCCGGTCAGCTCACGACGGCGGTCGCGATGGGCGACGCGCTGCTCGGCCGGCTCCAGCGGGCGGGCATCCGCTTCCGCGTGGCGCACGCCCGCTGAGTCCGGCGCGCCCGGCCCGGCCCGACCGGCGAGGCGGCGCCCGGGGTTCACGCGGGGTCGGGCCCCGGGGAGTCCAGCAGGGCGAGTTCGTCGGCGGAAAGGCGCAGCGCGCCCGCGGCCACGTTCTGGGCGAGGTGGCCGAGGTCGCCGGTGCCGGGGATGGCCAGGACGTGGGGGCCCTGGTGCAGGGTCCACGCCAGCCGGATCTGGGCCGCGCTCACGCCGTGGGAGCGGGCGACGGCGCTCACCCGCGGGTCGTCGCCGGTGGTCGCGCCGCGCTCGCGTCCGCTGCCGGCGATCGAGTAGAAGGGCACGAACGCGATGCCGTGCTCGCCGCACCGCCGCAGGAACTCCCGCTGCTCGGGCGACGCGCCGATGCCGTACATGTTCTGCACGCAGACCACCGGCGCGATCGCCCGGGCCTCGGCGAGGTGGTGGGGGTGGACGTTGGACAGGCCCAGGTGGCGGACGAGTCCGGCCTCGCGCAGCTCGGCGAGGGCGCCGAAGCGTTCGGCGAGGGAACCGGTGCCGACGACGCGCAGGTTCACCACGTCGAGATGGTCGCGGCCGAGCTGGCGCAGGTTCTCCTCGACCTGGCCGCGCAGCTGCGCCGGGGTGGCGTGCGGCAGCCAGCCGCCCGCCGCGTCGCGGCCCGGTCCGACCTTGGTGGACAGCACGAGGTCGTCCCCGTAGGGGGCCAGCGCCCGGTTGATCAGCTCGTTGGCGGAGCGCAGCGGCGAGAAGTAGAACGCGGCGGTGTCGATGTGGTTCACGCCGAGCTCGACCGCGCGGCGCAGCACGGCGACCGCCTGGTCGCGGTCGCGGGGGACGGCGTCCGCCGCGAACGCCTCGCCGTGCTGCGGCAGGCGCATGGCGCCGAAGCCGACACGGTGGACCGTCAGGTCGCCGAGTCGGTAGGTGCCCGACGCGGCCGCGGTGATCGTCTGTGAGGTCATGGGGGGATGATCTGCGCACGTTAGGCTGGGCCGCCATTGATTCGGACATGCCTGAATCCGTCGAGGAGTGGTCGTCCTGGCAGAGTTGGCGTTCTCGGCCGGGGATCTGGCGCAGGTGCGGTTCGCCGTGTCGCCGATGTGGGAGGTCGCGCCCAGCTTCCGGCTCCTCGCCTCCGCCGCCGCGCATCCGGTCCACCGGGCCTGGACCGACCAGGTACGGCCGCGGGTGGTGGCCGCCGGGCTGGACCGGGGCTGGCTCTCCGAGCTGATCCCGCCCACCGGCTACGTCCCCGACTTCCTCAACCCCGCCCCGGGCGGACCGGCCCCCACGCCGGCGGCGGAGCGGGACGCGATCCTCGCCTCCCCCGCCGACCGGGTCCGCCAGGACCTGGACCACCTG
This sequence comes from Streptomyces antimicrobicus, assembly GCF_020532625.1. Taxonomy (GTDB): domain Bacteria; phylum Actinomycetota; class Actinomycetes; order Streptomycetales; family Streptomycetaceae; genus Streptomyces; species Streptomyces antimicrobicus. The sequence goes on along the minus strand of NZ_JAJAUY010000052.1, from coordinate 16,133 downwards.
GCCCGCCACCAGGGAGCACTCGGCCCCCGGTTGCGGACCCTGCAGGCCGACCCGCACACGCGCCTGGCCAAGGTCGCGGAGGAGATCGAGGCCTACTGGGAGCTGGCCCTGGCCCCCTACTGGGCGCGGATCCGGGACGTGCTCGACGCGGACGTCCTCCACCGGGCCCGCGTGGTGGCCGAGCACGGCGTGGGCCGGCTCCTCGACGACCTGCACGCCTCGGTGGGCTGGGACGGCACGGGGCTGCGGATCGCCGGGCGGAAGCAGCCGCTGACCCGCGCCACGGCGGGTACCGGGCTCCTGCTGATCCCCTCGGCCTTCACCGGACCGGGACCGCGGACCCGGACGACGCTCCCGGACCCGCCCCAACTCGTCTATCCGGCCCGCGGGGTGGGCTCGTTGTGGACGCCGCGGCCGACCGCCCGGACCCGCGCCCTCGCCGCCGTACTGGGCCGCTCGCGCACCCTGCTGCTGACCGAACTGGACTCCCCGGCCTCCACCACCCGGTTGGCCCAGCGCACCGGGCTCTCCCCGGCCGGGGTGTCCCAGTGCCTGACCGCCCTGCGCGACGCGGGCCTGGTCAGCGCCCACCGGGCCGGCCGATCGGTCCTCTACGCCCGCACCGCCGCGGCCGAGACCCTCCTTCGGGCGGCCTCGGCCCGCGGCTCCTGGCCGTGAGCTCCTCGCCCACGGCCTCTGCGCCCGAGGCCGGTGCCAGGCACCGCGGGCCCGGCCTGATCCGGAAAGAGACGGCCTACGGCTGCGACGACGTCCCGGACGCGCCGTGGCCGACGGCGGCGCGCAGGGCGCGGCGGCACAGGGCGTCGGCGTGCCGGGTGGTCTCCGGTATGCGGAAGCGCGGGCTCAGGGCCAGCGCGTGCGCACAGGCGTTGTCCAGCGAGATCCGGTGCCCGACGGAGACGTAGACGGGCTTGATCCCGTCCTGGGTGCGCAGGGCGCGGCCCACCTCGGAGCCGTCCTCGGCGACGAGCGCGGAGGCGTCGCCGCGGGCGGGGCCCGGCTCGGCGCAGGTGAAGGTGAAGGGGTTCTTCGCCACGCCCATGACGGGCCGGCCCGTGACCACCCCGAGGTGGCAGGCCAGCCCGAACCGGCGGGGGTGGGCGAGGCCGTAGCCGTCGCACACCACCAGGTCGGGCGTGACCGTGAGCGCGTCGAGCGCGGCGAGCACGGTGGGCAGCTCGCGGAAGGCGAGCAGGCCGGGGACGTACGGGAAGCTGACCCGCCCGACGGCGGTGGCCTGCTCGACCACGTCGAGCGTCGCCGCGTCGAGGACGACGGCCGCGGCGGCGACCAGGTCCCGCTCGTCGTCGTAGGCGACGTCCACCCCGGCCACGAGCCCCTGACCGGGCGGCGGCCCCGGCTCGTCGAACACGACACGGCTCCGCAATTCGTCCTGCACCGCCCGGGCCTCGGCCTCGTCGGCGGGGGTGTGCACGCTCGTCATGGGGCCCGAGAGTAGCCTGGCGATCATGTTCGTCATGGAGCTGACCTACACCGCCCCGATCGAGGACGTCGATGAGCACCTGGACGCGCACGTCGCGTGGCTCGACGGGCACTACGCCGCCGGGACCTTCCTCGCCTCCGGCCGCAAGGTGCCGCGCGACGGCGGCGTCATCATCGCGACGGGGATGTCCCGGGCCGAGATCGAGCGCGTCGCGCAGGGGGACCCGTTCGTGCTGGCCGGCGTGTGCGCCTATCGCATCACGGAGTTCATAGCGACCAAGACGTCCGCCTCCCTGGCCGCGGCCCGGGAGACGCTGCCGACCTGACCGACGCCACGGGGCCGGCGTACGCCAGCGGACCGCCGACCGCACCGGGCCGACGTACGCCAGCGGCCCGATGTACGCCAGCGGGCCGGCCGACCGCACCGGGCCGGCCGCGGACGCCGTGGGTCACCCGGTCTTCGGCCGGTCGCCGTCGTGGCGTCAGGCAGTCCCCTCGTCGGGGCACACCCGGGCCAGCAGGCCGCGCGCGAAGCCGTCGAGGTCGTCGAGTCCGGCCGCGGCCAAGGTCTCCGGGGCGCCCGCCAGCAGGTGCGGAACGGCCCCGTGCAGCGCCAGGGTGAGCGCACGGACCTGCTCCGGCCCGGCCGGGAGGCCCGCGCCGGCCAGCAGCGACCGGTGCGCGGCGAAGTCACCGGCGGCGATCGGGTCCAACTGCGCGGCCAGCCAGGGCCGCCGGGTGGCCTCGGTCTGCAGTTCCAGGTAGGCCAGCACGCGGGCCCGGCCGGGCCCGGCCACGTCCCGCAGCAGCGCGGCGATCAGGGCCGCGAGCCCGGCCCGGTCGGACGGCCCCGGCCCGGCCCCCGCCAGGGCGGCGGCCACGGCCCGGTACTGCTCCAGGCAGCGCTCGGCCACGCCGCGCAGCAGGGCGTCGCGGCTCGGGAAGTAGTTCTTGGCGGTGCCCGCAGGCACCTGTGCGGCGGCGTCCACGGCCCGGTGGGTCAGGCCCCGCCCGCCCGCCTCGGCCAGTACGGCGAGCGCCGCGTCGCGCAGCCGGTCCCTTCGCTCCTGATTCACCTTGGCAGCATAACCACAGGCGTGGTACCACAGGTGTAGCACCACAGGCGTGGTAGTGACGTCTCGCCCCTGCCCTGACGTCCCGCGGCGCCGTCCTGTTCGTCCGGATCGAGGACCGAGGACCGAGGAGCACGCCATGGAGAGCGACCGGAACGGCGAGAACGGCACGAACACCACCCCCGCCCCCGGCACGGCCGTCGTCGTCGGCGCCGGCGTCGGCGGCCTCGCCGCCGCGATCGGCCTGCGCCGGGCCGGCTGGTCCGTCCGGGTCCTGGAGGGCCGCAGCACCCCGGAGCGCTACGGGACCGCCTTCGGCATCCACCCCACCGCCCAGGCCGCCCTGGACCGGCTCGGCCTCGGCGAGGCCCTCCGCGCGCGGGCCCTGCCCTACCGCCGGGCCCACATCCGGCGCCCCGACGGCACGGTGCTCGCCGCCCTCCCCCTCGAACGGGTCGAACGCAAGGCCGGCCGCCCCGAACTCCTCGTCTCCCGGCCCCACCTGATCGACGCGCTGCTCGCCGAACTGGGCCGGCTCGGCGGCACGGACGTCGAGTACGGGCAGCGGCTCACCGACCCGCGCACCCTCACCGCCGACCTGGTCGTCGGCGCGGACGGCCTCAACAGCGCCGTCCGCACCGCCCACTTCGGCACCCGCAGCCGGGTGCGCACCCTCGGCACCGTCGCCTGGATCGGCATCGCCGACTTCGAGACCGAGATCCACGGGGAGACCTGGGGCCGGGGCCGCTTCTTCGGGATGACGCCCGTCGAGCCGGGCCGCACCAACTGGTACGCCGCCGTGCCCGGGGCCACGACCGCCGCCGACCTGCGGGCCGCGTTCGACGGCTGGCACGACCCGGTCCCGCGCCTGCTCGCCGGAACCGACCCCGCCACGTGGATCCGCTACGAGATGCGCCACCTCCACCCGGCGCTGCCCTCGTTCGTCTCCGCCGGCCGGGTCGCCCTCGTCGGCGACGCGGCGCACGCCATGACGCCCAACCTCGGCCAGGGCGCGTGCACCGCCCTCCTCGACGCCGAGGCCCTCACCCGCGCCGTCGCCGCGCACGGCAGCGCCGCGCTGCCCGCCGCCCTGCGCGCGTACGACGCGGAGCGCCGCCGCAGCGCGCAGCGCGTGGCCCTCGGCTCACGGACCCTGCACCGCTTCGTCACCACCCGCCGCCCGACGCTCCGCGACGCCCTGATCGGCCTCCTGCCGGCCTAGGACAGCACACCTGGGCAGCCATCCGGTGGCGCTCACGACCTCGCGCGCGATGTCGACCACGGTCCGTCCGTCGGTCGCCACCCGCACCGTGTCCGGGGGCATCCGCTCATCCAGCATCCGCGCTCTGCGGACGCTGGCCTGCCACTCCTGCTCGAACTCGGAGCCCAACTCCCGGCCGGTCAGCCGCTCGCGGGCGGTGGCGTCGGACGCGGTGAGCAGCACCCGCACGATCCTGACGTCCCCGCCCATGGCCCGCAGGAACATGCCCTCGTTCTCGGCGAGGACGCTCACCGTGTTGGTGTAGATCAAGCGGCGGTGGCCGAGCTCGGCGTAGTTCGACCAGAGGGCCGTCAGATTGCGCTCGCCGATCTTCCTGCGGTGCGGGTCCCCGGCGGGGGCCGGATGGACCTGGCCCATGCAGTCGCCTTCGACCACGCAGTGGGCGACCGTCGCGGCACGCAGACGTGCCGAGACCTCCCACCCCACCGTCGTCTTGCCGACACCGGCACGCCCGCCGATGAGCAGTACCTCTGCTCGGTCCATGACCGCACCCTCCCGCCGACCGGTCGCGCCGCGCGCCCCACCGGGACGCCCTGATCGGCCTCGTGCCCGACTAGTTCCCGGCGGCCCCGGTCGTGTCCAGCCGGGCCACGCGGCCCTTCTCACCCGCGGCCCAGCACGCCTCGTACGGCCGGGCGCCGGGGGCGGGGCGGGCGCAGGACACCGTGTCGAAGGAGCCGGTGTCCAGCGGGCGCCAGGTGCGGCCGGCGTCCGTCGTGACGTCCGTGCCGGTCGGGCCGACCGCCAGGGCGGCCGAGCGCAGGCCCGGGTGGGAGGGGAGCCAGGTCACGCCCGAGCGGTACGCCGGCGGCGGGGTGTCGGCGGCCTGCCAGGTGCGGCCGGAGTCGGCGGAGACGGCCGCGGCGCGCGGGGAGGCCTCGCCGGCGCGGTAGTCGCCGCCCACGGCCAGGCCGTGCGCGGCGTAGCCGTCGTGGCGGAACGCGAGGGCGAAGACGCCCTTCGCCGGGTCCCCGGCGGGCACCGTGGACTCGGCCACCCGCCAGGTCAGGCCCCGGTCGGCGGAGTGCAGCACACGGGCCGTCGCGCCCCCGCCGGTGGCGAGCCACACGTCCCGCGGCCCGGCGCTCACCAGGCACTGGCCGCTCGCCGCGAAGCCGGCCTCGCCCGGCAGGGCGGCGGGCATTCCGTCGGCGGGCAGCACCCGCCAGCTGCGTCCGCCGTCGTCGGTCGACAGGATGCGGAACTTGCCGTCCACCGGGTCGCTCATGGCCAGCCCGTGGCGCGGGTCGGAGAAGGTCAGGCAGTCGTAGAACGCCTTGGGGTCGGGGTTGCGGAAGGTTTCGCTCCAGGTGGCGCCGCCGTCTTCGGTGCGGAAGACCCGGGAGTCCTCGCCCTCGCCGATGGACAGGGCCACCGCGCGCCGCGCGTCGAACGCCTCGATGTCGCGCAGTTCCAGGCCGTCGGCCACCGCCGCGGCCGGCGAGACGTCGGACCAGGTCCGGCCGCCGTCGACGGTGCGCAGCACGGTCCCCTTGGAGCCCGACACCCATGCCGTGCTGCGGCTGACGGCGGCGAGGCCGCGGAAGCGGGCCTCTTTGCCGGTGGCCTTGAGCGACCAGCCGACGCCGGTCAGGCCGGTACCGGCGGCCGGACCGGCGGCTGAACCGGCGGCGGTGCCGACCGCGGCGCCGGTCTCGGTCGCGGTTGCGGCCACCGCGCCGGTCGGGTCCGGCGGTTGCACCGCCCGCGCCGCCGGTGCGGCCGCCAGCAGGCCCGCCAACACTGCCGCGCACATCCCCGTGCCCATGCCCGTACCGATGCCCAGAGGTCTCATGGGGCGGGAAGCTAACGCAGCACGCTGATCACCGTCCAGGGTGCGCGCACCGTCGGGCCGTTCCCGCCGGCCGGCGTCTTGCTCTCGTGGAGTGAGCGAATTCAGGCCATCCTCCAGAGCCCCTCCAGCCCTCCCCCGCCCCGCCGAACATCGAAGACCCGGCGCCTACGCCCCGCCGCCGTCACGCAACAGTGCGGAATCAGCCATTCAGTGACACAGCTCACGTCCCCCTCGCATGCACGGATTCGCCGATTCCGGCGTCTATGCAGATGCGGGCACCACCCCCGGCCCGCCGCCCGGATCCGCCGTAAGGGAGCGAGCCTTGATCACCGTCATCGAGCAGACCGTGCAGGCCCGTCTGGTCGCCACCGCCCCGAAGGTCGAGACCCTTCCCGTCACGCTCTGCTACGACCGGTCGGACCCGTTCGCCGTGCGCATGGCCTTCCCCGCGCCGGCGACGCTGGAGGGCGTCGAGGTGTCGTGGACGTTCGGCCGCGAGCTGCTGGAGACCGGCGTGAGCCGACCCGCCGGCTTCGGGGACGTGCGCGTGCGCCCGTACGGACCGGACCGCACGGTCGTGGAGTTCCACGCCCCGGAGGGGGTGGCCATCGTCCTGATGGAGACCGCGGACCTGCACCGGTTCCTGGAGCGGGCCACCGCCCTGGTCCCGGCGGGCCTGGAGCACCTCTACCTGGACGTGGACCACGGGCTCGCGGAACTCATGCGCGACTCGCACTGACGGCTCGCGCGGGCGGCTGCCGGGCGGCGCTTCGCGAGCGGTCCGCCGCCCCCGCGCCCGTCCCGGTAATTGCGTTGCGGCCGCCCGGCGGCCCCTTTAGCTTCGATGACGGCCCATCCCCGTCCGATCGGAGCAGGACGTTGCACTTCTGAGGTCCGAGACACCCCTCCCGACCCGTGGGTCGCCGGTGTCTCCCCACGTTGCACTGCACCACTCCCGCAACCTGGAGGCCTCCATGAGCCACGCCCCTGCGCACACCCCTGCCTACGTCACCTGCTCCGCGCTCGGCTTCGACTGGCCGGACGGCACGCCCGTCCTCGACGGACTCGACCTCGTCGTCGGCCCCGGCCGCACCGCCCTGATCGGGCGCAACGGGTCCGGCAAGTCCACCCTGTTGAAGCTCCTCGCCGGGGAACTCGCCCCGAGCGAGGGCCAGCTCTCGGTCGCCGGCTCGGTCGGCTACCTCCCCCAGGACGTCACGCTCCGCACCGCCCTGCGGGTGGACGAGGTCCTCGGGATCGCCACGACCCGGGCCGCCCTGCACGCCGTCGAGGCGGGCGAGGTCACCGAGGAGAACCTCGCGGCCGTCGGCGACGACTGGGACGTCGAGGAGCGCGCCCTGGCCCTGCTGTCCCAACTCGGCCTCGCCCCGGACCTGGACCGCACCGTCGGTGAACTGTCGGGCGGTGAGTCCGTGCTGCTGCGGCTGGCGGCGCTGCTCCTCGCCCGGCCCGACGTCCTCCTGCTCGACGAGCCCACCAACAACCTGGACCTGCGGGCCCGGCGGCGCCTGCACGCGGCCGTGGACTCCTGGCCCGGCGTGCTGCTCCTGGTCAGCCACGACCGCGAGCTGCTCGACCGGGTCGACCAGATCGCCGAGCTGCGCGACGGCGAAGTGCGCTGGTACGGAGGCAACTTCACGGCCTACGAGGAGCAGGTCGCCGCCGAGCAGGAGGCCGCCTTGCGCGGCGTCAGGGCGGCGGAGGCCGACGTCCAGCGGCAGAAGCGCGAACTCGTCGACACCCAGCACGCCCTGGCCCGCCGCAGGCGCTACGCGCGCAAGATGGAGGAGAACCGGCGGGCCCCGAAGATCGTCGCGAACACCCTCAAGCGCTCCGCCCAGGAGTCGGCCGGCAAGCTGCGCGCCACCCAGCAGGACCGGCTGGCCCAGGCCCGTGAACGCCTGGGCCAGGCGCGCGAGGCGGTCCGCGACGACGACGAGATCCGCGTCGAGCTGCCGGCGACCCGGGTCCCGCCGGGCCGGGTCGTACTGACCCTGCACGGGCTGCAGCCCGCCCACGGCCCGGCGCTGCCGGTGGAGTGGGAGGTGCGCGGTCCGGAGCGGGTGGCACTGGTGGGGCGCAACGGAGCGGGCAAGACCACCTTGCTGCGCACGGTGGCCGGGCTGATCGAGCCCGCGGCCGGGGAGGCGGTCACACACGTGCCCGCGCGGTTCCTGCCGCAGCGCCTCGACGTGCTGGACGACAGCCGGTCGGTGGTGGAGAACGCGGCGCGCTTCGCACCCGACGCCACCCCGAACCGGATCCGGGCGCGGCTGGCGCACTTCCTGTTCCGCGGCGCCCGCGGCGACCAGCCGGCGGGCACCTTGTCGGGCGGCGAACGGTTCCGCGCGACGCTGGCGGCGCTGCTGCTGGCCGAGCCGGCACCGCAGCTGCTGATGCTGGACGAACCCACCAACAACCTCGACCTGGCGAGCGTACGGCACCTGGCCGGGGCCCTGGACGCGTACGAGGGCGCCCTGCTGGTGGCCAGCCACGACCTGCCCTTCCTGGAGTCGATCGGGATCACCCGGTGGGTGCTGGTGGACACCGGCGGGCTGCGGCCGACGTCGGTGGAAGAGCTCCGGGAGGTGATGTGAACGCCAAGAGGTGAGCTTGGCGGGACAAAAAGGGGCGGTGGAGGCCCACACGAGTGGGCCTCAACTGCGGACATAACACAACGTAAGGGGCCATACCCATCCGGGGGGCTTGGCTGGCCTTCACGTCGCGCTTAACCTACGGGGTCGTAGGCTACGGAACCGTAGGTAATTCGCATGTCCCCAGGAGCACCCGTGACGATCACCTCTCCCCACCTCGGCAGCTCGCAGGCGTGGACCGACGCCAAGCTGCTGTACGCGCTGGAAGAGGTCGTGGAGAAGGAGCTCAACCGCCATCTGAAGGTCGTCAAGGACTGGATGCCGCACGAGTACGTGCCGTGGGGCGACGGGCGCAACTTCCCGGCCTTCTTCGAGGACGGCGAGGCCTGGGAGCCCGGCCAGTCCAAGGTCACCGACGTCGGCCGGATCGCGCTGGTCGTCAACCTGCTGACCGAGGACAACCTCCCCAGCTACCACCACGAGATCGCGACCCTCTTCGGCCGGGACGGCGCCTGGGGCACCTGGGTGCACCGCTGGACCGCCGAGGAGGGCCGGCACGGCATCGTGATGCGCGACTACCTCCTGGCGTCGCGGGCGGTGGACCCGGACAAGCTGGAGGAGTTCCGGATGGCGCACATGTCGGAGGGCTTCGAGTCCGACAACCGCCACTCGATGCTGCACTCGGTGGCGTACGTCGCCTTCCAGGAGCTCGCCACCCGCATCTCGCACCGCAACACCGGGCACCAGTCCGGCGACCCGGTCTGCGACCGGATGCTCGCGCGGATCGCCACCGACGAGAACCTGCACATGATCTTCTACCGCAACCTGCTGGGTGCGGCCTTCGAGCTCGCCCCCGACCTCACGATGCAGGCGGTGCGCGACGTGGTGGTCAACTTCCGGATGCCCGGTCACGGCATGCCCGGCTTCGAGCGGGCGGCCGCGCAGATGGCCATCGGCGGGATCTACAACCTGCGGATCCACCACGACGACGTGCTCGCGCCGGTGCTGCGCTTCCTGAAGGTCATGGAGATCAAGGACCTCGGTCCTGAGGGCCAGAAGGCGCAGGAGGAGCTGGGGCTGTACCTCAACGGGCTGGACGCCGAGGCCCGCAAGTTCGACGAGCGGCTGGCCGCCCGCGCCGCCCGCCTGGCGGCCCGCAAGGGCTGAACCGGCCGCCACCGGACCCGCCGAGCCCGCCGGACCTCACACAGGACCCGCCGAGCCCGCCGGACCTCACACGGGACCCGCCGGACCGGCCACAGGACCCACCGGCCCGCTGACCGCCGACCGCCGCCCCTGGCAGAGCTGCGCCTCTGCCGGGCGGCGCGGTGGTGCGGGGGGCCTGGGCGCCGGGGCGCCCTTGGGCGCGAGGGCCGGGGCCTCAGCGGCGGGAGCTGGAGCGCAGGGCGTGCCGCTCGCTCTCCGAGAGCCCGCCCCACACCCCGAAGCGCTCGTCGTTGGCGAGGGCGTACTCCAAGCACCCCGCCCGCCCCTCGCACGCCCCGCACAGCCGCTTCGCGTCGCGGACCGAGGTGCCGGGCTCGGGGAAGAAGAAGTCCGGTCCCGTCTGCGCGCAGAGTGCGAGTTCGTGCCATGCAGGTGCGGTGGTGCTCGTGTTGATCGCCATGCGGGAGATCCTGACCAGCCCTGCTGTACGTCCGATCAACGACCGATCAACGCGCGTCCATCCGGTGCGTCCAGCCCGCCGGCCGAGCATGGCACACGGCACTGACATCGGCCGCCCGCGACCCGCGGCGGCCGCCGGTCACTTCTCCTTCTTGGCCCGGCTCGGCTGGACCCGTTTGGGTTCGCCCGGCATCTTCGGGTAGTCCGGCGGGTACGGCATGTCGCCCACGCCGTGGTCCTGCTCCTGACGCGCGGCCAGTTCCAGGGCGGCGTCCAGGGGGAAGGCGTGGTCGTCCATGTCCGCGTGGAGGTCGCCGAGTTCGGCGTAGCGGGCGGGCATGGTGGTGATGTCGAAGTCGCGGGGCTCGGCCGAGTCCAGCTCGGACCAGGTCAAGGGCGCCGAGACCGGGGCGTGGGGGCGGGGGCGTACGGAGTAGGCGGAGGCGATGGTGCGGTCGCGGGCCGTCTGGTTGTAGTCCACGAAGATCCGCTCTCCGCGCTCCTCCTTCCACCAGGCCGTGGTGACCCGCCCCGGCATCCGCTGCTCCAGCTCCCGGCCGATGGCGATCGCGCAGCGCCGCACCTCGGTGAAGGTCCAGCGCGGCTCGATCGGCACGAAGACGTGCAGGCCCCGGCCGCCGGAGGTCTTGGGCCAGCCGCGCAGACCGAGCTCGTCCAGCACGTCGCGCAGCTCGTGCGCGGCGATCACCGCGTGGTGGTAGTCGGTGCCCGGCTGCGGGTCGAGGTCGATGCGGAGCTCGTCGGGCCGGTCGGTGTCCTCGCGGCGCACCGGCCAGGGGTGGAAGGTCAGGCAGCCGAGGTTGGCCGCCCACAGCACCGCGGCCGGCTCGGTCGGGCAGATCTCGTCGGCCGTGCGCCCGCTGGGGAAGGCGATGTGGGCGGTCGGGATCCAGTCCGGCAGGTTCTTGGGGGCGCGCTTCTGGAAGAACGACTCCCCCTCCACCCCGTCCGGGTAGCGCTCCAGCGTGGTGGGCCGGTTGCGCAGGGCCCGCAGGACGCCGTCGGCCACGGAGAGGTAGTACTGGGCGACGTCCAGCTTCGTCAGGCCGCGCGCGGGGAAGTACACCTTGTCCGGGTTGGACAGCCGTACCGTCCGCCCGCCCGCGTCCAGCTCGATCGCTTTTCCGGATGCACCCATGTGCGCCACGGTAGGCCCGGGCGTCGGGCGGCGCATACCGGGCGGGCCCGTCCGTATCACCGCAGAATCGATGGCATGGATCTGCCCGTGATGCCGCCCGTGAAGCCGATGCTCGCCAAGTCCGTGAGCAAGATCCCCCACGGCATGCAGTACGAGGGCAAGTGGGACGGCTTCCGGTCGATCGTGCACCGCGACGGCGACGAGATCGAGATCGGCAGCCGGACCGGCAAGACCCTCACCCGCTACTTCCCGGAGCTGGCGGCGGCCCTGAAGGAGAACCTGCCCCCGCGCTGCGTCGTGGACGGCGAGATCGTGATCGTTCACGGCGGGCGGCTGGACTTCGACCGCCTGACGGAACGGATCCACCCCGCCGCCTCGCGCGTGCGGATGCTGGCCGAGACCACCCCGGCCAGTTTCGTGGCCTTCGACCTCCTCGCCCTCGGCGACGAGGCACTGCTCGACGCTCCGCTCACCGACCGGCGCACCGCACTGACCCAGGCCCTGTCCACGGCCCGACCCCCCGTCCATCTCGCGCCCGCGACCACCGACCGCGACCTCGCGCAGCGGTGGTTCGAGCAGTTCGAAGGCGCCGGGCTCGACGGGGTGGTCGCCAAACCGCTCGACCTGCCCTACCGGCCCGACGCACGCCTCATGTTCAAGATCAAGCACGAGCGTACGGCCGACGTCGTGGTCGCGGGCTACCGTTTCCACAAGAGCGGTCCGATCGTCGGATCGCTGCTGCTCGGCCTGTACGACGAGCACGGCGCCCTCCAGCACGTGGGCGTCTGCGCCGCCTTCCCCATGAAGCGCCGCGCCGAGCTCGTCGACGAACTGGCCCCGCTGCTGCTGGAGGGCGACGCCACCGCCGGGCACCCGTGGGCGGCCTGGACGGACGAGAGCGCCCACGAGAGCGCGCGGCTGCCCGGCGCCGTGAGCCGCTGGACGGGCAAGAAGGACCTCTCCTGGCTCCCGCTGCGCCCCGACCGGGTCTGCGAGGTGGCCTACGACCACATGGAGGGCGACCGCTTCCGCCACACGGCCCAGTTCCGCCGCTGGCGCCCCGACCGCACCCCCGAGAGCTGTACGTACGCCCAGCTGGAGGAGGTCGTCGGCTACGACCTCGCCGAGGTGCTCGGCGGCGCCCCGCCCCGGTGACCCGGGGGTGAGGACCGCCCCGTCCTTCGATCGCCGCAATTGCGCGCAACGTCCTTGCTGCCGTGCCGCCCGCGGAGCGAAGATCTGCGCACCGTCCGGCTGACGGGCGCCGGCAGGGGTGGGGTGGGCGACATGCACAGCGGCGAACTGGTCGCAGGACGCTACGCGTTGGTGGAGCGGCTGGGCCGGGGCGGGATGGGCGAGGTGTGGGCGGCACGGGACCGGAGCCTGCACCGGGACGTCGCGGTCAAGGTGCTCGCCCTGGACCGGGACGCGGTACCGGAGCTGGCGCAGCGGTTCGAACGGGAGGCGGTGGCGGCGGCCCGGATCACCCATCCGAACGTGGCCGCCATGTACGACCGCGGCACCCACGAGGACGTGCTGTTCCTCGTCATGGAGAAGGTCGACGGCCGACCGCTGAGCGAACGCCTGCGTTCCGGTGCGCCCCTCCCCCTCGGCGAGGCGCTGGCGCTCGCCGAGGGGATCTGCACGGCGCTGGTCGCCGCGCACCGGGCGGGCGTGGTGCACTACGACATCAAGCCGCACAATGTGATGCTCACCCGCGACCACGAGGTCAAGGTCGTCGACTTCGGGATCGCCGGTTTCCTCCAGACCGCGTTCACCGCCGTGGCCCGCTCCTCCCAGCTGAGTCCGGCCGGCACCGCCGAGTACGGCGCGCCGGAGCAGTTCCTCTCCGCCCGGGGCGACGAGCGGTCCGACCTCTACGCGCTGGGGTCCGTGCTCTTCACCCTGCTGACCGGCCGGCCGCCGTTCAGCGGGCACCACCCGCTGGCCGTGATCCGCCGGAAGCTCGACGAGGACGCGCCGCGCCTGGACACCGTCCGGCCGGGCCTGCCGCCCGCCTTGACCGGCCTGGTGGCCGCCCTCCTCGACCGCGACCCGGCCCGCCGGCCGGCGACCGCGCGCGAGGTCCGCGACCGCATCCAGGCCCTGCGCGGCCTGCGGGCCCCCGCCGACGCCCACGACACCGGCTCCGAGGACACCCGGGCCGAGGACGCCGACGCCCACGGCCCCGGCTCCGCCGACGCCCGGGCCGAGGGCGACACCCACGCCGACGCCGCCCCCGACGCCGCCGCCGAGCGCCGGGCCCTGCTGTCCCGCCTGGCCGGCGCGGCCCGGCGGGTCGTCGCGCACGGGGCCACCCGGCCGCTCCACCGCCCGCCGGCACCCGCCCGCCGGGCCGCCGCCGGCTTCGACGTCGTCTGGACCGGCGAGGAGCCGCTGGCCTCCTACGCGCGGGGACCGGCCCTACGGAAGAACTGGCTCCGGTCTCTGCTGCTGTCGGCCGCCGCCGCGGCCTCCTTCTACGTCCCCTTCCGCACCGGCCTGGTCGGCAGCGGTCCCGACGGCGACATCGACGGCGCCTGGCCGCTGCTGTTCACCCTGGCCGGGCTGCTCGGCCTCGCGGGACTCGCCGGCGTGGGGGGCGCCGTCACCGACACCGTGAAGGCTCTCCGGGACGCCTCGTTCCGCGTGCAGGGCTCCCCCTGGCGCCTGGAGGTGGGGCCGACGGGCATCACCGTTGGCGGCGCGGCCGACCGGAACCACTTCGCCTGGGACACCGTCCGGCGCGTGGTCGTCGAGGAGGTCCAGGGGCCCTCGCAGCTCCGGTTCAGCGGCCTCCACCTCGACCTCGTCCCCGGTGTCCCGGCGTCGGCCGCGGTCCGGCCGGCCGGCTGGCCCTACGCCGACCCGCGGGCGCCGGTGGCGCGGCCGACCGGGCGCCTTCCCGTCTGCGTCCTCGGCCCCCTGACCTCGCGGCAGCGCAAGGAGCTCCTCGACGCCCTGGCCGCGCACGGCGGGCAGCGGTGGGTGCCCGCGTCCGACTTCGTCATCCCGCCCCCGACCCCGTGACCTTCTCCCACGTCTCCCGGTCCGGGCCGGCGGCGCCGGGGACGTAGTCCGGGCGGGCCGCGAGCCACTGGGCCACCCGGGCGCGGACCACCGGGTCGGCGTAGGCCCGTTCGGGGGCCTCGGCCAGGTGGCGGACGCGGGCGCGGGCGCGCATGACCTCCGGGTCGTCCAGGGCGCAGTCGAAGAGCGCCGCGGCCTCGCGGGCGGCGCCGGTCCGCGGGGCCCCGGTGGCGTAGCGCTCGCCGACGGCGGCGTCGGCGCCGACCTGGAAGTCGAACCACGGCTTGAGGGTGCGCACCGCCCAGGCGTGGTGGGCCACGGCGTAGGCGGCCGAGCCGGGGTCGCGGTGGCCGGCCGTACGGGCGATCCGTAGGGCGGCCCACAGGGTGAGCGAGGCCCCCTGGGCGAGGGTGGGGTTGGTGTGCGTGACGGCGTCGCCGACGGGGACGAAGCCGGTGACCACCGGCCCCTGTTCGTCCACGAGGGCGCACCAGCGGTTGTCCAGCCCGGCGGTGGCCCACACCTCGGACAGCGGCTGCGCGCCCAGGTCGAGCCAGACCGCGCCCGGGGTGAAGCAGCGGGCCGCCGCCTCGAAGACGGCCGGGTCGCGCAGGGCGGTCCGGGTCGGGTCGCCCGTGTGGACGAACAGGGCGACGGCGAAGGTCCGGTTGTCGGCGGGGAAGACGGCGCAGCCGGCGAAGTGGCCGCCCGCCACGGTCCAGGGGCGGCGGGGCCCCTCGGCCGTGCCCGGCGGCAGCCGGTACCAGCGGCAGAAGTACGCCAGCCCGGTGCGGTGCCGCTCGACCACGCCGGGGCGGCAGCCGGCCGCGGCCAGCCAGCGCTCGGTGACACCCCGCCGACCGCCCGCGTCCACCACGAGGTCGCCGACGTACCGGCCGGCCGCCGTGCGCACGCCCGTCACGCGCGGCGCTCCCGGCGCGCCCGGCGCGGCCTCGGTCACCAGGCCGGTGACCGGTTCCCCGTAGCGGCAGACCACGCCGGGCTCGGCGCGCAGCGCCGTGGTCAGGGCGCTCTCCAGCACGATCCGGCGGGCCTGGAGCATGACCAGGTCCTCGTCGCCGGGCCGGGCGGGCGGCCGTACGTCGAACCAGTCGAGCTCGTGCCGTTCGCGGGCGCCGAGCCGGAGCATCTCGGCGTGGACGTCGGGCAGTTCCTCGCGCAGCACGGCGCGCGCGGCGCCCAGCAGGGTGTGCGGCTGGTTGGCCTGCGGCACGGCGGGCCGGCGCCAGCCGAAGAAGTCCCGGTCGAGCGCGGCCCCCGGCGCGCGGGTGTCCCGCTCGAACAGCTCGGCCGTGTGCCCGTGCCGCGCGGCCAGCAACGCGGTGGCGAGCCCCCCGATGCCGCCCCCGACCACCAGTAGATGTGCCATGACGCCCCCCGTCCGACCGGTCGTACGACGATCACACCGACCAGAGCCTGCGCTGCGCCGCCCCGCCCGAAACACCCGGCCGGTGGCCGGGGCCCCGCCTGCCGGTGGCAGTTGGGAAGATCGACGTACGCCGGAGCACGCCGGAGCACACCGGAGCGCGCCCCCGACCGACCGGAAGGACGTCCATGACCACCGCCGCACCCCGCCCCGACCGCGAGCGCCCCGAGCGGGCCGTCCCGCAGCCCAACGCCGTCGTCGGGGTCGGGCTGATCGTGCTCGGCGCCAGCGGCCGGGTCCTGCTCGGCCAGGCGCACGACGGCCGCTGGGAACTGCCCGGCGGGAAGGTGGACCCGGGTGAGGGCTTCGAGCGCGCCGCCGCGCGCGAACTCGCCGAGGAGACGGCACTGCGGGTGGAGCCCGACGGCATCGAGGTCCTCGCCGTGCAGATCGAGGCGGGCTCGCCCGTGACCCGGCTGACCGCCGCCGCGGTGACCCGGTCCGCCGAGGGCACCCCCACCGTGACCGAGCCGCACAAGATCGCCCGGTGGGAGTGGTTCGCCCCGGCCGACATCCCCGCCGCGCTCTACGCCCCCTCGGCCGCGGTCCTGCGCACCTGGCGCCCCGATCTCCCCCAGCTCCCGGACGTCCCGTCGTACGACTACCCGGTCGGCGGGCCGACCGCGCCGTAGACCGGCCCCG